>JAYVLO010000051.1:0-5554 GCA_043759455.1 Pseudolysobacter sp.
CGGCAATTTCACCGTGGCCGACCAGCAAGGCACGACCACGTTGCTCTATCCAGAAGTGTCGCTGACGCGCAAAAAAACCGACAACATCGACTTCACGCGCAACGGCTATTCGTTCACCGTCACCGCACGCGCCGGTGGCGGCGCGACCACGTTCAAGCAAGTCGTCGCCGACGCCAAATATATCCACGCGCTCGGCGACAGCAATCGCCTGATCCTGCGCGGCTCGCTCGGTGCGACGCAGGTCGCGGACTTCGACAAGCTGCCGCCAGAATTGCGTTTCTTCGCCGGTGGCGATCGCTCGATCCGCGGCTACGCCTACCAGACCATCGGCCCGCTCGACACATCTGGAAAAGTCATCGGCGGCAAGCAACTCGCAGTCTTCAGCACCGAGGTCGAGCACTATTTCACGCCGACCTGGGGCATTGCTACATTCCTCGATACCGGCAACGCATTCAGCGGCAATTCGTCGGCACCGAGCACTCCACTCGGCGCCCCCCCGATCGATGGCGGCAGCAAATTCAAGATCGGCACCGGCCTCGGACTGCGCTGGCGTTCGCCGGTCGGCATGGTGCGCGTGGACCTCGGCACGCCGATCAACGATCCGCTGCATGGCGGCGTGCAACTGCACTTGACAATTGGACCCGACCTATGAAATTCGTGCGCTGGTTGCTCGGCATCGTTGCGCTATTGCTGCTGGTCGTGGTGCTTGCGGCGCTGTGGGCGCTGCGTACCGAATCCGGTTCGGGATTCGTGCTCGCGCGCGTGCAGGCCACGCTAGGCGACAAGCTTGCGATCCGGAAAATATCCGGTACGCTCGCGGGTCCGCTGATTCTGGAGGGCGTGCGTTATCACGATGCCGGCGTCGATGCACAAATCACGCGCGTGAGCTTCGATGCCGAACTGCTGCCGTTGTGGAGTAACACGCTACACATCCGCAATCTCGAACTTGCAGGTTTGAATGTCGCTCTGACGACGCAGCCTGCGCCCGCCACTGCACCGTCGTCAGAATCTTTTTCGACGCAGTTGCCGCTATCGATTCTGCTCGATCGTCTGCATGTCGAACACGCTGCAATCACCCTGGATAGCAAACCGGCTTTTGCGCTGGATACGCTCGATACCGCAGCGCGCTGGACGAGTAGCGAAATCGCAATCAGCAAACTCATATTGCGTGCGCCGGATGGTTCCGTCGATCTGAATGCACACGTCGCCAATGCACGCGGGTATCGCGGCGGCGGCAAGCTCAGCTTCGACTGGCATGTCGCCGAGCAGCATTACCTCGGCACGTTCGACGCGAGCAGCGATGGCCGCAAGGCGATCACCGCATTGGCTTTGGCGCAACCGATCGCGGCCACGCTGCACGTCGACGTGGTGCAGAACGATGTATTGCCGTGGACGTTGAATTTGTCGGTGCCGAGTTTCGATCCGCATGTTTTGTCGCCCGACAGCACGCTGAAAACGCTCGCCGCCGAACTCAGCGGCGAAGGCGACAAACGCAGCGCGAACGTGACGGGCTCGCTGACCGCCGATGCGCACCGCATCAACCTCGATCCGCTCAAATTGGCTTTGAACGGCCAAACGCTGAAGCTGCTCGCGCTCACTTTGACCACGCCCGAGACCGCCGGCAAAATGCATGCGCAGGGCGAAGTGAAACTCGATGGGAAGCCGGTTTCCGCGCAACTTGCACTGAATTGGGAAGACGTTGTGCTGCCGGCAAATCTGGCCGGCCAAACGCTGGCAAGTCACGGCGAGATCAATGTCCAAGGCAGTGCCGAGCAGTTCGCCGCGCAAGGCAAATTCAGTCTCGGTCCGCCAGGACAGCTCGCCGACATCGTGCTCGATCTCAGCGGCACGCCGCAGGCGATTGCGCTCAAGGCGCTCGATATCAGTCGCGGCACTGCCGGTTCGCTCGACGCCCACGGCACGATCAACTTGCAGCCGCAGCTCGGCTGGGATTTGACCGCGAAGGCCGACAAACTGAATCCCGGCGCGTTCGCCAAGGAATGGCCGGGGCTGATCAATTTTTCGTTAGTCACACAAGGCACACAAACGCCAGATGGCCCCGATGCGACCATCAAGCTCAGCCAGCTTGGCGGCACCCTGCGACAACGCCCGCTGAGCGGCAGCGCCGATCTGAAAATCAAACCAAAGTTCGTGCTCGATGGCATACTCGACCTGAATTCCGGCAAGAGCGAAATCAGCGTGCGCGGCCACGGCGGCGAACAGACCGACGCCGACATAACGCTGGCGATCGCGAGTCTCGGCGACTGGCTGCCGAAAAGCGCGGGCAGTCTGCGCGGACAATTCCATGTCAACGGCAAATGGCCGGCACTCGATCTGAACGGTCAACTCGACGCGCAAAAAATCGTCTCGGGCACGAACCATGTCGATGGCGTGAACCTGCGTATCAACGCACACGATTTGAGCAAGCCGCAAGGCCAGCTCGATCTGCACGCCAATGGGCTTGCCGCGGCGCAATTCAGCATCAGCGATCTCACCCTGAAGGCCAGCGGCAATCAGGCCGCACATCAGTTGCAACTCGATGCAACCGGCACGCCACTCAGTGCGCATCTGGCGCTGAACGGCGGTCTGAAGGGCGATGATTGGCAAGGTGCACTGAACGCCCTTTCGCTGCAGATCAAGGATCAGCCCGACTGGACTTTGCAGCAACCGGCCAGCTTCGCGTATGTCAAAGGCGATCTGCAGCTTGGCGAGTTTTGCCTGAAGGGCGGCGCGCCTTCGTTGTGCATCAGCGCTACGCAAATGGCAAACGGCGCCGCGCAAGGCCAGTTCCGCCTCGAACATTTGCCGCTGACGATGCTGGCGAAACTCGCAAGCCCGGAATCGACACTCAAGCTCAACGGCGAAATCAACGGCAATGGCGACTTCTCGCGAACCGGCAGCGGTGCGCTCAGCGGCAAGGCCACGCTGAGTTCGGCAAGCGGCGCCATCATCTATCCGGACGATACGGCGCATCCGTTGTTGAGCTATGAAAATTTCGCAATCGACACGGTTTTATCACCGCAACAGGTCGCCACCAGCCTGCATGCGGCGTTCAATGATGGCGGACGTCTGGACGGCCAAATCACTCTGGACGGTGCGGCCGGCAGCGACCAAGCCTTGAACGGCAAGATCGAATTCGGGCTGAAAAACCTCGGCTTCATCGAGTTGTTCACAGCCGAGCTCGTATCGACCAAGGGCCAGATCGACGGCATCCTGCATCTCGGCGGCAGCAGCAGCAAACCGAATATCAGCGGCGATCTGGCGCTGACCCATTTCGCCACCGAAGTGCCGAGCGCAGGGCTGAAGTTGCACGACGGTGCGATCAAGCTCAACTCCAGCGATGGCGAACAATTCGCGATCGACGGCACGCTCGGTTCGGGCGCCGGTGCGTTGTCGGTGCAGGGTACGCTCGGCGTGGCGGCGAACGCACCGTTGCGGCTGCATATCAAGGGCGACAACTTCATCGCTGCGGATATTCCGGCGGCGCGCGCGGTGATCGCGCCGGACCTCAATGTAATCGGCGATGGCAAAAGTTATCGTGTCGATGGCGAGGTGGAATTGTCCAGCGCCGATATCGATCTGGCCAAATTGCCGGGCGGCGGCACGGCCACCGCGAAACGTTCAGCGGATATCGTGATTGTCGGCGAGGATCAGCAAAAGGTCGCAGCGAGTTTGCCGATTACCGCGAACGTCACGATCAAGCTTGGTCAAGGCGAAAAGCTCAACATGGACTTGCGCCAAGGCCAGGAAATCAAGCTCAAGGGTTTTGGCCTGGACGGCACACTGGCGGGCCAGCTCGTGGTTTCCGAGTTGCCCGGGCGACCGACATCGGCGCGCGGACAGATCAAGGTCGATGGTACCTACAAAGCCTACGGTCAGGATCTGCAGATCCAGGATGGCCGCCTGCAATTCGCCGGGCCAATCGATAATCCGGGCCTGGATATCCGCGCGATTCGTAGGCTCGCCGACCAGAACATCACTGCCGGCGTGCGCGTGCAGGGCACCGCCAATCGACCCGCACTGACGGTGTATTCGGATCCGGTGATGGATCAATCCGAGGCGCTGTCCTACCTCGTGCTCGGTAAGCCGCTGCGCTCCGCGTCGGGCGACGATTCGAATCGGCTTGGCGCCGCAGCGACCGCGCTCGGCACCGCCAGTGGCGACCTGCTCGCAAAAAGCATCGGCGGCAAACTCGGTGTGGACGATATCGGTGTGGCCGACAATTCCACGCTCGGCGGTGCCGCATTCAGCGTCGGCAAATATCTGTCGCCGCGTTTGTACATGAGTTACGGCGTCGGCATTTTCACGCCAGGCGAAGTGGTAACGCTGCGCTACAAGTTGACGCAGCATTACGGCATCGAAGTGCAAAGCGCATCGACCTCGAATCGCGCCGGCATCAATTATCGCTACGAGCATTGAACGCGATAGTTATGCACCGATCAACGTGACGTCGCAGATGTCTGTGACTTCCTCCGCATGCACGCGCTGATCAGATCGAGCAGAATACTTTCAACGCATGACCTGGATCACATGTAACAAATTGGAAAGTGGCCTCACCCGCGCTTCTGTGCACGTATGCTAGACATATGATTGTTGAAACTGTTCAAATGGTACCCGTGCAACGCGCCCCTCCGCTGCGAATTCTGCTCGCCGACGATGACGAGGAGCTTTCGCAATTATTGCGCGATTTTTTGTTGCGCGAAGGCTTTGCGGTCGAACTCGCACACGACGGTGAACGCGCGCTGTTGCTCGCGCAGGAAGGCAGCTTCGATGCATTAATCCTGGATGTGATGATGCCGGTCCGCTCCGGCTTCGACCTGCTGCGTGAACTGCGCCGCACCTCCACCTTGCCGGTGCTGATGCTGACCGCACTCGGCGAAGACATCGACAAGATTCTTGGCCTCGAACTCGGCGCTGACGACTACGTACCCAAACCCTGCAATCCGCGCGAAATCGCGGCACGCCTGCGCGCGATCCTGCGTCGTGCGCGCGGTGGCGATGCCGACGGCAGTCGTCTGGTCGACATGATTATCGGCCCGATCAGCTTGCGTGCCGCGTCGCGCAGCGTGACCGCCTACAACCAGCCGGTGATCTTGACCACAACCGAGTTCAATATCCTCGCTCACCTGATGCGCGAAGCCGGCCGCGTGGTCAGCAAGGAAACATTATCGCAAGCCGTGCTCGGCCGCCCGCTCGGACCGTTCGATCGCAGCATCGATGTACATATCTCCAAAGTACGACGCAAACTTGGCGGCGACAATGAAGCCGAAGCGTTGATCAGCACAATTCATCGCAGCGGCTATCTGTTTCGCGTTTTCGCATAGGTCGATTCGTTTTTCCGATCCGGCAGCACGCGGTGTGAGGCTGTATTCTTGTGGTTTCGGCTGCGCGCTACCGAGCTTTTCGCTGGCGCGATATATCGGGATTCGACCACGATGGGCAAATTGTTCTGGCGCATTTTCTTGTTGTTCTCGACCACGACCGTGGTTCTGATCGTGGCGATGACGTGGGTCACAATCAGCAATTTCGAGAACGAAAAAATCCCCGGCCTCGG
>JAYVLO010000052.1:0-14358 GCA_043759455.1 Pseudolysobacter sp.
AACGGGGCGCTACGATCAATCGTCGTCTTTTTTGTATTTTTCGTGGCAGTTCTTGCACGCTTCGGCGGTCTTCGCGAACTGCGCTTTGAACTTTGCTTCATCGCCGCTGTGTGTGGCCTCGGCGAGCAGTTTGGTCTGTTCCACCAGCGCATTGGCCTTGCTCGTGAAATCGTCGAACTGTTTCCAGATCAGCGGCTGCGCGTCGGTTTTTGCACCGGCCGCCGACGCCTTGCGGAAACCTTCAAGAATCTGTGGCGCGAGCGCAGCGAGACGATCCGCGCGCAGTGTCGCCTCTTTCGCATCGAACGGAATCTTGCCCTTGTTCATCGCGCCAAGCGGCGAGAAATTCCAGCCGATCACGTGAAACAGCGATTGCCGATAACTGACCTCGGGATCGGTATTCATATGCGCCAGCGCGCTGCCCGCGCTCACCATCACGGCGCCGCATATCAAAACCAAACGGAAAATTTTCATGCGCCACTCCGGTCATGCCGGACGATCCGGCGTGCGGAGTTTAGCAAGCCACAACCCTGCGCGCTCAAGTAGACACTAATCACATCGAGTAGACGTTAGCACCTTATGATGTGTCACACCTCAACCCGGAGTTCGCCATGAAATCACGTCATCTGGTCGTTTTGCTAGCCACGTTTTTCGCTGCATCAGCGCTTGCCGCGCCGACCGCCAAACCGGTTATCTACAAGATCGGCGACAGCGAATTCCAGGGTCAGCTAATTTACGACGATGCCGTGAAAACGCCCCGGCCAGGCTTGGTGATGGTGCCGAACTGGTACGGCATCAATGCTACCGCGATCGAAAAAGCCAAGATGATCGCGGGCAGCGAATACGTGATTTTCCTCGCCGACATGTATGGCAAGGATAGGAAAGTCGCCGATGACGCCGGCGCCCAGGTCGCGGTCAAACCGCTGTACGCCGATCGCGAATTGATGCGCACGCGAGTCAAGGCCGGCCTCGCGCAATTGCAGGCGCAGATCGGCAAGGCACCGATCGACGCGAAAAAGATCGGCGCGATCGGATTCTGTTTCGGCGGTTCGGCGGTGCTCGATCTCGGCCGCGCCGGTGCGGACGTCGCCGCCATCGTCACCTTCCACGGCAATCTCTCCACTGACAAGCCCGAGCTCGCCAAAAACATCAAGGCCAAGGTGCTGGTATTGAACGGCGCCGACGACAAGAACGTCGGCAAGCAGGTCGATGGGTTCGAGAAAGAAATGACCGACGCCGGTGTCGACTGGCAGTTCGTAAACTTCAGCGGTGCGGTGCATTGCTTTACCGAAACCGAAGCGAATTCGGCAGGCTGCAGGTACGACCCGAAGGTTTCAAAGCGTGCTTATGTGATGATGCATAACCTACTAGGCGAGGCGTTCGCTGGGCGGTGATCCGTTTATGGTGAAGTTCGTTTGCTCAATCGGTCTAAAAGGATTTAGAGAAAATGAACTTGAATCCTGAAGAAGGTGCCAGTCGCTCTCGCGTCATCGCATCGGGGGCACTGTATGTTGTGTGCTTTCTTTGCCTCGTCAGCTCAATCGGCGCGTGGCGTGTAAGCCAGGGCGCTGTCTCCATGGCGGCATTCATTGGTTGCATAGCAAGTGCAGCGGGATTGATTGCAGCGCCATCCATGATTGTCCGGTTACCCTTCGCCATTTGGCTTGTCGTCTTTATCTTCTGCCTTTTTCTTGTATCGCTACCGGTTTCACATTAGCAAGTACGGCGCGAT
The DNA here is from genome assembly GCA_043759455.1 of Pseudolysobacter sp. Taxonomy (GTDB): domain Bacteria; phylum Pseudomonadota; class Gammaproteobacteria; order Xanthomonadales; family Rhodanobacteraceae; genus Pseudolysobacter. The sequence goes on from JAYVLO010000052.1 coordinate 1,733, forward strand.
AGTCGAGTAGCGTGCGCCCTGCGCACGAAATCGCTACCGAGACGAGGTAATCGTGCGGGTAGCGCACGCTACCGCTGGTTTTTGCGAAAAATTGTCTGGATCGCCTGAAATGTTCAAGATGAAAAAAATCAACAAGACCAGCACGGTGGCTTATGACGTAGCGGAACAACTACGAACGCCGAGCGAAATCAAAGCCTATCTGGATGCGTGGCTTACTGATGCCTCAGACGACTTAGCGGGCATCGCGCGAGCTTTGAGCGACATCGCGAGAGCGAGAAAAATGTTGCAGGTCAAAGGGTCTGTTCGGTAAGAGCTAACACCGCGTCATACTTGTCACAACGCGCTCAAGCGTGCGCAAACTACGGCCCAAGGTGTCGTCCTTGTGACGCCAGATTCCAGTTGGTTTTTGCGCTGCCGAATTTCCTCAGCCCAGGCTTTTGCTACGTCCATATCAGCTTTCTCAACGACGCTTTGATCGGGAGTCAGAATCACTTTATTTTCTCGCGAAAAAATCCTCAGCGAAATATCGTAGCCGACTAATACCCGCGATTCACCGCATAATCCGCCAGCGCCAACAATGCATCACGCGCATCGGATGCTGGCAAAACCCGCAGCGCATTCTTCGCCGATTCGGCATAGTCCAGCGCCTTGGCGCGACTGAGTTCCAGCGCGCCGGAATCGTGGATCGCGGCGACGATATTTTCCAATGAATCCAGGCCGCCGCTTTCGATCGCGCGGCGCATCGATGCGGCCTGTTCCGGTTTGCTGTGCTGGATTGCGTAGATCAGCGGCAAGGTCGGTTTGCCTTCGGCGAGATCGTCGCCGATGTTTTTGCCGAGCGTGTCGCTGTCGGATACATAATCGAGCACATCGTCGGCGATCTGGAACGCAAAACCCAGATGCAAACCGTACAGCGCGAGCGCTTCTTCCTGCTCGTGCGGTAGGCCGCCGAGCACCGCGCCGAGCCGTGTTGCGGCGGAAAACAACACCGCCGTCTTGCGCTCGACCACCTGCAGATATGCGGCTTCGTCGATATCGGGATTGTTGATGTGCAGCAGTTGCAACACTTCGCCTTCGGCGATCGCGTTGGTGGTGTCGGCGAGGATTTTCATCACGCGCATGCGTTCGAGTTCGACCATGAGCTGGAACGCGCGCGAGTACAGGAAATCGCCGACCAGCACGCTCGCCGCATTGCCCCACACCGCGTTGGCGGTCTTGCGGCCGCGGCGCAGGTCGGACTCGTCGACCACATCGTCGTGCAGCAAGGTAGCGGTATGGATGAACTCGACCACGGCGGCGAGCTGGATGTGTTCGTCGCCCGCATACAGCGCGGCCTGCGCGGCGAGCAGCACCAGCATCGGGCGCAGACGTTTGCCACCGCTGCCGATGATATGCGCGCCGATCTGGTTGATCAGCACGACATCGGATGCCAGCCGCGTGCGAATCAGCGTATTTACCGCCGCCATGTCGTTGGCGACCAGCGCCTGCACCGCGGCGAATCCGGTTGTGGCGGATGCGGCAGTCGTCGGAGTTGCGGTGGAATTCAAGAGCGCTGCCTTGCCGATAGGAATGCCGCGATTATAGCGGGCGGCGCACGCTGGCGGGAGGCGACATCGTGATCGAAGACGTCGTGTCTACGGCGCGCCCCACAATTCGTCGGAGCACAACACCATACCACTCTCGAAACGCAGCGGATGTGGCCGGTCGTGGCTCAGAAATACCGGCCCATCGAGATCGACGATATGGCACAACTGACCGACCAGAAACGCCGGCGCCATCGCCAGCGAGGTACCGACCATGTTGCCGACCATCACCTCGCGCCCAAGCCGGCGTGCCGCACGCGCCATCGCCAAACCTTCGGTCAACCCGCCGCATTTGTCGAGCTTGATATTGATTACGTCGAAACGATTTGCGAGTCGCGCAAGATCGGCCAGGCCTTGCACGCTTTCGTCGGCGGCGATCGGAATCGGCGAGCGCAGATATTCCAGTTTTGTTTCGCGTCCGACCGGAAACGGCTGCTCGATCAACGCCACGCGCGCCTGTTGCAACACCGGCAGCAACTCTCGCAGCAACGTCGGCGTGAAACCCTGATTGGCATCCACGCCTAGCCACACGTCGGGCCGCGCCGCGCGCACCGCGCGAACACGTTCGGCATCGTGCGCCTCGCCGGTGAGTTTGATCTTGATCGCCTTGGCCTGCGCATGGGCGCGTGCGTCGCTGGCCATTTTTTCTGGGGCGTTGGCACCGACGGTGAACGTGGTCAGCAACGCGTGCGGTGGTTCCAGACCCGCGATCTGCCACGCGCGGCGACCGGTAAGTTTGGCTTCGAGATCCCACAACGCGCAGTCGATAGCGTTGCGTGCGCCGCCGATTGGCAGCAGCTTTTGCAGCGAATCGCGATCAAGGCCCGCTTCGATGGTCGAACGCGCCGCTTCGATTTGTCGCACCACGCCGGGCGCATCGTCATTGTCGCGGTAATACACGCCCGACGCTTCGCCACGACCGGCATGCCCGTCTTTTTCCAGCGTGACCACCACGACATCGGTATCGACCATCGTGCTGCCGGTGATATGAAACGGTTGCAGCAACGGGAATTTTTCGATCACGACATGCAGCGTGATTCGCGTGAATCGCGGCGCACTCATTTTATGGCTGTCGGGCTGAACGCGGCATCGAGTGCATCGATGAACCGATCCACGCCGTCGCGGATCGGATCGGCGCACGGCAATCCGGTTTCTGCCTCGATACTCGCGCGTCTGCGCGCGAAATTCACATCGGATATTCCGGAGGCATTCACCGCAATGCCGATGCAGCGCACGCCAGGATTGGTCAACTGCGCCGCCTCGACATAGCGCGCGATGCAGGTCGCGAGCGGCGGAATCGCATAGCCCGCGAGGCCATCGATCGTGGTGCGCGACAAGTCATGGCACAACACCAGTGCATCCGCCTGCGTACCATGCAACAGGCCGAGCGTGACGCCTGCGTAACTCGGATGAAACAGCGAACCTTGTCCCTCGACGATATCCCAATGATCGACATCGTTCGCTGGCGACAACAACTCGGCGGCGCCGGCAACAAAATCGCAGACCACCGCATCGATCGGGATGCCGCTGCCGTCGATCATGATGCCGGTTTGGCCGGTCGCGCGAAAACTGGATTTGCGGCCGCGTTCGCGCAGTGCGCGGTCAAGCGCGAGCGCGGTATATTTTTTTCCGACCGCGCAATCGGTGCCTACCGTGATCAAACGCCGGCCGCTGCGTTTTGCACCGGTGGCGACCGCGAGATCGACCGGCGGCACACGCACATCTACCAGGCGGGCGCCATGCGTGGCGGCGAGTTCGGTCAGTCCGGGAATCGCGCCAAGCCGCGTGTGCAGGCCGCTGACGATATCAAATCCGAGTCGCGCCGCCTGATACAGCGATTCGATCCAGTGCGGTTGAAGCGCGCCGCCCATCGGCGCTACGCCGATGATGAGGCTGCGCACGCCGAGTTTTTTGGCCTGTTCGAGGCTAAGGTCCGGCAGGCCGGTATCGGTCTGACAACCGGGCAGGCGAAATTGGCCGCGACAAAGTTCGCGACGCCAGTAGGCGATGCCGATCGCGGTCTTTGCATCGGTCGCCGACGGCGTATCGCCGAGAAACAGCAGATAAGGTGTTCGTAATACGGGCAGCATTTTCCCCCCTGACGATTTCATGACCGCAAGTGCGACGCATGCGATCAGAGTTTGATGATAATGTGTGTAATCGAACTTATGCAACAAAAGTGATTTAAATAACATTTCCCGGTGATTGCATGCAGCGCGCCGCTATGAGTTCGAGTATCGTCGTGGCATTCAACACAGAAATTTATTCTGTTATCTAACTAATAAATTGGCAAGCTGGTCGATGCGCGTGTAAACGAACATGGCAAGATCAGTGGTCTCGAAAGCAGGTAAACAGTGAGGATTTGGGCTTGAGCGCGATGTCACGATTTTGCTTTGCAATACTCGCTGTCGGATTGCTGGGTGCGGCTTTTGCCTCGGCGCAAGACAGTAGCCGATCCGCTGCGGCAGACAGCACGATGATCGTAAACGCCCAGCTCGCCGATGGCAGCGGTGCGCCGCTGAAGCAAAACAGCGTGCGCATCCGCGGCGATCGCATCGTGCAGATTGGCAATTTCAAACCGCAGCCAGGCGAGCATGTCATCGACGCGCGCGGCCTCGTGCTCGCGCCGGGCTTCATTGACATCCACAACCATTCCGATCGCGGCATCAGCAAAGATCCGCTCGCCGAGACACAGATTTCGCAAGGCATCACCACGGCGATCCTCGGCCCGGATGGCGATTCGCCGTGGCCGATCGCCGACTGGATCGTCGAGCGTCGAAAAAATCCGGCGGCGTTGAATCTCGCGGTGATGGTCGGTCACGCCACGGTGCGCGAACTCGTACTGGGCCGGGATTACCAGCGCACCGCGACCGTGGCGGAAATCGCGAGAATGACAGCGCTGGTCGAGCAGGGCATGCGCGAGGGCGCGATCGGTTTGTCCAGCGGACTCGAATACGATATCGCCAGTTATGCCGGCACCGACGAAGTCATCGCGATGGCGAAAGTCGCTGCGAAACACGGCGGTTTCTACATGACGCATATCCGCGACGAGGCCGACAAGGCGTTTGCCGCGCTCGACGAAGAAATCGCGATCGGCGAAGGCGCACAGATTGCGATCGAGCATTCGCATATCAAGCTCGGTACCGTCGGCGTGTGGGGCCAGGCGCCGCAATACATTCGCGTGATCGAAGCCGCACGTAAACGCGGCGTGGATTTTCTCGCCGACTGTTATCCATACGATGCGTGGCACGCCAACATCAAGGTGCTGGTGCCAGACAAGAAATACGAAGATGCGCAAAGCGTGGCGCGTGCGTTGGCCGATGTCGGCGGCGCGGGCAACGTGACGATCACCGAATTTTCGCCGAACCGCGACTACGAACAGCACACGATCGATGCGCTGGCGAAGAGCGCGAACATCACACCGGTCGAGATGTTCATCCGCATCATTCGTGCCGGCGACGCGGCCGATACCGAAGCGATCGTCATCGGCAAATCGATGACCGAAGCCGACATCAAGGCGTTCTACCAGCGCCCGTGGGTGATGGTGGCGAGCGATGGCGGCATCGGCGGAAAACATCCGCGCGGCGCGGGTACGTTTCCGCGCGTGCTCGGACTTTTTGTACGCGAAAAACACTGGCTGAGCTTGCCCGAAGCAATCCGTAAGATGACCTCGCTGCCGGCGCAGCGGCTCGGCTGGAAAGATCGCGGCATGCTGCGCGAAGGCGCAATCGCCGATCTGGTGTTGTTCAATCCCGCGACCGTGATCGACCGTTCGACGTTCGCCAAACCCGGCGAGATTGCGACCGGCATCGAAACGGTGTTCGTGAATGGCAGCATCGTCTGGAATGACGGCAAGGTCACCGGAAAACGTCCGGGCCGTGTGTTGTCGAAATGATCGCGCGCCTGTTCGCATGCAAGTCGATCGAGGCGCTGACGCAAGACGCCGGTGCGCTTGAATCCGGCGCGGCGCTGCCGCGAAGCCTGAGTCTTTTCAGCCTGACCTGCTTCGGCGTCGGCAGCACGATTGGCGCGGGCATCTTCGTGCTGACCGGCACGGTCGCCGCGGAACATGCCGGCCCGGCGGTGGTGTCGTTCGTGCTCGCGAGTTTTGCGTGCGCGCTGGCCGGTCTGTGTTACGCCGAGTTTGCCGGCATGGTGCCGGTCGCTGGCAGTGCCTACACCTATGCGTACGCTACGCTCGGCGAGCTGGTGGCGTGGATCATCGGCTGGTGTCTGATCCTGGAATATCTGTTCGCGAGCGCGCTGGTGGCGATCGGTTGGTCGGGTTATGCGGTTTCAATGGCGGCGGATTTCGGTTTGGCTCTGTCACCCGCATTCACGCAGGCGCCGCTCAATGTGACCGCAGCCGGAGTGACTTTTACCGGCGCGGTAATCAACCTGCCGGCAGTCGCGGTGGTGACGTTGTGCACCGGCTTGTTGCTGGCCGGCACGCGCGCATCGGCGCGCGTGAACGACATCATCGTCGTGGCGAAAGTTGCGGTGATCCTGGTCGTCGGCATCGCCGGATTGTTTTATGCAAACGGTAATCATTGGTCACCGATGATTCCGCCGAACACCGGCGATTTCGGCGATTTCGGCATCAGCGGCGTGGTCACTGGCGCGGCGATCGTGTTCTATGCCTATGTCGGATTCGATGCGGTATCGACAATGGCGCAGGAGACGCACAACCCGCGCCGTAACGTACCGCTGGCATTGGTCGCCTCGCTCGCGATCTGCACCGCGTTGTATGTGCTGGTTGCGCTGATGATCACCGGGCTGGCGGATTATCGCAGCCTCAACGTGCCCGATCCGGTTTACGTCGCGATTGCGCAAGCGGGGCCGGCGCTGGCCTGGGCCAAGCCGCTGATCGGCGCAGTCGTGGTCATCGGATTGATCTCGGCGCTGCTGGTCACGGTGCTCGGGCAGGTACGAATTTTCTATGCGATGGCGCGCGATGGTCTGTTGCCGAAACTGTTCATGGCTGTGCATCCGCGCTGGCGCACGCCGCATCTCGGCACGCTGGTCACCGGCATTAGCACGGCGGTAATCGCCGGATTATTTCCGCTGCAATTGCTCGGCGAACTGATTTCGATCGGCACCTTGCTGGCATTCGCCATCGTCTGCCTCGGCGTAATCGTATTGCGCCAGCGACGCCCGGATTTGCCACGGCCGTTTCGCGTGCCGGGTTATCCGTGGGTCCCGCTCGCCGGTATCGTCATCTGCATTGCCTTGATGGCGAGCCTGCCGCGCGATACGTGGCTGCGGCTGGCTATCTGGCTCGCACTCGGCTTCGTGGTTTATGCTGCGTACGGTGTGCGGCATTCGCAGCTGCGCCAGTCCCTGCCGCGCGCGGATACATAATCTCTTCGTGCGCCGCATCCGTGATCCATTAGCGCAATCGCCCGAGCACTTTGCATATCCATGGCCAAGAAAAACGTCGTTGAGAAAGTCCACGATTACCAGTACCAGGCACTGATCGAAAAGCGCCTGGGCGGATTGAGCACGGCCGAGCAGGCGGTGGCGAGCCACCTTGCCGCGCATCCCGAACAACTGCCGTTCGAAACCGCGGATTCGCTCGGCAAGCGCCTGAGCGTCAGCGCGATGACGGTCGGCCGCACCCTGAAGGCGCTCGGTTACAAAGGCCTTGCCGAATTGCGTGCGGAGATGTGTTCGGAGGTTTCCGATCTCGCGCCGTGGAATCGTCGCGGCACGCCGAAGTCGCCCACCGTGTTGAAAAGCGTCGATCGCACGCGCGCATTGAAAGCCGAACTCGAAGCGATCGAAGCGGTGCACGCGCTGACTGAAACCGCGGCGTGGCAGGATGCGGCAAAATTGATCGCACATGCCGACAAAGTTTTTGTCGCGGGTTTCCAGACCGAACGCGGCCTCGCGCTGGCGTTCGCCGATCATCTGGCTTACGTGCGGCCGGGCGTGCGTTACATCACCGTTGAAAATCGCGCGTTCGCCGATTTGCGCACCGAGGCCAGCGCCAACAGTTGCGTGGTGATGGTCGATTGCCGGCGTTATTCGCGCTGGTTCCGCCTGCTCGGCGAGAAAGCGTCGAGCCTCGGCATACCGCTGGTCATCGCCACCGATGTGTACTGCAGCTGGGCATCGACCCTCACGCCGTGCGTGCTGCCCGCGCGTACCGATTCGGGGCGCTTTTGGGCCAACCACGCGCCGATTTCAAGCCTGCTAAATTTGCTGCTCGAAGATGTGATCGAGCACCTCGGCGATGCGGTTCACGCACGACTTGATGCAGCCACGGAGTTTGGTTCGACCTTCGTCGGTTTCGAGCGTGTGCACCGGCAACGCCAGCCCCGGAAAAAAGGTCGCGACGCATAAGCCTGCACGCCGCTCGCAAAAATCCCCGTATGGCCGTATAAATGGCCAAAAAAGGAACCGCCATGCAACCTGGATGCGTTCGGTGCCATCCCCAAGCGATGAGGTCAGCAAATCGTGTGGCTCGAATTATTTGCCTTCGCTGCCGCCGAAACGGTAGTTGATTTCGACGAAATATGCGCGTCCGATCGGGCTGTACCAGCTGCGGCTGTAATACGGATAACCGACCCAGGTGTTGTCCTTGCCAGGCTTGGCATCGAACAGGTTGTCGACGATCAGGCTCAGCGCGGCGTGCGAGTTGAAGCGATAATTCAGCGAACCGTTATAAACGAAGGTCGGGCCGAGCCGTTGCGTGCCATTGTAATTCGGCAGGCCGCCGATGCGTGAGCCGTGGATCGTCGTGGTCAGTTTGTCCAAGGTCCACGCCACCGAAAAACTGGTCTTGTCGCGCGGGATCACGTAGTTGTACAGATCCGTCAACTCGTTATTGACCGCATCGCCCGGAAACAGCTGAATATCGTGGGTCGCCACGTAGGTATAACCAAGATTGAAATCAAAGTTGCCGATGCGATCGGTTTCGAGTTTGTAGTGCGCGTTGAAATCGATGCCTGAGGTACGATCCATCGCCGCGTTGATCGGCACCACCAGCACCGAAGTAATGCCCTCGGGGTTGTTCGCGGCGTTGGCCGGATTGCGCACCACGCGGCTGATGATCTCCTGGCATTTTGTCGAGTTGATATCGACCGGCGTACCGCCCGGCGTCTGGCCAAGGCGGCAATCGGCTTCCTCGCGCAACACTGCATCGGTGGTCTGGTATTCGACTTCGTTATTGAGCTTGATGATGTAGTAATCAGCGGTGATGTCCAGGCCCTTCAACGGCGAGTATACAAATCCATACGTATACGATTTGCTGGTCTCGTTCTTCAGCGCCGTACTGCCGTGACTGCGGCCGTTGTAACCAACGTCACCGTTGCTGCAGTTGTCGAAGAAGTCCGGTCCGGTGTTGGGCTCGTCGCGGCGACAACGATAATAATCGGTGCCATCCGAACTCGATCCGCTGAGTCCGGCGTACAGATAACTCAGGTCAGGCGCACGGAAGCCGGTGCCGGCCGATCCGCGCAACAGCAGGCTGTCGAACGGGCGGTATTCGATGCCGAGCGAGTAGGTGAACTTGCTCGCGGTGGTGGCGCTGTATTCGTAGCGGTCATAGCGCCCGGCGGCACTGAGGTTGAGTTTGGAGAACACCGGTACGCTGAATTCGATACCCGTGCCCATGTGGTCGCGCGAGCCGACCGCGCTGGTGTTGTGCAGGCCGAAATACGTGCCATCGAGCGACAGCGGATCGGGTTTTAGGCCGTAATACTGATTGCCGTATTCGGCGACGCCGGCAAATCCGACCGGGCCGGCGGGCAGCGTAAACAGCTCGGTATTGGTCGCGGTGAAACTGAAATTTTCCGATCGGCTGCTGTCGTTGTCGACCGAATCCTGCGTGATCGAGCGGAACTGTGCGACTGTCAGCGGCGTATACAAGCGGCTAGGTGGCGCGTTGTAGATGTTGTAGCCGCTATCCGGATCGATACCCAAAGATGGCCCGAGATAAAGTGCCTGCGCCTTGCTTGAAATCAGCGCAGGCTCCTTGTTTTCGAGCTGGTTTTGCGAATGCCCGAACAGCGCTTCGTACGTCCAGTTGGTGCCCGCCAGCGAACCCTTGATACCGGTGTTCAGCGAGTAGGTATTGTTGATCATGCGGATCTTGCCGGGATCAAAACCTCCGTTTTCCTCAATCGTGAAAAACTTGCGCTGCCACTGCTCGACTTGACTGGTGGCCTGGTTGTAGAACGGCACCGTTGCCGAATCGCCATTCAGTTGATAGCTGTTCTGCCACTGCAGCGGCGTGTAATAGCTTTCCTGATGCGAAGTGCCGGCCTGCAGATCGGCGAACAGCTCCATGCTGTCGTTCAAGTGGTAGGTGGCCGAGCCGTAGAAGTTGACCGCCTTGCGGCCGTTTTCCAGCGTGCCGTAGCCGATGTCTTTATAGCTGCCGCAATAATTGCCGTAATTTTTGCGATAGGCGTAGACGATCGAACCACGATCGTAACCGGCCAGCGCATCGCAGGTGGCCTTGCCCGGATCGATATAATTTCCATCCTCGTTGATACGGACAAATACCGGGTCGGCATACAGTTTGGAACCCGTCGCCGGGCTGTCCAGGCGCGAATCGGTGAAACTGCGCTGATACGCCCACAACGGTTTGGCGTTGTAGAGTTCTACGCCAAAGATCGCGTCGAAATTGCCGTTTGAATAACCGCTGGTGATCTGCAGGCGCTGCGAACTGCCGCCACCATGCTGGGTATCGCCTTCGCGGAAATCGATCGTGGTGCCGTCGGCTTTTTTCTTCAGGATGAAGTTGATGACGCCGGAAATCGCGTCCGAGCCGTATACCGCCGAGGCGCTGCCGCTGAGCACTTCGATGCGATCGATCAGCGAGGTCGGCAGATTGGAGATATCGGTGAAATTGCTGTTGCCCTGATACGACTGCGGATAGTCGGCAATGCGCCGGCCATTCACCAGCACGAGCGTGTGATTGGGCCCAAGGCCACGCAGATCGACCGCTTGCGCGCCTGGCGAAAAGCCGTTCGTGTTCTGATTATTGTCGGTGGCGCCGAGATTCTGTGTGAGTGCCGTCATCACGTCGGCGACCGTGCCATAACCGTTGTTGCGGATATCATCGGCGGTGATGATAACCACCGGCGCCGGGCCTTCCACCTGCGCACGCGGAATGCGCGATCCGGTCACTTCCACGGTGTCGAGTTTGGCCGTTGTCGAGCCGTTGCTCGCCGTGGAGTCCTGCGGATCGGTCGCCGTATCGGCGGCGGCCAGCGCTTGTCCACAACTCAGTGTGGCCAGCACGGCGACCGCGATCAATGTCTTTTGCATGATGTACCCCAATGGATTTATTGATTTCGCCCCGGCCCAGTCGCTCGCTTCTGTGCCCCGTCCCAGTTGCCTTGCACGTTTGCCGACATTGCATGCGGCAACACATGCAGTTAATGTTCTAACAAAATTGTAGGGTGTGTATGTTCTAACACAGCTTCAACATTGCGACAAGTTTTGAAAGACACCGAGACATCATCACCAGGGAGACCGACACCATGCGTTTACGCGGCCAGCCATTCATTTCTTCGATCGTATTCGCGGCGGTTGCGCTCGCATTTTCAGTCTGCGCCGGCGCCGCAGTAACAACCATCGCCGCAGCGCCAATCGACGCATCGCGGGTGGAAGAAAAAGCCAAATCGCATAATTACCGCGACAAAAATTTCGACTATTTCGTCAGCGGCGATCCAGCTGCGCCGCGCGCCGCGCATACCGAATTCGGCCTCGCGCTGATGGGCGGCGGTGGCGCGGTCGATGCAGCCTATCGTTTTATCGCCACTCACGCTGGCGGCGGACATATCGTGATCCTGCGCGCGGTAAATGACGACAGTTTCGATCCGACCGATGGCGATATCGACGATTCGTTCCAACACACGTGGGGACCGGTGACGTCGGCGCAGACCATCGTTTTCCACAATCGCGCAGCAGCGTCCGATCCGCGTGTGCTCGCCGCGTTGCACGGCGCCGATGGCATTTTTCTCGCGGGCGGCGATCAAGGCAATTATCTGCGTTACTGGAAAGGCACGCCGGTGCAAACCGCGCTCAATGCGCATCTCGCGGCCAACCGGCCGATCGGTGGCAGCAGTGCGGGCCTGGCGATTCTCGGTCGTTACAGCTACACCTGTCTCGACGGCAACAGCATGGAATCGAAAAACGCGCTGGCCGATCCGTACAACACCAGCATGACGCTCGAAAGCGATTTCCTGCATTACCGCTGGATGGAAAACGTCATGACCGATACGCATTTTGCCGCGCGTAGTCGTCTCGGTCGTCTCATCACGTTTGTCGCGCGTTTCAACGCGGATCTGCCCGGCGCAAAAACCTTCGGTATCGGCGTCGATGAAAAAACCGCAGTGCTGGTCGGCGGCGATGGCATCGGTCGTATCGCCGCGGGTTCCGCGGGCAGCGCGTGGCTGGTAATGCCGCAACAGCCCGCGACCACGCTGGCGAAAGGCCAGCCGCTATCAATCAAGGATGTGCGCATCGTGCGGCTCGATGGTGGCAGCAGCATCGACCTGAAAACCCGCATCGTGCAACACGCCGCCGCCGAGGCGACGATCTCGATCCTGCACGGCAAACTGACCGCCGATTCGATCGCTTCACCGATTCTGCAACGCGGTGCGGTGCCGTCCGGCGAAAGCTGATCGGGGCCCGACTGGCGCGTGCGGGCACGCAGACAGGCATTGTCTGCGGCCCAGTTTACTTGCCGTTTTTCCGGTGTGCGGCTGCCGTTGGCGACAGTGAATTTGTCGGCCTCGCGCGGGCTGTTATGATGCACTTGCGGGCGTGACGCGGCGCGTTGCGCCATTGCCGAATAGTGTAAGCGGGCGCTTCCGTCATCACTTGCTTCAGGCAGGCATCACCCACTTCTGGAACGCTACAAAGGAAATCATTTATGGCACGCGGAATCAATAAAGTCATCCTCGTCGGCAACCTCGGTGCCGATCCCGAAACACGTTACACCGCCAGCGGCGCGGCGATCACCAGCATTCGTATCGCGACCTCGGAAGCGTGGAAAGACAAGACCACCGGCGAGCAGCAGGAGCG
>JAYVLO010000053.1:0-11238 GCA_043759455.1 Pseudolysobacter sp.
GTCCCGATGCAGCGCCCGATAGATCACCGTCATGATGTCGCCGGTAGTCTCATCGCTGTGATACAACGCAGTCATTGCAGCGATCAACGTCTCGTGATCGTCGGGATGCACCAGATCCCAGCGCGGCTGCATCACTTCGCTGGGCTCCCAGCCGAGAATTTCCTTGACCGAAGGTGATACGTACAAGCGATGACCATCTGCGCGGATGCGCACCACCAGATCACGCGAGTGTTCCGCGAGCATGCGATAACCTTGCTCGCTGTCGCGCAGTCTGGTGGTAAGGTGGAGTCTTTCGGTAAGCACCACCGCTACCGGCAGGGTTATCAGGCAGGTGGTGGCGATGAACAATTGCAGCAGCAAAGTGTGTTGCTGCAAGCTGGCACCGGCGACCAGATACAGCGGTCCGCTGCCGGCCACCGTGGCCATCACTGATATCAGCATAACCACGGTGACGCCGACCACCACGCCGGCGAAACGATGGCGGAACACCACCAGTATTAGCGGCGGGTAGGTCATGAACAGCAGCGGATAACGCGACTGCGAAAATACGCACAGGGTGGTCGCGGCAACCAGGCAGACGCTGCGAACGAATTTCCAGCGTTCGCCGCGACGACCGATCAATGCAAAGCGTTGATTGCGCGCGACCACAAACAGGGTGGCGAAGATAATCATGCCCAGCGTGTGCGACGCGAACCACGTCGCGAAAATCGCCTCGAACGACGCCGATCCGATCGCCGCCGCCGTTGTCGCCACCATCAGCGCAGATAAAGCACACGCCAGCAAGGTGCTGCCCATCGCGACGCGCACCACCAGCGACAATTTGCTCAGATCGGTAATGTCGCCGACCAGCACACGCAGAGCAAATGCGACGAGGCAGGCATCGAGCGTGCTGGCCACTCCACGACTGAAAACTTCCGCCAGCGCGCCACCGCACAACGCGCGCGCCAGCAGATTTCCAGCGAGCGCGGCACCGATGTAGACCAGCCAGCGGCGTCGCGGTGAGGTGAGCAGAATGCCGGCCAACAACCCGCTCGCCACCCAGATGATGGTGACGCCGCTCGCCGGACGCGTCACCTGGATCGAGAGCCAGACACAAAATCCGATCAACGACGCGACAAAAAGCACGTGCACGCTGCCGTTGAGAAGATTTGGAAATCGGTTCCCTGTCACGATTGGTTCTTGTGCATCTCGACTGGGCTTGCGTGCAATTGCGGGCCATTATCGCGTGACCTTACACGGCCAGACCGTGGGCAAATGTGAAACGCGCGGCAGTGTCGCGGAGCTCTGCGGCTGCACTGATCCAACCGGAGACTTTTCCAGGAGTATGCGCAGCGCTCGCCAAGCGCGCCCTTGCTCAATAATACCTTCGCGCGGTGATTTCGAAACCCGAACTATTTTCGGTGCGACGGTAAAACGCGCCGATGGCGAACGTATTGTTGATATGAAATGCCGGGCCGGTAACGAACTCATCGGTGCAATCGCCGAGCACATCGCTGTGACTCGCGCTGGCGATCGCTTCCACCCACGGCGTGAAACGATGGCGGATCTCGAAGATCGTGGCGGCGCCGGTATCGCGCACCGTGCCCACCAGCGGCTTGTCGAACTGCGCAAGCACCGCAGCGCCTTCGATCGCAATCATCGTATCGTCGTCGATCAACCAACGGCCGCCGATGCCGGCGCGCTCGGCGCGACAATGTTTCGATGCACGATTGCCGTAGCTGCCAGCTACGCCGCACGAGCCGAACACGTGGTAATTCTTGCCGAATTCGTCGTAACCGCCCAGCGTATCGTTGCTGAAAGCCTAGCCGTTGACGGGATCCTGCTGATGGCTGAGATAAACGCAGTTGTAACTCAGCGGTTCGGCGCTGGCAGCGACGCTGAGCTAATTCGAGACAAAAGACAGTCGCGCGTTACGTCGCACGGTTTCCCCTTTTCAGACGTCGACGCCGGACGGTGACGCGCTTCACCAAACGCCGCAAGCACAACTGCGGTCAGCGCGATGGTAGCCTCGAATATGGGCGCAACCCGCTCAGCCAGCGCGATCGCGCTGGCTGAGACGAATTCAGATGATTGATCTGTCAGAAGGCCGCGTGAAAAGCGGCACGAAACTGTAACGCCACCCACCGACGACTAGCTACGACGGGCGTCAGCGTGCTTCTCACGCGACACGATTATCCCGCGTCGGCGGCGCACTTGTTGAGGATCGCCTCGGTGATCTTCCACTCCATGTTCTCGGTGAATGCGATGCCATCGATCTCGCAGTCGGTGCCGTCTTCCGCGACCACGCGCACGTCGAGCGTGCCATTTTTCACATTATGCAACACAAACTTGGCACCGGACTTGACGATATTGGCAGGGCCATCACCGAGCTGATCCGGGCCCCATTGTTTGTCTTTGGAGTCGGTCAGGTACAGATGATGGATCGCCGACTTCGAGTTGTTGACGACGTGCAACTCAAGCGCAAACGCAGACGACATGGTGAGCGACAGCGCGCTCAGCAGGATGATTCGTTTCATGTTGGTATCTCTCCCCGGAAATTGAATATTATCAACACGATTCGGAAAGCCATCTGACAGCACCCGCAACGACGACTTGGCCGAATCTCACGCGGGACTATAAACGAAAGTTTCTAGTGATTCCATCGAATATGGACATCAAGTATGTTGCCCGCAGTACTGCGCACGACGGGTCGAAAAACCTTTTCAACACGCACAAACTTTTTGCTACTTTAGACGGCGAATTCAATTCTGAAGTGCAACACCCGCTGATGTGATGAGGCGCAGGCGCGTAGCCTGCACCGCTTCACCGCCGAGTGGAACGGCACATGAATTACACGCACCTGAGCCAGGAGACGCGCTAGCAGATCCAGCGCCTGCGCGATGGCGGATGGTCGTTGCGGGAGATCGGCACGCCTGTGTCTCGTAATCGCGCCTGTGTCTCGTGATGCCGGCACGATCAGTCGAGAGTTACAACGCCACACGGACGACGAAGGCGATGCGGCGAGGCGTGCGCGCCAGCGCAGCGCGCAACGGCGCGTTGCCGCGAGCGCCCAGCCGCGCATCGATGCCGCGCACTGGCCGATCGTGGAAGCCCAACTGGCGGAGGGCTGGAGTCCTGAGCAGATCGCCGGTCAGGGCGACGTTGCGGTGAACTGCGAGCGCCAGCGCTTCGGCGACGGCGACACGATCCTCGGTAAGGAGCTGGATCGCATCGTCACGCGGCTGGCACGAAAGTCGGGCCTGCTGCGCATGCGCCACGTCGCCAATGCTGAGACGGCAGCTACCCTGCGAGCTGTCGTGCACGTGCTGTATCCGACCCACGCGCTGCAATCTGGGGGATTTCACCGACGAGCAGATTCATTACGTCGAAGACTAGCGCAATCGACGTCCCCGAAAACGGTTAGGATTCCGCACGCCTCAAAAGGTGTTCGACCAATCCTTCAAACGCGTCGCACTTCAAAGTTGAACTCGCCGCCCCCTAACGCGCGAACTATCTCTGCGGATGCTATTCGCGCATCAAGGTCACTGGTGCAGTCACACGTCGCGCAATCGCTAGTTCAATGCGCTCATCGCAAGCTCGAACGAGCGCACGCGCATGGCATGATCGAAAACATTGGTGGTCAGCATGAGTTCGTCGGGCCGATGGCGTGCGACAAATGCAGCGATGCCCTTGCGCACCGTCTCGGGCGAACCGACTACCGCACACGCCAGCGAATGATCGACGCCGGCTTTCTCCTGCGGCGTGCAGAACGTGTGGATGGCTTCGGCCGATGCGAGTGGCGGCGGAATGAGTCCGGGTCGACCGCGACGCAGGTTGATGAACGCCTGTTGCTGCGTGGTGAACAGGCACGCGGCTTCGGCGTCGGTATCGGCCGCGACCACGTTCAGCGCAAGCATCACATGCGGTTTTCCGAGTCGTGATGACGGGCGGAATTCGCGGCGATATAGCGCCAGCGCTTCCTCAAGCGAGTCCGGCGCAAAGTGCGAAGCAAACGCGTACGACAAACCGAGCTGCGCGGCGAGGTGCGCGCCGAACAGGCTCGATCCGAGTATCCACATTTCCACATCTATACCGGCGCCGGGCACCGCGCGCACGGCCTGCCCGGCTTGCGCCGGCTCAAAGTAGCGCATGAGCTCGACCACGTCGGCCGGAAATTCCTCGGCGTTCTGGTAATAACGGCGCAACGCGCGCGCGGCGGCCTGATCGGTGCCCGGCGCGCGACCGAGGGCGAGATCGATGCGATGCGGATACAACGAGGCCAGCGTGCCGAACTGCTCGGCGACCTGCAGCGGCGCATGGTTCGGCAACATCACACCACCGGAGCCGACGCGGATGGTCGATGTGCCGCCGGCGATATGGCCGATCAACACCGCAGTCGCGGCACTCGCGATGCCCGGCATGTTGTGATGTTCGGCGAGCCAGTAGCGGCGGTAACCGAAACGCTCTGCGGCACGCGCGAGATCGAGCGAATTGGCGAACGTCTGGGCGGCATCGCTGCCTTCGGTGACGGGCGCGAGATCGAGAACGGACAAGGGAATCATGGGACAGTCCTGCAATGGCAAGTCGCAGATATGGGGATGCGAACGCAACTAACCCAGCGCAATCATCGTCAGGTGTCGCGATCGTGTCAGGCAATCATGCGCGACGAATGTGTGGCGCTGGTCAAGGCGTGGCTGAATCAAAACCGTCAGCGAAAATCGCGTTGACCACTCGCACCTTGAGCGGCGCGACATAACCCGACGGCGGGTAGTCGGTGACGAATTTGCTATTGGGATAGGCGCCCACAGAGGCATACGATTCAGGCGAGCCCAGACGCCCGCACGAGCTGCTGGCGTCGGTCAACACCGAGCCGAAACTGCGCACCGCAGGGGCTTCGCCAACCGGCGTGAACACGAATTGATAGCTGCTCGCGTAGACACTGGTGCGCACGACGTAGCCCGCCTGCGGCACCAGCAGATACGCCTGTCCGGAGCAGTCGGATGACAAATAACCGATTGCGCGATAGGGCTGGAAAAAAATCGGTGCAGATCCATCCACCGGCACCACTTGATTCAATACCAGCTGCGCGTCTGCTGCGTGGATGGCGAAACTGTAGCCTTTCTGCGTACGCACAATCGCGCCTTGCAAATCAGCGGTCGGTTGCACGAACTGGCCGACCACTGTGTTGGCGCCATCCACTACTTCCAATGGCAGCGCCAGAATCGACGATGGTAGCGGCGAAGCAATCGAAATCGAACGGTCCGGCGGGGATGTCGAATACAACGACTCCGCCGCCAGCAAAGTTTGCGTCCACGCGATGCTCGGGAAAAAGAAAAAGGGCCAGATTTTCAAGTGCACCTCACCAAGGGTTTGTCGAAGTCTCCCCAGTTAACGCTGAAAGCTGAAAAAACCTATCACCGCAACGCCAAGTAGTTAAGGCACGCTCGAAAACACTGTGTCCGTACGAAACTGCCACGGTTTTGATTTTTACGCTGACGAAAAATGATCCACGCAGGTTTGCTGCGAGGCTGCAATTTTTCGTGCCAAATTGAAGGAGTGCGGGGCGGCGAAGGGCTCTCAGCGCAGCTGGCTATCTTTGCTGCCACGGCGGTTGTAACCACTATGCGCGGCTTGTTGTTTGTCGTGTTCTTGCTGGCACGGCACGCACAACCGCACGCCCGGCACGGCCTTGCGTCTGGCCTCGGGAATTTTTTTCTCGCACTCCTCGCAATTTTTCAGACTCGGACCTTGCGGCGCCTGACTACGCACGCGTTTGATCGCATCCGCAATCGTCGCGTCGATCTGATCCTGCACAGCGCCGTCGCCGGCCCAACCGGTTGCCATAGGTTTCTCCTGTTGCCTCGATCATGCCACGCATCGAACTGGGGGCAACCACTCGGCCGCTCAAGCCAGTGGACCGTAACGCCGGCCTATCAAAAACTGCAAACGTTTACGGGTTTTTATGCCGCGATTCGCTCAAGGCGCTCAATCAAGGAGCGAGGGAACGTTTACGAGCGAGGGAACGTTTATGCGCCCTTTCTTTGCCTTGACGTATTCAGTGCCACAGCGGCACGGATGAGCGCCTGCAACGCTTTTTCATTGATCTTGTCGGTCTCATAGATATCGATCGCGCGCCGCGTGTTGCCGTCGAGGCTGGCGTTGAAAAGATTTGCCGGGTCCTCCAGCGCGGCGCCCTTGACGAAGGTCAGCTTCACGTAATTCTAGTACGTCTCGCCGGTGCAGAGGTGCCGCTATGCGAGCACACCAAAACGCCGCGCCACTGCCATGCCTCGATCACGGCGGAGTCGGCCTGCGTGATGAGCGCGCAGACTCGCGCAAATATCTTGCTGCGCCAGTCGCCAAGTTCCTTGATCCGCGCATCGATCAACGGGGATCGAGTCTCGCCGCCGCTTGATTCATTCGCGGCGCTCCTCGTGTGCTTCATGACGCTTGTTACTTTCTTGATGGTTGCCGTCGCTTGCATGTCGACAAGTATCCTCGCAGACCGGCTCGATCGCATCACGAACCGCACGACGATCGCCGCATGACGCCGCATGACGCAGCATTGCTGCTGCTCGCGTAGCGGTCAGCTTTTTCGCGGCAGATCTGGTGACGCCCGGCGCGTCCCGTTATCACGAGTGAAGCGCCGCAGTATCGCCCGCGAAATACGGACGCGTTTAAGATTTTCCCGCGACTTCCGTTGATGCACGTAAATACAACGAAAACGTGGTGCCCTGCCCGACAACGCTCGCAATACGCAAGCAGCCCTGATGGTTTTCGACGATGCGGCGGCACGAAAGCAGGCCGAGGCCGGTGCCCGTGCTCTTGGTAGTGAAGAACGGTTTGAAAAGGCTTTTTTGCAGCTCGGGCGATATGCCGACACCTGTGTCGGTGACGCTGATCGTCAGATAATTTCCCGCCATGACGAGTTCTTCAGGGTCGAAAAACGCCGCGTCGAGAGTGACGTTCTCGGCGCGAACTTGTAGGCATCCGCCGTTTGGCATTGCCTGCAACGCGTTCAGGCAAAGGTTCAGAAGACACTGCTGCAGTTCGGTGAAATTGCCGTTGACGCTTATGTCGTCGGCGACACGTTCCATATCGACGACGACATTGCGCGGCACGCTGCCGATCAGCAACATGTCGATCGCCGCGAACAGCGCGACAAGTTGAATCCGTTCGCGCGGCCGGTCTTCGGCACGCGCAAAATCCAACATCGAGGTAATCATTTCCAGGCCACGTCGCGAACAATCCTCGACCATCTTGGCAACACGCGGCAGATCGGCACCGGGTTTGGTAATCAGCGAGGACGCGAACAACAACGGCTGCAGGATGTTGCGCAAGTCGTGGCTGATTCCGCCCGCGATCAAGGACAGACTTTCGTAACGCTGCGAGCGCAATAACTGCTCTTCGGTACGGTCGCGCGAAAAGCCTTGCTCGGCCTCCTTTAGTGCACGCCGCACGCCCGAAGCGAAGCGGCCATAATTGCTTTTCAGCACGTAGTCGGTAGCGCCGGAACGCAAGGCTTCGATCGCAGTATCTTCGTCAATGGTGCCGGAAACAAAAATAAATGGAATGCGCGTCGAACGTTCGCGCAGCAACTCCAGCGCGCGATAACCACAGAAATTCGGCATCGATATATCCGAGATCACGATATCCGGGCGAAACTCCATCAGCGCATTTCGATACGCCGGCTCATCATCGACGAGGCGCCATTCGAATATCAGCCCGTCGCGCGACAGCTCGTCAATCAGCAGCTCCGCATCAGGCGCACTGTCCTCCACCAACAGCACACGCACCGCAAGCGCGGCGCGAACCGGTTCAACGATAAAGCCGTCTTCTTTCATCGGTCGTCTACTGCACGCTCGTTCAGTACGGCCCAGAACTGGCCGAGGGTTCGTACTGCGTTGAAAAACTGAAGCACATCGACCGGCTTAACAACATAGGCATTTACGCCGAGATCCCAACTGCGCGCGAGATCAGTTTCTTCGCGTGATGATGAAAGGATCACGACCGGCACACGCTTCAGCCGCTCGTTTTCGCGCATGCGCTTCAGAACTTCAAGGCCGTCCATGCGCGGCATCTTGATATCGAGCAGTACAACCGCAGGATTGATCGCCACGCGCGTCGAATGAGCACCGGTGCACAGCAGATACTCCATCGCTTCGACGCCGTCTTCGACATGCACGATCACGTTGGCGACGTTCGCTTCGCGCAAGGCGTCGATCGTCATTTCGGCATCCGCCAAGCTATCTTCAACCAGCAGGATGGGCCGTATGTCCTTGTTCATGCAAATTCCTTGAGAATGATTTCTGGCGTATTGGAAAAAGTATCCGGCGCAATCGGTAACGAGAAATAAAATGTCGCGCCTGCAGCAAGTATCGATTCGGCCCAGGTAAGTCCGCCGTGTCGACTGACGATGCGCCGAACATTCGCCAAGCCGATGCCCGTGCCCGAATATTCGCTGGCCTTGTGCAAGCGCTGGAATACACCGAAAAGTTTGCCGGCGTATTGCATGTCGAAGCCGGCGCCATTGTCACTAACTTGAAAAACGTACTCGTCCGCGGTTTGCGAGTAGCCGATTTCGATACGCGCCTGCGGCTGTTTTGCGCTGTATTTTATCGCATTGCCGAGCAGGTTCTGCCACACCTGACGCAGCATGTTTTCATCGCCGATGACCGTTGGCAACGGCGTTATTCGCCATTCCAGATCGCGATCCGCAATTTCGCTGACGAACATTGATCGCGTGTCCTCGACCAGTGATTGCATATCGACGATCTGCAACCGCAGCGCGTGCCGCCCCAATCGCGAGTACACCAGCAGGTCGTCGATCAAGGTCGACATGCGCCGCGCCGCACCGCCGATGATGTCGAGATAATGCCGCGCCTTTTCATCGGCCTGCGGACCAAGCAAAAGTGACAGCTTGTCGGAAAAGCCGGCGACGTGGCGCAACGGTGCGCGCAAATCATGCGATACCGAATAACTGAATGCTTCGAGTTCGCGATTCACATCGGTGACCTGGGCGATTTTTCCCTCGAGCTGCTTGTTGAGTTCGCGTACCTCGTCCTCGGCTCGCTTGCGCGAAGTAATGTCGCTGACCGTCATCAACACCGCGGCCTCGTTGGTGTCAGGCATGGCGATCGGACGCGCATTGATCATCACGATGCGCTCCGCTGCATCGCCGTTGCGTTGATGAAGTTCGTAATCCCATAACTCGCGATTATGCGGACCGACATCGCCGAGCCGCTGCAACAGTGCACGATCGCTCCACGCACCACGGCCGATTTCGCCCAAGTGCCGGCCAACCTGCTGGTCGCCCATGCTGCCGTAGAATTCGGAGAAAGCAGTGTTGTGCATGAGCAGGTGCAATTGATGGTCAAGCAACACGATCGGTTCGCGAATGGTCTGCACGATGTGTTGCGAACGCAACGTCGCCGCACGGCTGTCGTTTTCCGCCCGCTCACGCCGCGCCGCTTGACGTTCGGAGAGAAAGATCATGCCGCCGAACAACACGAGTTGTGTAATCAACGCAGCGATACTCAGCACACGCGCGTTATGCAAAGACCGCGCTGCGCTGGCGGAGCGCTCTTGCAGCAGGACAACCTCTTCCTCGGCGATCGCATTGGCGATCTCGCGAAAACGAAACATTTTTTGCGCCTGATTGATACTCTGCAGTGCCTGGTTCTGATCGAGTTGCGCCAATTGCTGCATGGCGGTGTCGAACAGGCGCATGCAGCCTTCGGCAACCGCCTTGAACTCGCCAATCCTGACTTGCTGCGACGGATTGTCGATGGTGAGAGCCGCGAGCTGATCGAGCAGCGGCTCGACTTGGCCGCGCGTAAGCCGATAGTTCGCCACCGGAACTTCATCACCGGTATGCAGATAGGCGTTCAGCGCGGACGACTCCAGATCACGCAATCGATACACCACCTCGAACAGGGTGGATTTGACCGTCTCGGTATGCGCTACCCATAGCGTCGCATTGATCGAGCCGTCGGCGGCGGTCTGCAATACGGCGTAAGGCACGCCGACACTGAACATGACCGCCAGCGCGAGCACGATCACACGCACGCCCGACTGCTTCAGCCAGTTATTCTTGAATGGCCCCACGTGCTCCCCTTCAAACTCTCTCTCGCGCTCTATTGTTTCATAGTTGTCAAGCGACTGCGCCGAGCGAGGCTTTGCAGCGAGTTGAATGCACTATTTTCGTCGTCGCTCGAACCATTTTTGGCGAGCTTTTTTCTTCGCCACCGGTGCCGTTTTGCCGGTGGCGGACCTGGCATGTTTCGCTGCCAGCGAGCGCTGATTGCTGGCAATGCTTTTCTTGAGCAGCGACATGAAATCCACTTCGTATGGCTGAATTCGATATTTCTCTGGTTTTCCCTGCGGAAATTTGTAGTCTTCGTAACGGTGTATCGAACAACATGTAGACCAGCGTGACATCGTTCTCGCCGGCCCGTCGCGCCTGCAGCGCGTTGAAGTCGGCTCGATCCTCATCCAGCACGACCCATTCACCGTCCAACGGGGCGTTGTTCAATCACCGCCAGTCTTTTTACCGAAGGATCGAGGCTCGGGCCTTTCGGTATCGCCCCAATTTCCAGCGCGCCATCCAGCTCCAGCCGAAAATCGTAGTGACGATGCGAAGCGCGATGCAGTTGCAGTACAAAAATCGGCACCTTGCTGCGTTTGCCACCGGCTACCGGTTCGGGCGTATCGGCAAATCGGCGTTTGCGGCGATAGGTTGCAGCGGCATGGTCGCTACGCGATCAGCCGAAGATCAACAAGAACTAGTTTTTGCGAATGGCGATGGCAAGCCTGCACGCCACTCGATTATCGTCGCCGACACATAACGTTCCGGCGGGAGTTTCAAAACGCGGCCATTCTTTCCATACGTGTTGGCGGCAGCCAAACAACTGCACTCCTCGCGGGCACACGCTGTTCGCTCAAGGGACACGGCCGTTGGTATTTCATCCGTCATGATGTTGACAGCGTTCATTCGTTGTTCTTCTATTTGATGTTCGATCAAGAATGTCTACATAGATGCAAGGCGCTGCGCACCAAAGCACGCTTCATTTTGGACGTCAGACGGCTACTTAAAAGGGCTCCTGATTAGCCCCGACACTCAGCCAAGATAATTGCTCGCAGAACGCAAAGCGGGCTCCGCGCAAGGCTTACAGACAGCCATTGCGCGCAACAGTCGCGGCAGCATGTCGCGCAATCGAAAACGGCGATTGAATCGATACGCCGCTTCGGCCAGATAAC
>JAYVLO010000054.1:0-17456 GCA_043759455.1 Pseudolysobacter sp.
CTGTCTTCGCCGAGCGAATCGAGCAGCAACGCCCGCATCGGCGGTCGCAGATGGCGCTCGTCGTCATAACTGCGCAAGCTCGCGGGTTTGGCGCGGCGCGCAAGCAATTCGATGCCCGCTTCCACCGACGAATCGGCATGGATACGCAACCAGCGCATCACGCCGACCATCCAGTCCTGCGCTTCATCGGCCAGTGCGGCCGGCGCGAGTATGACCAGCTCGCCGATGCGCGCACGCAGATTTTCCGCAGCCGGCCAGATCACGCGATAACCGCCGAGGCTCTGATCGAGCACCGTCGCGTGCAGACGCCGTATCGCCGGATTGTCGGTAGCACTGTTGACCCACGGCGCCGCGTCTTCGCGGTCGGTCAGCGAAATCGACGTTTCCGCCATGGTCTGCAGGAAACTCTCGAAACCACGATTGCCGGCCAGCACGAAGTGCGCGGCATGCAGGCCAAGAATACTGTCGAGCTTGTAACCCGCAGCGAGACGCTGGTGTACGCGCATGCGAGCGTCATACCACGCGTGCATCATCGATCGCACGAGCGTGACATCGACGTTGAAGTCCGGCGCACCCTTGATGTGATACGACAGCGTACTTATGTTCGGCGGCAATTTCCCGATCTCGGCGTGCAGGCGCTTTTCGAGCTCGTCGTAGTGAAACGACCATTCGTGCGCTTCGGGTCTGCTGCGTTCCTGCTCCAGATAACCCGGCCCGTTGTCGCCATTCATGTCGACACCGAGCCCGCCCGGAATAGTCGCATCGCGCTCCAGCGAACAATGCGGCGCCCACGCGCGCGCAAGTTGAAACGCGACGATGTTTTCCTTCTGCGTGAGTCGATACGGATTATTCAGCGCGAGCAGCAGACATTGCAGATACGCATGTCGCGCATTCAGTTGACCGCCGCCGGGCAATGGATCATCGAGCATGCGTTCGGTCTGACCCGCTTCGTCGAGGAACAGAAACACGCGATGCAACATGCGCCAAACGCCCGGCGCCGGTGCCAGATATAGCAGATACGCACGCGCCAGCTGCATGCCGATATGCTGCAACGCGCGCGCGCCGGCCAGCGCTACCGACTTGCCTTTCATGAACGGCACATCGCCCGCGGGCGCGCAAAAATCGTATAACGCAACGACGTAGGCCACCGACATCTCGTGCTGCAGATCCTGCGCCACATCCATCGATTGGCGCTTCACCGAAGGCAGCGGAAAACTGTCGCCACGCGCCCGCACATCGAGCACGCTTTGCAACTGGGTCAACGGCGCACGCAGCAATTCGAGCGATTCCAGCCGAGCTGCCGGTTCCAGTCGCTGTTTGTTCATGTCGCGGAGCGCATCGAGCAACTGGCGCGCGCACAAATCGGCGTTGGTCAGCGGCAGATGCGTGATCCAGTTGCGCACCGACTTGGGATCGCCCGCGAACTTGGCCACGTGAACTCGGGTGCGCTCGGGAACAAACGCCACCAATCGCAGGAATATGTCGCTCATCGTGGAAAATCTCCGATTGCCCGAATGCGGTGCTCTGACTAGCTTAGCAACACTTGCAGCGCTTTCCATGTGTGCGCCGAAAAATTTATTTCGGCGCCAATCCACCGCCCATGGTAGCGCAATCGAAGTCGGCTGTTGCTGCGTCGGGAAGTTACGAGGCAGGTATCATTATCTCCCATCTTCCCCAGCTGCGGCTTGGTAAAATTTCTCGCATGAATTCGATCCGCAATCCCGCCCCACCCGGCCCCGTTTTTAGCGAACCCCGTTTCTTTGAACGATGGGCGCGATGCTATTTTGTGTTCGCGGCATTCGGCTACGTGATTCTCGGCGCGACCGCGATGCTCGTGCTGTCGCCGCGCGTGCCATATGCCGACGCGTGGCAGCATTACGCGCGCTTGCTTTCGCAGCCGTTTCCGGCGAGCGTGATCGCTGCCGAAAACGGTCATCCCGAACTGTTCGCGAATCTTGTTCGACTCACCAGTTTGCGCTGGTTCGGCGGTGATGAATTGCTGCAAATCGTGATCGGTCTGCTGCTTGCTCTGAGCTGTCTTGCTGTTTTTCTGCTGCCGCTAAAACGTCGCTCCCCTATCGCGCCAGCGACGCGTGCCGCAATCGCCTTGGTGTTGGCCCTGGCAATTTTCTGGCTCGGCAATGCACGCGCGTTGCTGCACGATAACGAGAGCCTGCATGTTTACAGCGTGCTGTTGTGTCTGGCCGGCGCCGTTGCCTTGTTGCATGTCGATCACGAGCACCCATCCCGCCGCAGCGTGCTCGGCGCGAGTGCCCTGTGTCTGCTCGCCGCATTGAATTTCGGTAGCGGCAGCGCGGCATTTGTCGCCCTTTTTGCGCTGCTGTTCGTGCAACGCGCGCGGCTATCGTCGTGGCTCATCGTCGCTACCAGCCTGTTGTTCACATTGCTTGCTTATGCCTTGCTGAAAGGCAGCAGCGGCGTGCCGCTAAGCCTGCATCCGCTCGAACAAGGCATGCTGGCGGGGCGCACGCTGGCGAGTCCGTTGATCTATCTGTTCTGGCCATTGGTCGATCCGGTCGCGGCGGCGGCGTTGCCAAATCAGCTCGCGCCGATCGGCGGCGTCGCGCAGCTATGGACCCACGTGTTTGGCGACGTGCGCCGCAGCGTGTTGCCGCAGGCGATTTTCGGCGCGATATTTTTGTTCGTATTGCTCTGGACAACCTGGCGCGCGCGGCGTTATCCATCGAGCTTTCATGCCGTCGGTCAGATCGGTTTTGCATTGGCGTGGTTCGGTCTGGCGGTAGCCGGCTTGATCGCGCTGACGCGTTTCGATTATTTCGTCGCGTTTCCCGAACAGGTATATGCGCCCCGCTATCTGCCGTGGTCGACGCTCGGATGGTCGGGCATGTTGATCATTATGCTGAGTCGTCGCGGTGCGGGCAAAATCGCGCTGGTATCGGTGGGAATGATTTCGCTGTTCGCGCTCGCTGCGGAAATCGGTATGCCGATCACGTTGATCCACGCGCGCGAAATCGCCGACGACACTGCGGTGGCCGCAGTGATCGGTATCTGGCCGGATCGCGATCGCCCGGGCGAAACCGATAGCCAAGTCACGCAGCAAGCGTCGCAACTGATGCGGCCGTTACGCCTCGGACCGTTTGTCTGGCCGGAGGCACAATGGCTCGATCAGGTCGCGCCGAGTAATGCGCGGCCCGTCGCGGTGACGGCACTGGAATTCAGCGAGCCGCATAACGGCATCAATCTCGACGGCGTTCGGATCGAAGCAACACTCACACCGCCCGAATGCCGCGCAAATCGATTGCTGGTTGTCAATCAGGGACGCGTGGTTGGATTGATGCGATCGTTGACGACAAACCACTGGCGCGGCGCGGCGACTGTGCATCCCGGCACTGCGGGATTCACGATTCTCGCGGTCTGCGATGCAGTGGCATCGCACTGAAATCTGCGTGTCGAATCTTGTCGCTAACGCATCTAAATCAGCTCGACGATGAAGCTCGCAACGCCTGCGTCAAAAAACGACGATAGACACGCTCGCCAAGCGTGCGCGGGCGATCCAGTTGCATGCGTTGCAGTAGCGGCGTCATCTCCGCCGTGGGCTGACCATGCATAAGCGCGCGCCAGACCAGCTGCGGCAATTGCACCGCGCTGGCAGTCTGTTTTTTCAGCAGTTGCAAGGCCGGCAACAGGCGCAGTTCATCGGTTGAAAAATCGCAGCCGGACGGAAACGCGGGGAATAATCCGCGCGCCTTGAACGGTTGCAGCGCCGCACGCAGACGTTGTGGCGAGTTCTGTCGCGCACTGTCGGGCAGACGATAATCGCGCGCCAGTTTGCCGGCACTTTGCGCCGTTGCCATCAGCAAATCCTGAAAGCGCGAATCGGTGATCGCGAGCATCGCCTTGATGCAATCTTCATCCGATTTTCCGCGCAGATCGGCGATGCCGTATTCGCTGACGACGATATCGCGCAGATGCCGCGGGATCGTGGTGTGACCGTAGTTCCACAGGATATTGGATTGCAGCTTGGTGTGACTGCGGCGCGTGCTGCGTAACATCAGCACCGAGCGGCCATCGTCGAGTGCGTGCGCCATCGCGACAAAGTTGTATTGTCCGCCGACGCCGCTGACCACCTGACCGTTTTCCAGTGCATCGGATACCGCCGCGCCGAGCAACGTATGCATCATGCAGGTATTGAAAAACCGCGCGTCGCGACGCTGCGCCTTCTGCAATGTTTCGGCGCCGCCGTACAACTCGTTGACGTGCGAAACGCGCGACATCGCAAGGCCGGAAAAATCCTCGCCGTCGAGACCACGCAGCCACGCGTAGAAATCGCTGGAGCCGAGATGAAATGCGCCGTGCAGGTAATGACCGCCGCGCAGTTTTCTACCCGCCATATGATTCGAGAGCGATACACGATCACGCTCGATATTCAGATCGGTGCCGATCGTTTCGCCGTTCGCTAAATGCAATAACGCACCATCGATCCGGCAATCCGGCGGCAGCAATCCGAAGCGCTGCAGACGCGCCAATTCGGCGTGATCGATTTGCGCAGCGACCGCACCGCATGTCAGCAATCGCTGCAGCGAATCGTCAAGCAAAGTCTCGCCGATCACATTTGCATTCAACGCGCGCTGCAGCGGCAAATCGTCGTAGACGCGCCGCTTCAACACATCGGCCTTGGCCAGCAACATGAAGCCGTCCATGACCATTTCGCTGGCGCCGTACAAGCCTTGCGCAAACGGTTCCATGCCGCCGTATTGCGCGATCAACTTTGCCGAATCGCAGGTCTGCAGCGCACCCAATGCCGCGCGATATTCATCGTTCTGCCGATGCCGCAGCACGCTCGCGTAGATCAATGCGTCGGATAACGCGCCGATACCAATCTGCAAGGTGCCGCCGTCGCGGATCAACGCACTCGCGTGCAGGCCGAGCGCGAGTTCCACCTCGTCGACCGGCTCGCGCGGCAACGCAAACAACTGGTGATGGCACGTCGCATCGTCGAGCAGCAGATCAAAAAAATCCGCGTCGACTTCCGCATCACCGCCAAGGAACGGCATATCTGCATGCACCTGCGCCACCATCAATGGACGAGGTTTGCCGGCCGCGGCGATCTTGTCGAGCAGATCGAGCGTCACATCCGGATTGCTGCTGAGGCTGTAAGACACACCGTTCGGCCCGCTGCGGCGCGCGACCAGATGCACGATCACATTCACGCCTGCCTCGGCCATCGCACGCGCGACATGGGTGTAGTTGATGCTGGTGTAGTCGCGCTGCACCGCGCTTACGCCGAGCATCGCGCCGGACTGCAAATAGAATTCGCTGACGCGCACATTCGCCGGCAAGGTGTTTGTATGCAGCGCTTGAATATACGCCAGATCGGGATAATCACTGCCGAAGTGCCGATCCAGGAACGGCTGCAGGAAACGTTTTTCCAGATCCGAACCGGGTGTCGGGCGCGCCAGCGACAACGCCGTATATATGTGCAACGTCAGGCGCGGATCGCACGCAGCGCGCGCATACAAGGCATTCAGCAGATGATTGGATTTCCCAAGCCCAAGCGGCGTGGCGAGCACCAATGACAATACACCGATACGCTCGAGCAAACGTACGACACACGGCCCGAGTTGTTGAAAATATTCCGGCACGATACACCCTAGCAGAATCGGATCGCGACCATGATCGCAGATCGTCGGCGTGTGATGTACCGCCACTTGATATATGGTACTGCGGATGCGCGAATCCGCCGCCCGGAGAATGTCCGATGAGCACCAGCCACATTGATCTGATCGAGAGTTTTTATCAGTCACTGCAACGTCGTGATGGCGAGGCGATGACGCGTTGTTACCATACCGATGCGCATTTTCGCGATCCGGTGTTCAATCTGCGCGGTGCCGAAGTCGGCGCGATGTGGCGTATGTTGACCACGCGCGGCAAGGATCTCGAAGTGAGCTACGACAGCGTGCGGGCAAATGCCAATGCGGGCAGCGCCAACTGGCAGGCGCGCTACACGTTTTCCGGCAGCGGCAGGAAGGTGCTGAATATCATTTCCGCGCGCTTCCAGTTTCGCGACGGCCTGATCATCGAGCATAACGACAGCTTCGACCTGTGGCGCTGGAGTCGCATGGCGCTCGGTATTTCGGGTCTGCTGCTCGGCTGGTCGCCGCTGTTGCAGAATACGATCCGCAAACGCGGCGCGGCTGGCCTTGCGCAATTCATCGCTTCGGAAAAATCGACGGGTCAATAACGACGGGATAATTCCGGCGTAGATTTCACGTCTGCGCAGCGATGATTTACAGTGCTGGCATGTTGAAATCCCTGCCCGTTTCTCCCATTGCCGCCGAGCGCGAAATCCTCACACCGATGTTGCTCAATCGGCACGTGCGCGATCTGCTCGAAGATCGGTTTGCGCTTATCTGGATCGAAGGCGAGCTGTCGAATTTCGCGCGTCCGGCATCCGGCCACCTGTACTTCACCTTGAAAGATCCGAGCGCGCAGGTGCGCTGCGCGATGTTCAAGCCGAAGAGCACCTACCTGCGCTTTCGCCCGGTCGACGGCATGCGCGTGCTCGCGCGCGCTCGTGTAAGCCTGTACGAGGGTCGCGGCGAATATCAGCTGCTGGTCGAACATCTCGAAGAAGCGGGTGAAGGCGCGTTGCAACGCGAGTTCGAGCAGCTCAAGGCGCGTCTTGATGCCGAAGGCCTGTTCGCGTCAGAACACAAAAAGCCGCTGCCGTTCTTGCCGCGCCGAATCGGCGTGATCACCTCACCGACCGGTGCGGCGATTCGCGACGTGCTGAGTGTGATCGCACGGCGTTTCCCACTCGCGCAGGTCGAAATTCTGCCGGTGCCGGTGCAAGGAAAAGAAGCACCGCCCGCAATCGTGGCGATGCTGCGCGCAGCGTCCGCGGCAGGTCGACACGATGTATTACTGCTGACACGTGGCGGCGGTTCGCTGGAAGATTTATGGGCATTCAACGATGAAGCGGTGGCGCGTGCGATTCATGCGAGCGCGATCCCGGTGATATCCGCGATTGGTCACGAAATCGATTTCACGATTGCCGACTTCGTTGCCGACTTGCGCGCCGCCACACCATCCGCTGCCGCCGAATTGCTGGTGCCCGATGCAGCGGGGCTGACTCGTACACTCAGCGCGCAATACGATCGTCTCGCTCGCGGCTGGCGTCGTCGTTTCGATACATTTGCGCAACGCCTCGATCACGATTTCGTTCGCCTGCAGACGTTGCGACCGCAAGCGCGACTGCAGCAAGGCCATGAACGCCTGCAGCGTCTGCGTCAACAATTGAACGCCGGCAACACGCGCAGTCGTGATCGATCGGCAACCCGTTTGCAAGCCATACGCATGCGTTTGTCGCTGGCACATCCGGCGCGAAAACTGGCGCGAGACAAACAACAGGTGAGCACCCTGTCCGCGCGGCTCGGCAGTGCTGCGGTACGCCGCATCGAACTGTACGCGCGCCATCTGGCGCAAATCGCGCGCACCTTGAATGCGGTCAGCCCGCTCGCCACACTCGATCGCGGTTACGCGATTTTGCTCGATACCGAGCACGCCACGGTGATTCGCTCAATCACGCAGATCGGTGAAAAAACCGCGATCACAGCGCGCTTGCAGGATGGTCAGATCGCGCTGCGCAAGGTCTGATTTTCGGCTGACCGATCGCACCGACACCGGTATGTGTCTATCGCCACACCCACACACAATATTTTTATGCCGTGTCGGCGAGAATTGTTGCATTCGACATTCCGGAGAAACGCCATGCTCAAGTCCAGCTATCCGTTTTATCTCGCCAACGTCGCGCAAACGCCTAATACCGATCTCGCCGTCACCGACAAATACACCGGCGAAATCGCCACACGAGTGGCGATGGCCGATGCAAAAACGATTGATGCCGGTATCAGCGCCGCGGTGAGCGCGACAGTGCCGATGCGCGACTTTGCGCCGTATGCGCGCCAGGCCGTGCTCGAACATTGCGTGCAGCGTTTTCGCGAACGCGCCGACGAGTTGGCGATGACGTTGTGTATCGAGGCCGGCAAGCCGATCAAGGATGCACGCGGCGAAGTCACGCGCCTGATCGAGACGTTCAAGATCGCCGCCGAAGAAGCCGTGCGCATCAATGGCGAAACCTTGAACCTGCAAATCTCGAAACGTGTGCAGGGTTATCGCGGTTTCACAAAGCGCGTGCCGATCGGTGCATGTTCGTTTATCTCGCCGTTCAATTTCCCGCTGAACCTGGCCGCGCACAAGATCGCGCCGGCGATCGCCGCCGGCTGTCCGTTCGTCTTGAAACCGGCGAGCCGTACGCCGCTCGGCGCGCTCATCATCGGCGAAGTTCTCGCGGAAACCGATCTGCCGAAAGGTGCGTTCTCGATCCTGCCCGCGCATCGCGAAGGCGCCGACCTGTTCACCAGCGATGATCGCCTGAAGCTGCTGTCGTTCACCGGCTCGCCTGCGGTCGGCTGGGAACTCAAGGCCAAGGCTGGCAAGAAAAAGGTCGTGCTTGAACTTGGCGGCAACGCCGCGTGTATCGTCGATGCCGATCAACGCGAACACCTCGACAATGTCATCGAGCGGTTGATCTTCGGCGCGTTCTATCAGTCCGGCCAAAGCTGCATCGGCGTGCAGCGCATTCTCGTGCACGCATCGCTATACGACGAAGTGCGCGAACGGTTTGTCGCTGCCACGAAAAAACTGAAATCCGGCGACCCGAAAGATTCGGAAGTCTTTATCGGCCCGATGATCGACGAGAAAGAAGCGCAGCGACTCGACGGCTGGATTCAGGAAGCCCTGACCGCCGGCGCGAAATTGTTGTGCGGCGGAAAACGCACGGGCGCGATGCTCGAAGCGACCGTGCTCGAACACGTCGATCCGCAACAAAAGGTCAGCTGCATGGAAGCGTTCGGCCCGGTCGCGCTATTGCAGAAATTCGACGAATTCGACGAGGCGCTACGCATCGTCAATGCGAGCGAATTCGGTCTGCAGGCCGGCGTGTTCACCAACGACATCCACAAATCCCTGCGCGCGTGGGACGAGCTCCAAGTCGGCGGCGTAATTATCAACGACGTACCCAGCTGGCGCGTCGACAACATGCCGTACGGCGGCGTCAAGGATTCCGGCCTCGGCCGCGAAGGCATCCGTTACGCAATCGAAGACATGAGCGAAATCCGGCTGATGGTCGTGCGCGATCGCTGATCGTTGCCACTCCCTCGGGGTCAGCACCAGCCAATAGGTGTTGTGCAGCGATGCCGTACACAGGCATCCTGTGGTTAACCGGCCACGCTGATCGCCGAGAGTCGCAAATTTCATGGCATCCGCCGCACGTATTGAGCATCGCGAAAATCCGCAGAATCTGCGCAGGCATGGCCGTATCTGGTTTCGCGTTTTGTCGGCGCTCGCGGCTGTGGTGTTCGCGCATGCGCAGGCGCACGCAAATCCGTCGGGATCAATGCAACCGCGCACCAGCCGCGGCGGCAGTATTACCTGGCATTTGAATCACGGCGTGCTCGACCCGCTCGGAATCCGAATCAGCACGGTCATGAATAATCTGCCGCAACGCGATTCGCGCAAACAAAGCAGCTACCAGAATCTGGAATTTTCCGCGCTCGATGCCGATGCGCTGCAGTTGAATATCACCAACGGCCTACCGCGCGCTTTAACCGGCGGACAGCTCAGTTACCACGGCGGAATGGTGCTGCAATTTCCGGGCGGCCAGGCCGATCTGCAAGCGTTCGCGCTGCGACCGCGCGTTGCCGCTGCGCCCTTCGCACTCGATATCGTCGATCGCCAGGGTCATGTCTGGTTTGTGCTCGATCATGGCCATTATCTGATCGAAGACGCGGGTCGCTCGCTCGCGTTGCGTTACATGAATCTACGTCTGTCGGCGTATTTCGCGCAGGTGCTGCATCGCCCGGATTTGAACGGGCTGGTGGTCGGCGGCATGGATGCGATCTCAACACTGGCGCAAACCGATAACATGCAGGCGATATGCTCCGCGCCGTGGCCGGGGCAATCCGGCGCGCAGGCCAACATCAAGATGGTTTATCAAGCGAGCGATGCCGAAAGCGGCGCGGCGGATAGCATTCATTTCATGCGTTGCGGCAAGCCCAATCCCAACGGCAGTTATGATTTGGATCCCTGCACGCCGACCAGCACCGATCACTACGCTGTATTTTCACCGGACACCAGTCTGCTCAACGTCGGTACCGCGGCGGTGCCGTGGCACAAGATGTTCACCGGACCGTTCGCGCCGTATGGCAACGACCAGCATCCGTTCCTGATCTGGAATCTGTATCGCATAAATGCCGATGGCACCCTGCGCCAACTTGCGGCATCGGGCGTCAAGCACGCCTTCAATACGATCAACAAAACCTGTGGTTGCAGCGACAGCCAGAACAACTATCCGACCTGCGAAGACAGCTACTCGAACTACAGCAACGACATCGCCGCCACGCAGACGCCGAACTATCTCGGGCCACGCAGCGAGATCATTCCTGCCTTGGGAAAATTCGGTCGCTGCAAATCCGTGTTCGATCCCAATTGCCTTGGCACCCAGGATGCCAACGGCGGCGCGCAGGATGATTTTCAATATCGTGTAGTTGTGGCCGAACGCGAGATCAGCGCATCGCTGCAACCGGGCGCAAGTTATTATTTCGAATACTGGTACATCGTGCGCGATCAGGTCGATATCTACAACGCGATGGGTTATCGGCCGATCACTTTCAGCAAGAATGCGCAGGGTTTGTGGAGCGCTTTGCCGGTCTTAGACTTAAACGGCGTACCGATCTTTGTAAACGGCCCGGTGATCAACAAGTGGGTAAATCCCGCTTCGCCAACCGCGGGGACGATGAATCCGGAACTGCTGACCAGCGAAGGCCGCGCGCGTATTGCCGTGACCACCACCGCGCTCGGCGCAGGGCTGTATCGCTACAACTATGCGGTGATGAATCTGGATTTCTCACGTGCGGTGATCGATGCGGTTCACCCGAACGAACCGAATCTGCATGTGCTTTCGAGCGACGGATTTTCTGCTCTGAATATCCCGATCAGCGCCGGCGCGACGATCAGCAATGCGCGGTTCGACGATACCGATGATGATGCCGGCAACGATTGGACTGTGACGCAAACGGCGAATGCATTGCACTGGCAAGCGCCGTCCACTCACCCGCTCAATTGGGGCACGCTGTACCACTTCGCCTTCACCGCAAATCGTGCACCGTTGCCGGCACGTGTCGATCTTGCAATCGCAACTACGGGATCGCCGATGAGTTATCCGACAACCACATTGGCGCCGCTCGATGATGTCATTTTCAGCGATGGTTTTGGCACGCCGTAACTGCCGCCAGATCGGCGCATCCATCGCGACTGTATTGATCGCCGTGGTGCTGGTATTTGCCTCACGCTGCGGACTCGCCGCACAGCCATGGTGGCAGATCAGCGCCGCGCTCGATTACACGCCGCACGGCACCCAGCCGGGCCTCGCCTTCAGCCTGATCGGCAGCAACAATTGCGCCGGTTGCCATGCCAGCAGCAACAGCAACGATCACGCATTTTTTCCGTGGGATACGTGGTCGGGATCGATGATGGCGAACGCCACGCGTGATCCGTTGTTCTGGGCTGCGCTGGATGTCGCCAATCACGACCAACCGGGCATCGGTGATTATTGTCTGCGCTGTCACACCCCGAACGGCTGGTACGGCGGACGCGTGGTAAAAGCCGGCTCGGGCGGCACCACGATTGACGGCAGCAACGGTTGCCTGCTGCAGGGAAACTACGCGTCCGGCGACGGTGGTGATTTCGGTGGCGAATCCTGCCATTTCTGCCATCGCCTGCAGGATACCGGGCCGCAAGGCCAGCCGGCATATCTCGAAAACGCGAATGCCTGGATGGATGACGGCGATTGTAACGGCGGCGGTCAACCGTGCCGACGCGGGCCTTACAATTACCAACCTGGCGGCGCTATCTCCGCGCCGCCGCATGCATGGGCGGCATCGGCCTATCATCAGCAAAGCCGGATCTGCGGCCTGTGCCACAACGTCAGCACGCCGGATACCGACGCCGGTCCACTGCAAACTTTGATCGATGTCCACGGCAATAACACCGGCATTCCATTCCCGGTCGAGCGCACCTACAGCGAGTGGCAACAGAGCGATTTCAGCGATCTGATTTACCGCGATGGTTTCGGCGATATACGTTTTACGCCGACCATCGCGCGCAGCCAGCAGTGCCAGGATTGCCACATGCCGAGCAGCCCCGATCCGAGCGCATATGCGTGTGTGCTCACGCCGCCGGGATCGCGCAACGGCAATCTGCCGACGCACAGTTTTGCCGGCGGCAATACCTGGGTGCCGACCATTCTTGCCGGTGAATATGGCGCGCAATTGTCACGCACGTCGGCCTTTACGCAGACGATCGGCGCGGCGCAACAAATGCTGGCGGGTGCGGCAAAAATCGGCATCACCCGCAACAAACTCATCGCCCCCAGCGCAACTATTGCCGGCAGGTTGAACCTGACCGCGCGCGTGACCAATCTGAGCGGACACAAATTGCCGACCGGTTATGCGGAAGGTCGGCGCGTATGGCTGAATGTGCAGGTACGCGATGGCAATAATGTATTGATCGCGGAAAGCGCCGCGTACGATGCGGCGACTCGGGTGTTGACCCAGGATACGCAGGCACGAATCTACGAGGTGTCGCAGGGCATCTGGGATTCTGCGAGCAGCAGTTGTCGCACCACCGATGCCGGCGGCGCGGCGCAGTTCCATTTTGTGCTGAACAACTGCATCGCCAAGGACAATCGCATTCCGCCTCTCGGCTTCAGCGGCGGCGGCAATATTGAAACCGCACCAGTCGGGCAAACTTACGCCATGGTCGCCGCTAATCCGACACGACTGGTGAATTACGACGATGCCTCGTACGTATTTAGCGTACCGCCAGCAACCGTATTACCACTCAGCGTGACTACGACGCTGTATTACCAAACCGCCAGCAAACCGTATATCGAGTTCCTCGCTAATCAGGCACAGACCAATAGCTTCCCCGCCGAAAACAGCATGTGCAGCGGCGCCGCCGATCGCCCGTTCGATGTCGGCCCGCAAGCGCGCAGCCGAGGTTTGTATATTTATCAACTTTGGAACAATGCAGCAAATGATACAACCCAGCCTGGTTATGGTGCCTCACCACCGCAGCAGATGGGGAATGTGGTTACTACGACGGTTTCGCCCTGAGCGCAGCCGTTATTGCCGTCCGCTTGAGACGATGGGTTGCGAGTCGCGATCCTTGAACACGCTCCTTTGGTCTCGCCATGCTCCTTTTGGCCAAGGGCCAAGCAAAGCAGCACTCGCGTTGCCCCTGTCTACGTGTCTTGAGATGCACCATATAGAACGCTGGATCACTCGCCCGAAGGCGATTGTCTCGCCATCGACGATCAGCCGGACGCACAGCGCCCAAACGCGGGAGCGACGCCGAATGCATCGCTTTCCGGCTCAAGCGTTACCAACAACTCACCGCGCTGCTGCCCGCCACCAAATCCAAAACTACCGCTCGAAAACGGAGCGCAAGACAACCCTGACCGACTTTCGTTTGAGCTCGGCGAATACGTGCGCAATGTTCGGCTCGCTCCAGGCGAGCATGAGGTCGTTGTAACCTTTCGCCATTGTTTGCACTTCGATACGACGATCGTCGCGGGGGTCTTAACGGCACTGCGAGAGCGTATCTGCGGCGTCTGGCAGCAATACGTGCGCAGAACTTTCGGCCAAGCGAGTCAGCTCGGTGAGCCGTTCGGCTTGCACACTGCCAGGGATAGCGCCCATGAGACGAGTAATCTCGTTCATCATGGCGCGATATTTGTCTTCGGCAATTTCAGCATGGATAGCGCGGTGCTTCATGGTCATTTCTTCCAGATCATTCGGACATGCTGCCACGCCAAAACACATATGTTGCCAAAAGGGGCAAATTCGCTCTGTGCGTTGCCGCACATTGCATGCTTTGTACTATCTCTTTTATGACCAGACATAATTGATCTTGCAAAGACCGCGATCCGTCAATGATCGTGTGACCCGTGCGGCTTCCGCCCACCGTCATAGTAATGAATGAAGGACACGGTGATTGAAGGCACACCCTGCGCCATTCTCAAAAACTACACCGATACGCCAAGGTGCTGGCGTGTCGGGAAATCGTTCACTACCTCACATCAAACGATTGCAACGTGACCGGAGTGGTGCCTTGTGGGCCAAAGCGAATGCCGTCGTAGTTGATGCTCAGCGGCGGCGTGGCGTTGGTTCTGTTGTTCAAATAGATCAGTACGCTGTTTGCCGCGGATGGCAAGGTCAAGGTGTTTACCAGCAGCACCCACGTACCCGTGCTTGCCGGCGAGGCAGTAATGCCGCCAGCGATATTTCCGGTGCTGCAATCGTTGGTGGTGTAAAACACCAGTCCAATACGTGCACTTGCCAAACCGTTGAACTGGCCAGCACCCACGCGCAACCAGCCACCGTACTGCCACACGCCGGCGGCGTAACTGCCGGGCAAACATAGGCTGGAGTTGGCGTTGTAATTGGCGTTGCCGTTGGTCAACAGGGCCGAGCCTGATCCCACCGTGCCGACAATACTCTGAGTGCCATCGAAGCTGATCGAAGTGCTGCTTCCCGCCGAAGGCCAACTGGACACGCTGCCGGCGTTGAAATCCGGATCAGGAACAAGGTTTGCGGCAAAGGCAGCGGGCGCGATCAGCGCCAGCAAATTTGCACACGACAGGGAAAGCGCACGAATCGAAACTACCATATAAGCCTCCGAGGAATAGCACGCGCGGGAATATCGTGGGCTTTACTATATGCGTTTAGCGCGGCCATGTGTCATGCGTCGTTAACACCTGCCGGACAACACGACTGCGTCGGTTAACCTAGCATCGATGAGGCAGCACGTTCCGCAAATAGCTTCCAGCAATTTGACGTTATTCCCATCTCTGCACAAGCACATTTACACCAGATTTATATACTTTGTATGGGTGCTCGGTACTGGCTTCGCGCTCGGTATGGTGCGCGTGCCGTTGCGGGTTCCGCGCATCGGCGAGCGATGGGCGGCACTGGCGGAAATGCCGAGAATGGCGACCGCGACATTTTACTCCCCCGGTTACATAGTGCGACGCTTCCCTGAGATCAAAAAGGCCCGCGCGCGCCCTGATCGTCGGATCGCTGGCGTTGACTCTGACGGTGAGCGCCGAGCTTGGCCTTGCCGTCGCGCTGCAAAGCCGGACCCTCGCCGAATATCTGGCTAGCCGGGATAAAGTTTCCGGCACGGTTTACCTGAGCATGCGGGTAGTGTTTGCGCTGATGCCGCGGTTTCGTTTGCGGAAGCATAAATAATACGTCGACAAATTCCGCGTTTGGCAATGCAGGCCTTCGCGGAAAACGCGGTACCATCCGGCATTGACGGATACTCAAGTCGCGGCGGGGCTTTCGCAACGGGCGATACTCGTGCAATGGTCCGATAACGGCACGATCTCGCACATTCACGCCACAGTTCTATCCACTTTGATCCGCAGTAGCGATTGACCAGCTTGCGTTAGCCGACATGCCACCGAACAGGCGCCATCATGTCCAGGAAAATTTATATCAATTTGCCGGTCAAGGATCTTGCGCGATCAAAGGAATTCTTCGCTGCCTTGGGATTTTCTTTTTACGCGAAGTTCAGCGGTGAATTTGGCGCGTGCATGATTGTCAGTGACGATATCTACGTAATGCTGCTGACGGAACCGTTCTTCGCCACGTTTACGTCCAAACCCATTGCTGATGCCAAAACCAGCACCGAGGTATTGGTTTGCCTGGCCTGCGACAGCCGTGCCGAGGTGGATGATCTGGTTCGGCTAGCCCTGGCCGCCGGTGGCCGTGCGCCGCGTCCGCCACAGGAGCATGACTCGATGTACGGTCATGGCTTCGAAGATCTGGATGGTCATTTGTGGGAGCTTATTTTTCAGCCTTGATCTCGCGGCGCGCGCAACTCATGCTGCGCGATCGCGAGGCATGCCGTGATGGGTTGCCGGAAATCCCGCTCCTCGCACGACTTTTCAAACCGCGACGGATGATGAATTGAAAAGTTGGCCGTCAAATGGTTTCGTTTTAATGCAACCGAGGTGACAAACATGCACGACAGCAAACGGCGGTTGTTATGGCATGGAATGTTCTTGTTCCTGCTCGGCTTGCTCACGGGTCTGGTCGAGCAGAAATTCAATAATCCGCGTATGGCGCTTGCGGCGCATCTGGAGGGCTTGATGAATGGCACCTTCCTCGTGGCCTTGGGCGCGATCTGGCTCGAAGTAAACCTATCTGCGCGACTAAAAGCCGTGGCGTATTGGAGTGCGCTATACGGCACGTATGCAAATTGGCTGATAACTACCTTGGCGGCAATCTTGGGCACCGCTGCAATGTCTCCGATTACCGCCGCCGGTCACAGCGCGCCGCCTTGGCAGGAAAGTCTGGTGACGCTTGGCTTCATGAGCGTGGGCCTGGCAATCATTGCCGCGTCCATACTCATTCTGTGGGGGCTGCGGCGAACTGCGATGCGTTGATCAGGAATTCCTTTCGCTGATAGTTATCGCGCCACTCCAATTCCAATGGAGACGAACAAGAAGCCATCGTCCAGCACAAACGGCAAAGCAAACTGCCCGACTTCATCACCTTGATGATGATGCTAACGAAACGCTCTCGTTGCGCTCACGTATCAACGAGCGGCCTGCCGTATGGTGCGGCCCATCATGCAGATTCGACCGGCGCGATCCATACTCTGCAAAGCGACCTGACCGTGACCGGGCCGACCAACAATACCGTCGTCGATCACTTTTACAGCAGCCCCAGTGATCGCATTCTCGTGCACAACGGCAACGGCACCCTCAGCCCCAACACTCTGGATGTGCGGCACGATTGCGTCAGCAGTGCGAGTGGAACCAGCATTGGCTCCTGCATTTATTCGGCAGGTACGCTGGCGCTGATCAATTCACGGGTCACCAGTTGCCGGCTGAGTGTGACCGGCTCATCAGCCAACAAAACCAAGGGCGGCGGCATTTTCGCGAAGAACGATCTGAAACTGAGCAACAGCCGGGTGGCTTTTAATACGGCGTATGCAAGTCCGGGTTTTAGTTATGGCGGCGGCGCGTTTTCGGATGGCACGTTCACGGCCGATGGCAGCACGGTCAGCCACAACGTTGCACACGGTAGCGATGTCGTCGGGGTGCGCGGTTAGCCCGGAAGAGCGGCGGCACTGACGGAATCCTCGCGGTCGACGACAGTTTGTATCTTAATCAGACGACCGTGGCATTCAATGTCGACATTGGTGGTCAGCTCGCCGGCAAACCACTTTCCACCGGTGTCACTGCCGTGGCATTGAGCGAGCAGGTTTCCGTGCCCCTGCAACGCGCGCTGATCTCGAACAACATGTGCCATGATCAGGTCGCCGAGCAGTAAAACTGACAT
>JAYVLO010000055.1:0-12667 GCA_043759455.1 Pseudolysobacter sp.
ACAGCGACTCCACTCCCTGCTTGGATACTTCAGTCCTGAAGAATTCGAGCTATCCCAAGTCGCTTAGACGGGTGTCCGGGAAATGAGGGCAAGATCAGACGGTGATGGGCTGGTGCAACAACGCGGTCACATTTTCCATACGGATTCCATCAGTGCGATCATAATTTTTTGCGGCGAACACGTATTTCGGCGCTGTCGAGTGCAGCATAGTCGCTGCCCTTTGTGAATTCCGCATCGGTACAAAACGGTTTTGAGCAAACCCGGTAATCCGCGCCGATGGCGGCAGATTGCGTTCCCACCCGGCTTTTTTGTTGCGCCGGGCCACGGAGCTGGTAAGCTACGCGGCCGTTTCCGCTAGTTTTCTAAGGAGTTTTCATGGGCCGTGGTGACCGCAAGACCGCCAAAGGCAAAACCGCTATCCGTAGCTATGGCAATGCACGTCCGCATTCTGCGACGAAGGCCGTAGTGACCAAGTCTGCCGTGACGGCAAAACCCGCCGTCAAGAAAGCAGCGCCGGTCGCCGCCAAAAAGGCACCGGCGAAAAAGCCCGCTGTCTGAAGGTTGTACGCGTCGGCGTGATTGAGCCGGCGTTAGCGTGAGTTGCAAAGCACAAGCCCCGCTTCGGTGGGGCTTTGGTTTATCTGCGCCTGCGATTTAACGAGAATGATTTCGCGGCGACGCAAGAAACGCTGGTCGAGTCAGCTTGTGCGGCGTCCATCGACGATGATCCCTCGTACCAGATTGCCGCCGATCCAGTAGCATAATTCGGCCGGATGCCGGATATCCCACAGCACCAGATCGGCGCGTTTGCCGACTTCCAGCGTGCCGCGGTCGGCCAGATCCAACGCTCGCGCTGCGTTCACGGTGGCACCCCGCAGCGCTTCTTCCGGCGTCAGGTGGAATAGCGTGCAGGCCATGCTCATGGCCAGGCGCAATGACAAAACCGGTGACGTGCCCGGATTCAGATCGCTCGCGATGGCGATCGGCACGCCGTGCTCGCGTAACCATTCGATTGGCGGCAATTTCGTTTCGCGCAACGCGTAAAACGCTGCGGGCAACAACACCGCGACGGTGCCCGCGGCCGCCATCGCGACCACGCCGGCTTCGCTGGTATGTTCCAGATGTTCGGCGGATAGCGCGCTGAATTCGGCCGCCAATGCGGCGCCGTTACCATCACTGAGCTGATCGGCGTGCAGCTTCACGCGCAAGCCTAGCCCTCGCGACATTTCGAATATACGTCGCGTTTCGCCGACAGTGAAAGCAATGGTTTCGCAGAACGCATCCACCGCATCGGCCAGCCCTGAATGCGCAATCGCCGGCAACATGCGCACACAGACTTCATCCACGTAATCGGATTGTCGACCGGCAAATTCTGGCGGTATCGCATGCGCGCCGAGAAATGTCGTGCGCACGGTAATGCCCAGCCTTGCGCCGATCCGACGCGCCACACGCAGCATTTTTTCTTCGGTTTCCAGATTCAGGCCATAACCGGATTTTATTTCCAGCGTGGTCACGCCATCGCGCAGCAACGCCTGCGCGCGCGGCAACGATTGCGTGAATAATTCATCTTCGCTGGCGGCGCGTGTCTGCCGCACGCTCGATACGATGCCGCCGCCGGCGCGCGCGATTTCTTCGTAACTCGCGCCTTGCAGACGTTGCTCGAATTCGCTCGCACGATTGCCGGCAAAGACCAGATGGGTATGGCAATCGATCAAGCCCGGCGTGATCCACGCGCCATCGACGGATTCGACATGCGCGCTGAGCAATTCGGGTTTGTCCGGCAATTGCGACTGCGTCGCAGCGAAGGTGATGCGACCGTCTTTCCAGCCGATCGCAGCGTTTTCGATCGCGCCGTAAGCGACACCGTTTGCCGTCATGCTGGCGAGTCGGCAATCGAGCAGCAATCCGTCCCAGCGTGATATCGACGTCATGGCGAAAATTTCATGCGTGCAGCCTTGGCGGGGTATGGATTTGAGTAGCGTTAACGACGCAGTGGCGCTTTTGTTGCCAACGCTGCATCTAGTTCGGCGATTGCGCCGACGAATTTTCGTTGGACAAGTTCGGCGCGCAACGGCGCTTGCAATCTGGCGGCTTTGCCTTGCTCGCCGATCTGTGCGGCGACGCGGATTTGCGCGATGCGCGCGGGCAGATGATCCAGATAACCGGTGGTTTCCATGGCGTAGTCGAGGCTGGCAGCGAGTGCGAGTCTGGCGTTGTCGATTTCTCCCAGATCGCAGAAAGCACGCACGCGGATCGCCTTGGCATTAGTCAGATCGCGTGTGCTTTTGCTTTTGATCAATACCGGTTCTGCGCGTGCAATGCGTTCGATCGCGGCTTGCGGTTGATGACTATCCAGCTCCAGTTCGGCGATCGCCAGATCGATGCGTGCGATACGATCGGATTCCTGGCCTTGCTCGGCCAGCGCGCGCGCCGCATTGAGTGCGACCCGTGCTGCCGCAGGATTTTTTCGCGCGCGTTCGCCGTGCGCCGCGCCGATCAAAACCACGCTTTTGTAGGTCGTGCTCGACACCGACTCGCTGACCGTTTGCGCGTGTTGCATCACCTTCTGTGCTTCATCGTTCTGACCGGTATCATCGAGCAGTTCCGCGAGATAACTCAGCGATGCGACCAGTTGCTCGTTGTGTTGCGCGCGCTCGTTCAAATTTGCGGCTTGCCGGTACGCCGCCAGTGCGGCATCGGTATGACCGGTATCGAGTTCGACCCACGCGAGATAAACCAGCGCACGACTTTCGCCGACACCGTCGCCGAGTGCACGCACCGATTGCAGCACTTCATCGACGTATGGCCGCGCGGCGGCGGCATCACCACGCGCGACCGCGATCGCCATCAGATTATCCAGCGTGACATTTTCGTTCCAGCGCGCGGCGACCGCGTGAAAACCCTCGGCGGCGCGATGGTAACGCCGCTCGGCATCGACCAGATCACCGCTGCGCATCGACCAGTTGCCGAGTAATAGTTGCACCTTTGCGCTCCACTCGGTATCGCCGATCGGCGCGAACTCGCGTTCGGCCTGGGTCAGGTCGGCCAGTGCGGTATCGTTGTCGCGCAGGCCGGTGAGCGCCATGCCGCGCATCGCCAGCGCGCGTGCATGCAGGTGCGGCAGATGGATCACCGTGGCGCGTTCGATCAGTCTTGTCGCGACGTCGCGCGCGCGCGCATCGTCGGCCAGGCGCTGCGCGAGCGTATATTCGCCTTGCAATATCAGCACGTCGTCGGCCATGCCGGGCTGTTCGCGCAGGGTTCGCAATGTCTGCTCGGCATCGTCCTTGCGGCCACCGTAGACCTGCGCCGTCATGAGTCGCAAGGCGTACTCGGGTTGATCTGGAAAAAACCGTGACAGCGCCTGATATGAGTCGATCGCCTGCGGCCACGCGCCGCTGGC
The DNA here is from genome assembly GCA_043759455.1 of Pseudolysobacter sp. Taxonomy (GTDB): domain Bacteria; phylum Pseudomonadota; class Gammaproteobacteria; order Xanthomonadales; family Rhodanobacteraceae; genus Pseudolysobacter. The sequence goes on from JAYVLO010000055.1 coordinate 3,404, forward strand.
CGAATAGCTGATCGCCTCCAGCGACAAACGCAATTCGCGTGTAGCCGTCACTGCATGGGCGAGCCCGGCTTGCGCGGTGGTCGCGGCCTGCTGATCCAGACTGGCATCGGCCTCCGCCGTGGCTCGCTGCAACCAGCCCGGTACGAAGTCGGGGTAACGCTCGGTCAGCTCGCGCAATTTCTCGCGCGCGCTGTCGTTTTTGCCCTGACGCTGCAGGTCGATCGCTTCGGCGTAGAGCTGTGCCGACGCGGTATCGGCCGGCATGCTGGACGCACGAACCCGCGCGATCGATTCGCTCATCGGTGTCACGCCGAGTGCGCTGCGAATGCGTCCGCCGCTGCTGTCGATCAGACGATCGAGCTGCTGCAGATCGCCGCTCGATTCGATTTCCTTGAGCAGCGCACCGCTGTGCGAATCGAGCAGGCGCACCTGCAGTTTCACCGCGTTGGCCGAAGCATTGTCACCGCTATGCGTGAGTATCGGCAGCAGCACGAGATCGTCGTTGATCGATCCCCAGTCGCTGAACTTTGCAGCGGACGGTTCGACCGCTTGTGCCTGCGCAATAAGGTCGGGATAACGCAACATCAACGCGTTCGGATACGCCACGCGTAGCTGTTCCGAAATTGCCAGATCCTGCGCCAGCAGTTGCGCCACCGCGCTGTGCAACCACTGCGGCATGTCGGCATCGACCTGCGCCTGCATGATCGCAATCGCGCGTCGATGGGTGGTTGTCGGGAGCGTTATATCGCCGCGTTTTGCCGTTTGCGAAATCGTTTCGCGCGATGACCAAACCTGCCATGCGATCAGTACGAGAACGATTGCCGCGACCGATGCGATCAGCCATGGCCAAGCGCTGGATCGGCGCAATCCATGTATTGCCGACGGCGCTTGATTTGTTAGCGGGGCATCCGCCGCTGCAGCGATTTCGGGATGGGTTTCGACCACCTCGATCGGCGCGATGCGTTCCACCGCCGCGATGAATCGATAGCCGAGTTTCGGCACGGTCTCAATGTAGTTGCCGCTGTCGTCGTTGTCGCCAAGGATGTGCCGCAGCTGCCAGATGTATTTGCTCAGGCTGGTTTCGGAGACCACGGTGTTCGGCCACAGCGCGGCATAAAACTGCTCACGCGTCACCAGATCGCCGGCATGCGCGATCAGCAACTGCAGTGCATCGAATTGTTTGGGCCGGATTTCCACCGCCAGGCCATCGCGCTCAAGCCGACGTTGCCGCCCATCGAGCATGAACGGGCCGAAGCGAAACAGCGCGACGTCGACAGCAGGAATCGATAGATGAAGATTGACGTTCATGGCCCACGCGAAAACCGGATGGCTCACATTCTATGCTCAAGCTGCTTGCGAGTGCGTCGATGACGCAGGTAACGATGGGGCCACCGCGATAACGCAGCGAAATCAACGTGCGAATTCGCACGGTCGGTTGAATCCATTCACACCCAGCAAGTCGATCTGCCTGCGAGAAAAAAAGAAGAAAAAAAATTGAAGAAAATTCCATGGCCGCGAACCGTGTCTGCTGCTACTTCTAACTAGCAGCTATATGTCAGGAGTCGTTTCATGAAAAAATTTCAGCAATGGAAGTCAATGCTGGCGCCGATCGTCTTTACCGCGATCACCGTTCTCGGTAGCAGCAATGCCCGCGCCGATGGTGAGTTCGATCCGCGTTTTGCGACGACTGGCCATTTGCTGGTGGATGTATCGTCCGGGCCGAAGGATATCGGCCAAGTGATGCGGATCCAGCCTGACGGGAAAATTCTCATGGCCGGTACCTGCTCCAAATCCGAACCATCCGGATCAAGCACCGATTTGTTTGCCAAGTTCTGCGCGACGCGGTTGAATGCCAATGGCAGCTATGACACCGGCTTTGGTCCGGGTGGCGTCGGTTATCTGCGCTTTGATCGCTTTGAAGGTTCGGGCGGCTGGCCGCACAACTCGTTCTTGAAAGATGCGATCAGGCTTGCCGACGGGCGCATTGCCTTGGTCGGAGTACCCACTGACGGATCGGCGATCATCATTGGCGTACTTACAGCGGATGGCAGCGCGCTGGACCCCGGCACTGCTGCGGGCGCGGGCTTTTTTATCTGGCAGTACAACGCGGGCAACAGCACTGTCGCGACCATGCAGCAGCAGCCGGATGGGAAAATTCTGGTGGCGGGTTCGGCGACCGGGCCGAACGGCAATCCCGATATGGCGATCAAGCGTTTTCTGCCAGATTTCAGTATCGACACGAGTTTTGGCAATGGCGGTTACCAGACCGTTGCGTTCGATCTTGGCGGACCGTCGGGCGACAATACCGATGGGGTCAATAGCATCACCGTGCAACAAGATGGCAGGATTTTGCTCGCCGGATTTTCGACCACGACTAGCGGTACGCTGCCATCGATGTCGATCGCGCGACTGCTGCCGAATGGCCAGCTCGATTCGAGTTTCGGGCCGAATCAGGATGGGCGCGTACATTTCTCACCGACGGCGCTGAGCCTGCTCGAAGGCGTGGTTGTCGATCGCCAGGGACGCATCGGTATCGTCGGCGCCGCGTATGCCAGTCCTTCAGACACAGCACCGCGCTGTTTCATGAATCGGCTGCTCGGCGACGGCAGTCAGGATCCGGATTTCAACGCGTCGGCCGGTCCGGGTTCGGGGCAGGCGCAATTATTCCTTGCCAGCCCGATCAGCGGTTCCTATTTAGGCTGCGTACTGACCGGTGTGACCGTGCAAAACGACAGCAGCCTGATCGCGGTCGGCAGCGCAATTCGCGATACGAGCGGTACAACCAGTTTCTTCACGGCGGTGAAACTGCGCCCGGACGGATCGTTTGATCCGGGTTTTGGCGACTCGGGCCAGATATACAACACGTTTGCGCAGACCACTTCTGCCAGCAGTATCGACAACGGTTGGTCGATCGCCATCGCCAATGGCGGGTTGATGATCGGCGGCGCCAGTACCGATAGCGCCGGGACGGACGTCAAGTTCGGTATCGCACGAGTGACACTGGACGAAATTTTTGTCGGTACGTTCGAAAATTGATCGATACTCGAAACCTGTTTGCTGATCGATACGACACTCGAGCCTCATCGATTTCGTAACGTGGTGCAGAGTATTCGAGCCTGGCGCTGGCATCGCCGTTGCGCACGCTTTACGCTGCGCAGCACCAGCAGAGCAGGGCCGATCAGACATGAATACTTCCGCGAACAACGCAAGCCAGTCGTACTTCGCCGATTACGCTTGGCTTGCTCCGGGCTGGGCGGCGGATACGCGGATCGAGGTTAGCGCCACAGGTCAGAATAGCGGCCTGTTGGTCGGTCTGGAAAAAGATCGCGCCGCGGCAGGTGCCGAATATCTCGGTCGATATGTCTTGCCGGGCATGCCGAACCTGCATTCGCATGCATTCCAGCGCGCGATGGCTGGGCTGGCAGAACGCCAAACCAATGCGGAGGATAGTTTCTGGACCTGGCGCGAAACCATGTATGCGTTCGCTGGCCGTGTCGATCCTGATTCGCTGCAGGCCATTGCCGCCCAGGTTTATGTGGAGATGCTCAAGGCGGGCTACACGCATGTCTGCGAATTTCATTACCTGCATCACCAGCCGGATGGCACGCCATACGCCGATCCGGCGGCGATGTCGCTGGCGCTGATTGAGGCCGCGAAAGAAGCCGGAATCGGCCTTACGCTGTTGCCGACCTTGTACATGACCGGCGGTTTCGATGGCCGTGCGCTGCACGAGCGACAAAGTCGCTTTTTCCACAATGTAGAAAAGTATATGTTGTTGCTGCAGAAACTGCGCGCGGTGGAATCGTCGCAGTTGCGCATCGGCATCGCCCTGCACAGCTTGCGGGCGGTGCCGCCGGAGGCGCTGCGAGTGATCGTAGAAAGCGAGTTCGCACGCGATTGCCCGATCCATATTCATGTCGCCGAACAGATTGGCGAAGTGCAGGATTGCCTCGCGTATCGCAATGCGCGACCGGTCGAATGGCTGCTTGCGAATGCGCCACTCGATGCGCGCTGGTGCCTCGTGCATGCAACGCACATGACCGAGGATGAAACACTGCGACTCGCCGCATCCGGTGCCATCGCCGGTCTCTGCCCGACCACGGAGGCGAATCTCGGCGATGGCCTGTTCCCGCTGAAAACCTATCTCGAAGCGGGCGGCACGTTCGGCATCGGTTCCGACAGTCATATTTCGATCTCGCCGATCGAGGAATTGCGCTGGCTCGAATACGGCCAGCGGTTGCAAAGCCGACATCGCAATATCGCCGTCTCTGAGCTCAGCGAAAGCGTCGGCGAAACCTTGTGGGGCAATACGCTGTTCGGCGGCGCGCTGGCCGCGGGAGTCGCGATCGGCGAACTCGACGCGGGTGACCCGGCGCAAAGTGGATCGGGCATGCGCGCCGACCTGCTGGTGCTCGACGACGACTCGCCGCTGCTCGCCGCGCGCGATCGCGACACGATTCTCGACAGCCTGATTTTCGCCGGCAACCAGAATCCGCTGCGGCACGTGATGGCAGCAGGCCGCTGGGTAGTGCGCGATTTCCGCCATCACGATGAAGACCGCATCGCGCGCCGGTATCGCGAAACGGTACAACGATTGATACGAGCCGATTAAATGTGAGTCTGGCCGTCAAGCGTGTTAACAATCCTTGATGGCAACCTGAATCCCGCAACGACGTATCAGTCGCAGTTAGCCTGCACTTATGTCCGAAGCTGATTTTCGCCGACGCATCAAAAAATAAACCGGCATGCCGAGTGCCAGCAGTACCGCCCCCATGTACACCGGGTTGGCATACCACGGCGCCCAGCAGAGCGACTGTGCGCCGCAGGTTTTCGCATCGGTGATGATGCCCGCGCCGACGATGGTCCAGAGTGCGTAGACGGCGCCGAGGACGCCCGCGATTGCCAGCCATACGACGTATTTCCCTGCGGCTGCGAGTTCGCCGCTGCGCAATAATTTCAACGTCGCCAGCGCGCACAATAGGTACATCACCAAGGTCGCAGTGGTGGAAAGCAGGATCATGAAACTGAAAATTTCGACCATCGATTTGTCGGCATTCATCAGCACGAGAATGGTCACCAGTATGCTGCTGATGCAAAGTGCATTGACTGGCGTACCGCGTGCAGATTCCTTGGCAAAAAGTTTGGGAAAGAGTCCATTTTTCGCCATCTGCAAAGGCAATTCGCCCTGCAGCAGAATCCAGCCGTTGAGTGCGCCGAATGCGCTGATCGCGGCGAACGAGGCAAACCATTGCGCTACCGCATTGCCCCAGAACATGCGCGCGACTTCGGCGAATGGCGCGTTCGAATCTTTCAGTACCTGCGCGGGAATCAGCAGCAAAACGACCGAGCAGGTGATCACGTAGATCAGCGCCGTAAGTGCGGTACCGATCAAGGTCGCACGCGGGATGGTGCGCGCCGGATCGTGCACCTTGCCGGCGGGAATGGTCGCCGATTCCAGCCCCAACAATCCCCACAAGGTGAGTGTGGCCGCGGCGGTGATGCCATCCAGACTGAAATGTGTGTTCATGCCGCTGGAATTATTCAGCCGCGGGCTGCCACTGATGAACAGGTAAATTCCGAGCGCGGCGATGCTCAGCAACGGCACCAGTTTCATCAGCGTGGTGACAATCTGCACTTTGCCGGCAGTGCGTGCGCTGTAGATATTTACACCTGTGAGCAGCCAGATCACAGCGATAGTGAGCATGGCCGAAGTCAGTGGTGTGGCAGCGACCCACGGCAGCAAGAGACTCAGATAAGCGATTGCGCCTGTGGCGATAGCGGCGTTGCCGACCCATATCGAAATCCAGTAACCCCACGCAACGATAAACGCGGTCAGATCGCCGAACGCCATGCGGGTGTAGGCGTAGGGGCCGTCCGCGCTCGGGAAGGCGCGCACCAATGCGGCGAATACGGCGGCCATCACCATGGCGCCGCTGGCGGTCAGCAGCCACGCGATCAGGCTGTTCAGGCCGTAGGGCGCGAGCGATGCCGGCAGCAGGAAAATGCCGGAGCCGATCATGTTGCCCACGACCAGCGCCACGCACATCCAGAATCCGAGCAGGCGCGGTTTGCTGATCGTAGCCATGTGGACTATCGCTTGTTGCTGATTGAAGAGCGGCGAGAGCAGCAACTATTCCAGCTGCTGTAGGCGAAGAATTTTGCGATCGGACTCATGCGTTCGAGATGCCGCGGCGATAAGCGGCACGCAGCAGATTCTGAAAATGCCAGACGCCCGATTCGCGTTTCGGACAAAGCCGTCCCGCTTCGTAACTGCCTGATGACAGGCCACGCTGCACGGCTTCGCAGATCGCAATATCTTCATGCTGCACCTCGTCACTGAACTGCAGATCCTTCTCCGCGCGATCCTGCATGTCATCGGCCGGCGCGTAGTAATAATCGAACTCGACGCGGCAGCGATTTGTGCCGAGCGCGATCACGCGATTGGTCTGCATGCGCCCGGGCATGATGTTGAGCATGATGTTCGGATAGACAAAAAAATAAAACGCGTCGCCGTCGGCATAGATACCATCGGGATTGCGCAGCGGCGAGTATTGCAACGAATGCCAGGCCGCGAGTTCCGTTGTGTAGGCGCGGTAATCGAGCATGCGATTCAGGCCCGGATGCACATGCGGCAGGTGATAACCTTCGAGGAAATTGTCGACATAGACTTTCCAGTTGCAATCCATGTCGTAACGCGTACGCCGCGCGAATCGCAGCGTGCCGAGATCAAGCGGATGGATGCGTTCGGCGATGCCGGAAAATGCCTCGGCGAAATCCGGCGCGTGTTCGCTCAGCGCGACAAAAACCAGGCCTTGCCATTGGTGTACGCGGATGCGGTCGAGGCGAATATCGGCGAGTACAAAATCCTGTGCCTCCTGCATTTCCGGCGCGGAGCGCAATTGCCCATCCAGACCATAAGTCCAGCCGTGATATTTGCAGTGCAAGGCGTTCGCGCTCCTGCCGTTGCACAGTGCGAGTGGACCGGCGCGATGACGGCAAACGTTGTGAAAAGCGCGAAGTCCGGCATCTTCGCCGCGTACTATCAGCACGGATTTTCCCTCGATGTCGCACACCACGTGATCGCACGCTGCGAGCAGATCACCGGCATGCGCAGCAAGCTGCCAGCTTGCGCCGAAAATGTGTTTTTGTTCGTGCTGCAGCCAGTGCTCGTCGGTGTAAAACCGCGCGTTCAAGGCGTGCGCAACTTCGAGTGCGACCGATTCAAACGCCGACGATCCGAGCGCATTGGCCAACGATTCGCAATTCGTATTTTTCACCGACGACATCCCCGGGCGAAGTGAGTATCTGCGTTACACGCACTCATCCAAGCCTAGCAGAGCTTTGCCAGCCTGGTTAGCCGGCCAGCCGGTGTTGTCGCGATTAAGTCGAAGGTGGGGCAGGATTCAATGCAGTCTTGATCGCGGCGAGTTGTGCACGGGTGTGCTGAAAGCCAGTGGCGGTAAAAAGCGCGTGCACATAACGCGCGCTGAAAAATATCGCGATCCCATGCAACAGCAGCAGCAAACATAGCGACCAAAACCACGACAGTCCGAGTGCATGTGCGCCGACCACGGCGACCGCGCACAGCAGCCACCATGCGGTGAGCGACAGCAGAAGAATGGCCGCCGCCCAAAGTGCCGCATGCAATCCGCTCCTGTAAGCCAGTCGCGCCTCGGCACGCGCGAGCGCCACGGTCGCGCTGGTCGTATCGATCATGCTCTGCAGTAATACGCCCACGTCCGCCCGCGCGGCAGACGTGTCGTGCGCCGCAAAATCAGCCGCAGCCGATGGCGGCGTTTCTGACGTGGATTGCACGCGATTGATGTGCTCAGCGCAATGCGCGCGATACCAGGATGCCAGCAGCGAACGCGGCGCCGACCACGATCAGCGGATGTTCACGCGTGTATTTGACCAACGCCGCTTTCATCGCATCAGGATCGAGATTGGCCGCGACCGCGCTGGCTGCATCTTTCGCCGCGCCGCCGATATGCGTCGCGGCCTCGTGCAATGCATCTTTGACTTCGCTCGCGGCGTGCCCGGTAACGCTACCGAGATCACTCACGGCACTGGAAAAATCATGCGTTGCAGTTTTTTCGGAGGAGGCTCTGGTTTCCTGACTCTTGCTCATGGTGCGACTCTCCAGTGGATGGGACATCATTCATGTCTCGCGACAATTTCGCGACGTATCTGACAATAACAAAGTCAATGTGAACGATGTCTTTTAACGGGCGACAACGCTACCGCGCTAGCGTTTGCGTGTTGCGACACGCTTGGTGACCTTGTCATTATTGCCAATCGCTGGATTTGTTGCGGCTTCGATATCGCCTGCAGGTTTCCTTCCGGCTTTGTCCTTGCGCCGACCCAGCACGTAACGCAATGGCTTGATCAATTCTTTCACCGCGTGCAGCGACCACGCCAGGATGCGGCGCTCATCGACGCCGGTCAACGCGCGCAATGTTTCGGGCATGCTGTGAAGTGCGGCGCCGTTCGCTCGTGCCGCAAGCTGCGTGCGTTTGCCGATCGCGTAGGTGATGGCCGCGTTACTCAGTGCCGATGACAATGCAGCGGCAAACGGTGCGAGCCTGCGCGCAATGCCGCCACCGAGCCGCGTGCTCAGTTTGCTCAGCGCGCGTCGGCCCATCGCATCCACCGCGGTGGCGCCGCCGCTGCCAGCCCACTGCATGCGTTTCACCAAGGCCTCGTGTTCGGCTGCGGGTAAGGCGACGGCGTAAAGACTCAGCGTTTCTTCGACCAGTTCGCGTTGCACGTTCGACAGCAACGTGATGTCGAGCAATTCGCCGAACAACAGTCCGAGCACGCGCGACACGCCCGGCACGATATCGGTGACACTGGTCAGCGCGCCGATACTCGCGGCGCGCAGGCACTTGCGTCGAAGCAGCGCGCGAAATGCCTTGTCGCGTGTCGCCGCCGCTGCGGGTGCAGCACGATGGGCGATGGTTTGAGTCGAGCTGCTGACGGATTTTGCGCGCGGCATAAAGGCATCCTGCTCAATGAGATTCAAGCGTGCATGCTAACTTGCGGCGGTGAACGCGGGCAAAATCGGGCATGACGTGTGCAGTCCGTTGATTCAGGGGCTGCTCGCTGACGATCAATCGGTTGGAAAATCGGCATCGTAAACTAGCGGTGACGATCAGTTTGCTTCCAGTGATTTAGACGCTATTGATGATCATCGCGACAGCGACGGTCATCTCGCCTCTCCGGGAGATGATCGTCCGCTACTGGTCAGGTAGACATCTATCCGTT
>JAYVLO010000056.1:0-14050 GCA_043759455.1 Pseudolysobacter sp.
CAAATTGACGCTGTATTTCGCCACTGCGCGGATACGACGGCTGTGGGATAATCGCCCCAATCGATAGGCTCGCGACATCTCACCTGCTGAGACGGATTCGGGTCAAACTCGCCGCCTACCCACTTCAATCAAGGATATCCCGATGGACGAGAACAAACGTCGTGCGCTTACTTCTGCGCTGAGCCAGATCGAAAAGCAGTTCGGCAAGGGCGCGGTGATGCGCATGGGTGATCGCACTTCGGACGCGGTTGACGTGGTTCCCACCGGCTCGCTCGGGCTGGATATCGCGCTAGGCATCGGTGGTTTGCCGCGAGGTCGCGTGGTCGAAATTTATGGCCCGGAGTCATCGGGAAAAACAACATTGACCTTGCACGTCGTCGCTCAGGCGCAAAAGCTTGGCGGCGCGTGCGCGTTCGTCGATGCCGAGCATGCGCTGGATCCGATCTACGCCGAAAAACTCGGCGTGAATGTGGATGATCTGCTGGTATCGCAGCCCGATACCGGCGAGCAGGCGCTGGAAATCGTTGACATGCTGGTGCGCTCGGGCGCGGTCGATGTCGTCGTGGTCGACTCGGTTGCCGCGCTGACGCCGAAAGCGGAAATCGAAGGCGAAATGGGCGATGTGCATGTCGGTCTGCAGGCGCGTTTGATGAGTCAGGCGTTGCGCAAACTCACCGGCAATATCAAGCGCTCGAACTGCATGGTGATCTTTATCAATCAGCTGCGCATGAAGATCGGCATGATGATGCCGGGGCAGAGTCCCGAAACCACGACCGGCGGCAACGCGCTGAAATTCTATGCATCGATTCGTCTCGACATTCGCCGTATCGGCGCAGTGAAGAAAGGCGAGGAAGTCATCGGCAACCAGACCCGTATCAAGGTGGTCAAGAACAAACTCGCGCCACCGTTCAAGCAGGTGCTCACCGAGATCCTTTACGGTGAGGGCATTTCGCGTGAAAGCGAACTGATCGATATGGGCTCGGATGCCAAGATCGTGGATAAATCCGGTGCCTGGTATTCGTACAATGGTGAACGCATCGGTCAGGGCAAGGACAACGCGCGTCAATATCTGCGCGAACATCCCGAGATCGCCAAGGATATCGAAGACAAACTGCGTGCGTTGCTGGTTGTGACCAGGCCGAGCGCGCCGGTCGCAGCAGTGGAGCTTGAAGAAGTCTGATGTCATCGACTGGCTCCGTTGATGGCGAAAGCTAGTCGGCCGCATGACATAAAATTCACCGCCAAACCATGCCGCGAATTCCGACTGAAAAACCCACCGGCAGCGCCCATGACAGGGCGCTGCTTTTGCTTGCGCGCCGTGAGCATTCCGAGCGCGAACTGCTCGGCAAGCTGCAGTTGCGCGGTTTTGATGTAGCTGAAAGCATCGCCGCGCTGCATCTGCTGCAAGAACAGAATTATCAGAATGATGAGCGCTTCGCCGGCTGCCTGGTGCGTCAGCGCATTAACGATGGTTACGGGCCGCGCTGGATCATTGCCGAATTGAAAACCCATGGTATCAACGATGCTTCGGCGCAGGCTCGGATCGCGGCGGAAGATTCCGATTGGCTGGTCGTGGCGCGTGGCCAGTTGCGTCGCCGTTACGCCGGCAAAGCGGCGTCCACTCCCACCGAGCGCAATAAACGCGCTCAGTTTCTCTTGCGTCGCGGCTTTGAAATTGACACAGTACGCAGTCTCACTCGTACCGCTGACACGGACGGTATTGCCGAGCTTGACTGACGCGCCACTGGCCGCGTGGGTTGATTGAACTCTCGCCCCATGGGCCGCATATCCTGACTGTTCGGTATCGAGAATTGCCTCCCTCAGCTTGCCGTGATTATTACCCATGACCCTCGTGCCGCCCCCCGCCGTGCCGACCAGAACCAGTGTTGAAATCCGTAGCGGATTTCTCGAATATTTCCGTGGCAAGGGGCATAGCATCGTGCCGTCCAGCTCGCTGGTGCCGGGCAACGATGCGACGTTGATGTTCACCAATTCCGGCATGGTGCAGTTCAAGGATGTTTTCCTCGGTGCCGACAAGCGCAGTTACGTGCGTGCCGCATCGGTACAGCGTTGCCTGCGTGCGGGTGGCAAGCATAACGATCTCGATCAGGTGGGTTACACGGCGCGGCACCACACCTTTTTCGAGATGCTCGGCAACTGGTCGTTCGGCGATTATTTCAAGCGCGATGCCATCAAGTACGCGTGGGAATTGCTGACCGATATTTTCGGCCTGCCTAAGGACAAACTCTGGGTCACCGTGTATCACACCGATAACGAAGCCTATGACTTGTGGGCGAACGAAATCGGTCTCCCGCCTGAACGCATCGTGCGCATCGGCGACAACAAGGGTGCGCCGTACGCGTCGGACAATTTCTGGCAGATGGCAGATACTGGGCCATGCGGTCCGTGCACCGAAATTTTTTACGATCACGGTGCGGAAATCGCCGGTGGGCCGCCCGGATCACCCGATGAAGATGGCGATCGTTACATCGAAATCTGGAACCTTGTGTTCATGCAGTTCGACCGCGCCGCCGACGGCACGCTGAGTCCGCTGCCGGCGCCATGCGTGGATACCGGCATGGGGCTCGAACGTCTCGCCGCGGTGTTGCAGCATGTGCATTCGAACTACGAAATCGATCTGTTCCAGCATCTCATTCGGGTCGCCGCACAGCTTACCAACACCACCGATCTCGAAAACAAATCGTTGCGCGTGATTGCCGATCACATCCGCGCCTGTTCGTTCCTGATTGTCGATGGCGTGTTGCCGTCCAACGAAGGGCGCGGTTATGTGCTGCGCAGAATCATCCGCCGCGCCTTACGGCACGCTTACATGCTCGGTGTGCGCGGAACGTTTTTCTATCGCATGCTGACGCCGCTGATTGCAGAAATGGGCGAGGCGTATCCCGAACTGCTGGCGAAGCGCGAGCTCATCGAATCCGCTTTGAAGAAAGAGGAAGAGCGTTTCGCCGAGACTTTGGAGCATGGCATGAAGCTGCTTGAATCGGCGCTCAAGGACGATACGCAATATGTTGGAGTTACGCCGCCGGCCGCAAGAACTGTCCCTGGTCAAATCGTCTTCACGCTTTACGATACTTATGGCTTTCCCGCCGATTTAACTGCAGACGTTGCGCGCGAGCGTGGTTGGTCCGTCGATATGGCCGGCTTCGAAACAGCGATGGAGCAACAGCGTGATCGCGCCCGTGCCGCGAGCAATTTCGGCGGCCAAAACCAGATCGCCGCGGACGTGGTGAAGGATCTGCCAGCAACGGAATTCCTCGGTTACGCCGGGCTTTCCGCAAGCGATCTGAAGCTGGTCGCGATCGTGCGCGATGGTCGCGGCATCGATATGCTGAATGATGGCGAAGAGGCCACGCTGATTCTCGATCGCACACCGTTTTATGCCGAATCGGGCGGGCAGGTTGGTGATACCGGCACGCTGACATCGGGTCCGGGACGTTTTTCGGTGAGCGACACGGTCAAGCTGGCCGGCACGTTCTTTGGTCATGTCGGACGCTGGAATGGCAAGCCGCTGCAAGTCGGCGCGGTATTCAGCGCAAGCGTGAATGAACAGCGTCGAGTTTCCACGGTGCTGAATCATTCGGCGACGCATCTATTGCACGCGGCGTTGCGGATTATCCTGGGTGAACATGTGCAACAGAAGGGTAGCCTCGTGGCACCGGACAGATTGCGTTTTGATTTCTCGCATTTCGCGCCGCTCAGCAGCGCGGAGTTGCACAGCGTCGAAACGATGGTGAATGCGGAGATTCGTCGCAACGTCGATGTGGAAGTGCACGAAATGGCGTACGACGACGCGATCGAATTTGGCGCGATGGCCTTGTTCGGCGAGAAGTATGGCGAACATGTACGCGTGTTGCGAATGGGCGAATTTTCGACCGAGTTGTGTGGCGGCACACACGTTGCGCGCAGCGGCGACATCGGTTTGTTCAAGCTGCTTGGCGAAAGCGGTGTCGCTTCCGGCGTACGCCGTATTGAGGCAGTGACTGGCGCCATCGCGCTTGATCTGGTGGCCGAGAAAGAACAGCGTTTGACCGAAGTAGGGCATTTGCTTGCCGCGAACAGCAACGATGTTTTGGACAAGTTGCGCCAACTGTTCGACAAGCAGAAAAAACTCGAACGCGAACTCGATTCGTACAAGTCGAAAGCGGCGCAATCGGCAACCCGCGATCTCGCCGAAACGGCGGTCGAGGTTGCAGGTTTCAAAGTGATTGCGGCGCGACTCGACGGCCTTGATGCCAAGGCCTTGCGCGAAGGTGTCGACCAGCTCAAGAACAAGCTCGGCGATTGCGTGGTGCTGCTGGCTTCGGGCGTGGATGGCAAGATCGCGCTGGTCGGTGGCGTGCATGGCAAGGCGCTGACAAAACTCAAGGCCGGCGATCTGGTCAGCCATGTTGCGCTGCAGATTGGCGGCAAGGGTGGGGGTCGACCCGACCTCGCCCAGGGCGGCGGCGAAGATACGCCGCTATTACTGGCGGCACTTGACTCTGTCGCACAATGGGTAGATCAAAAAGTTGGCCGATGAAGCGCGAAAATATGTAAGTTTCCTTTACACACGGAGTTGATTGCACGCACGGGAGCGCTCGGCTAGTATCGGTCAACGTGTTTTGAAAGTGACTTAAGTTTGTCGATTCAGGAAGCACGTCACCCTGCGCAACTCGATCAAGAAAGTTTGTCAGGAAAATTTTCAGACGGAATTCACTAAGCTTTGGGTAATCTTTGAGAGTGCACGGATTGGTGATCTGCAGCGCTTGTATCGATTGGATCGATGCAAGCCATACAGGAGAAAAATAATGTTGATTTTGACTCGTCGAGTTGGTGAGACTCTGATGATCGGTGATGAAGTAAGCGTTACCGTACTGGGCGTGAAAGGTAACCAGGTGCGTATCGGCATCAATGCGCCCAAAGACGTATCGGTGCACCGCGAAGAAATTTACCAGCGCATCAAGCGCGAGCACGAAAATACGACAGTAATCGATGCGGATGTGCCACCCGCGAGCAGTTGAGGCTTTACCAGCCGGCGTTGAACCGCTATCCTTGCGCACCTGACTGACATCGTTCGGTCGGGTGCGTTAGCGACGAGTGCGGTCATGCGCGACATGCGTCGGCCAGCAACGTCAGAAATCCCCGGAGAGGTGCCCGAGAGGCCGAAGGGGCTCCCCTGCTAAGGGAGTATAGGGTCAAAAGCTTTATCGAGGGTTCGAATCCCTCCCTCTCCGCCACTATTCAAACCTCTGCTCTCAAAGAGGTTTCAGGAAGTTGAGAATACTTCCTCTCGATCATCCGGTTTAACCCAGCAACCAAATAATTTCTCTCGCGCTATTTAGTCGCACGAGAGAAGCACGTCGCGCGAATTATCTTGATCGCAACCCCAGTTCTTGCACTGGTTCGACCAGAAGCGCGAGTGCCGCGCGGTTGGTCGGCATGCGAAAAGTGAAGCATGTGCCAGCCTCGCTGGACGACGATAATTCGAGCGTACCGCCGTGCGCCTTGGCAATCTCAGCCGAGATGTAGAGCCCGAGCCCCAAGCCTGAGCGAGGTGTGTCGCCGTTGGAGCGCGAGAACGGCTGGAATAGTTGCGCTACTTTGTCGGCGGCAATGACGGCTCCGATATTCGTTACCGAAAGCTCAAAATTTTCTGCATCGCCACGCGCGATCACGCTCACAGGCCGATCAATCGCGCCGTGGGTAACTGCGTTCGACAGCAGATTCCCTAACAGTTGCGCAATGCGATGACGATCACAGATCATCGGAAATTGAATATTCATTTTGACATCAATAACACGATTGACGTGCGCCGATTGAACTTCCGAAATGACATGGCGCAGTTCATCGGCAAGACGTTTGTCGTTCTCCAGTGTTATCGGCACGCCGCCGCCGAGCCGCCCGCGGGCGAAATCCAGAACGTTCTGGATCAGCTCGGTCATGCGACCGGAACTCAGCTCGATGCTGCGCACAATTTTCAGCGCGCGTGCGTCGGCGAGTCGCTCCTTCAATAACTCCGTACCAAAGCCGATCGCCTGCAACGAGTTACGCAGATCGTGACCCAGCACGGCGATGAATCGTTCACGTAGCAGCGTATTTTCCTGAGCTTCGAGCAGCGCGGCATTTTTTTCTTCGAGCTGTTCCTCGATATCGAGCTGCGCCGAGATCAATTGCGCAAACAACTCCAGCGTCTTGAGGATATTCGGATCATCCAGCTTGGCCGGTAGCGGATCGAGCGCACACAACGTCCCGAAAAAACTGCCGTCCAGACGCAGAATCGGGATCGATATGTAACTCTCGAAACCGTACAGCTTTGGCGTGTGATGCGTGGCGAAGTACGGATCGACTTTGACATGACTGCAGACGACGGCTTTTTGATGCTGGCGGATCTCGTTGCAGATGGTCGATTCGAGGTCAAGTTCGCCGCCGGGTTTCAAGCCGAAATCGATGAGATCGTAGACCGCGCACGCGGTCCAGCTGCTATCGGTGACGCGCGCGACGGCCGCAAAGCGCAGGCCGGTGGTGCGTGCCACAACCTGCAATAGCGTGGGCACCGCGTCGATCCGACTGATTGCTGCGACGTCGTCTGCAATTGATCGACCGATACGCATTCCGTTTCGCCTACCTTAGCAATTCTTGGGAAGTCTACGCGAGTGGCGAGACCACTGTCGCCAGTCGCGATAAATCCGGCGCTTTTCGAGGCAAAAAAGTATCGTGACGATGTCGTTCAATCGCCCATGCTGGCGCTTTTGCTGCGATGCGGTATATTCCGATACGCTGCGGTGGAGCTGCAATAGCGCGGCGATTTTGTGATTTGCCAATCGGTGTCAGCGCGCCCTGGTAGGGTGTTGCGGCTATCGTCCCGCCATCCTCTGCACGGAATCAGCGATGCCTGTCGACCAACAGTTGTTTCACGAAGATGTGCGCCTGCTCGGGCGTCTGCTCGGCGATGTTTTGCGCGCGCAAAGCGGGCAAGAAATTTTCGACAAGGTGGAAAATATCCGCCAGAGCGCGGTCGCATTCCGCCGCGCCAGCGGTGAAGCTGCGTTGACTGCGCGCAGCACTTTGGAAAATCTGCTGGACGGATTGAGCGAGGCGGAATCGCTGCTGGTCGTGCGTGCGTTTTCGTATTTTTCGCACCTCGCCAATATCGCGGAAGATGTAGAACAGAATCGCCAGCGCCGCGCGTTGCTGATTGCCGGCGATCACGCGCCCGAAGGTACGCTCGCCTTCGCACTCGCGCGTCTGCGCGATACCGGCATCGACGCACCGACATTAAAACAATGGTTCGCCAGCGCGCGCATCATGCCGGTGCTCACCGCGCATCCCACCGAAGTGCAGCGTCACAGTGTGCTCGATAGTGAGCGCGCGATCGCGAGCCTGCTGCATCGGCGTGATCGCGAATCACTCACGCCCGAAGAATCGGGAACGCTCAGCGAACATTTGTTCCAGCGCGTGCTCACGCTCTGGCAGACCGCGATGTTGCGTCATGCGAAGCTGCGCGTGCGCGACGAAATCGAAAACGCGCTGGCGTATTACCGTTACACGTTCCTCGAACAATTGCCGCAGATGTATTGCGCGCTCGAAGACAATATCGCGGCGCAGTTTGCGGAATCGGATAGTGCGGGTCTGCCGGCATTTTTCCGCATGGGTTCGTGGATTGGCGGCGATCGCGACGGCAATCCGTTCGTCACCGCCGACATGCTGCAAACCGCGATCAGCGAGCAGGCCGCGCTGGTCATCACGCATTACCTCGGCGAGCTGCATTTGCTCGGCGCCGAGCTGTCGTTGTCGGCGCGTATTGTCAGTGTCAGCCCGGCGCTCGAAAAACTCGCGGAACACGCGCACGACGAATCGCCGTATCGCGCCAACGAACCGTATCGTCGCGCGCTGATCGGTGTGTATGCGCGGCTCGCGGCCACGGCAAAATCCTGGCTTGGCCTGCGCACTAATCCCGAGCCGGTATCGCTGCGTCCGCCTTACAATTCATCGCACGAATTTCTCGCCGATCTGGAAATTCTGGATGCGTCATTGCGCACGCACGGATCGAGCGCGCTCGCTCAAGGTCGACTGCGCCGGCTGAATCGTGCGGTACGGTGTTTCGGTTTTCACCTCGCCGCACTCGACATGCGCCAGAACGCCGATGTGCACGAAGTGGTGGTCGCGGAATTGCTCGCGCATGCAGGCGTTTGTGCCGATTACCTGACGCTTGATGAAGATGCGCGGTCCGCATTGTTGACCGATGAACTGCGCAGCGCGCGACCGTTGTCGTCGCCGCATATCGAGTACAGCGAACGCACGGTTTCCGAGCTCGCGATCCTGCGCGTGGCCGCATCGATTCATGCGCGATACGGCGCGGAGGCATTGCCGCATTACGTGATTTCAAAGGCCGCATCGTTGTCGGATTTGCTCGAAGTCGGTCTGCTTGCGAAAGAAGTCGGCTTGCTCAAACCGGGCGCCCAGCCGCAGCTCGCGATCGACATCATTCCGTTGTTCGAGACGATTTCCGATCTGCACGCCTGCGATACGATCATGCGTGACGCGTTCGTGCATCCGCTGTATCGCGATTGGCTGCGCTCGCGCGGCGACGCGCAGGAAATCATGCTCGGCTATTCCGATAGCAACAAGGACGGCGGTTATCTCACCGCGAACTGGGTGTTGTATCAGGCGCAGCAGCGGCTGATGTTGTTGTGCAATGCGCAGAAAATTCGCATGCGGCTGTTTCATGGCCGTGGCGGCGCTGTCGGGCGCGGCGGCGGATCGAGTTACGAGGCGATTCTCGCGCAGGCGCCGGGCAGCGTGAACGGCGCCATTCGTGTGACCGAGCAGGGCGAGATCATCCGCAGCAAATATTCCGATCCCGAACAAGGCCGACGCAATCTCGAAAGTCTCGCCGCGGCGACGCTGTTGACGAGTCTCGCACCGGCCGACGATGTCGAAACCGCAGACTATCGCAACGCGGTCGAAGCACTGTCGCAACACGCGTATTCCGCATATCGCAAACTTGTTTACGACACGCCGAATTTCGCCGAATATTTCCGCGCGACCACGCCGATTGCGGAGATCGCTGAACTCAATATCGGCAGCCGTCCGGCATCGCGCAGCGGCTCACCGCGCATCGAGGATTTGCGCGCGATTCCGTGGGGATTTTCGTGGGGTCAATGTCGCTTGTTGCTGCCGGGCTGGTACGGTTTTGGTTCGGCGGTGCAGGCGTGGCTGGCAGAAAATCCCGACGGTTTGCCGTTGCTGCGCGAGATGCACGCGCGCTGGCCATTTTTCCGCACCATTCTTTCGAACATGCGCATGGTTCTGGCCAAGACCGATCTCGCGGTCGCCTCGCGTTATGCCGAATTGTGCACCGATGCCGACCTGCGCACGAATATTTTCGGCAGCATAAAGGCCGAGATGGCATTGACGATCGAGCATCTCAGGGCGATCACCGAGATGACCGATTTGCTCGCCGATCAACCCGGCCTGGCCAACTCGATCCGCAACCGTTTTCCCTATCTCGATCCGCTCAATCACCTGCAAGTGGAGTTGCTCAAACGTTATCGCGCGGGTCGTGCGCATGAGTCGGCGAAAACCGCGATTCACCTCACCATCAACGGCCTGGCGGCGGGCCTGCGCAATAGCGGTTGACGCATTGCCGCATCGAGAGTTGCGCCAAAAATTTCGAGCTGGGTTATCTTACGCACCGCGGCAAAATTTTTCGCAACGAATCTCTGGAGGGAAACAAATGCGTAAACCAATCTTGGGCGTGATGAGTGTGTTGTTGATCGCGGGTGCGGCGCAGAATATTTACGCCGCCGATGCGCGTGCGGACATCAGCGCGGCGATGCACCAGATGGCCAAACCCGGCACCAAGTTCCACAACGTCGGCGTGAGCACGCTGGATGGCAAAAACATGAAGACCTCCGTCGATGTCATCATGCCGGATCATTTTCATGTGCTCAGCGATCGCAGCGAAATCATCGTGATTCCCGAAGGCAGCTGGATGAAAAACAACGGCGCGTGGCAGAAATTGCCGATGGACATGAGCCGCATGATCGGCCAGTTCACGCCGGCGGCGATGGCCGAAGCGGAAAAGAACATGAGCGATGCCAAGTTTCTCGGCCCTGACACCATCAACGGCGAAAAAGCCAAGACCTACAGCTATACAACGAGCGTTTCGATGATGGGAATCAAGAGTACGTCGAACGCGAAAATCTGGGTCAGCGACACCAGCGGTCGCGTGATCCACATGGAATCCGATGGCCAGGCAATGGGCAAGAACAGCCATAGCGTGCAGGACATCACTTACGACAATTCGATCGCGATCACGCCGCCGAATTGATCGCCGCCGAGTTGAGGTTCGCTGAAGGACAGGCCCGCCATGCGCGGGCCTGTCGCGTTTTGGGCGGCCTTTCAAACGCCCCGGCGCAACGGAGTACAATTGCACTCTCTGTGTGATTGTCTGGAGTTATCGTGAGCACGCTCATCAAGCAATTAGCGGCCAGGGATCTTTCCGCCGAAGCCGCGCCTCTGCGCTTTGTTACCGCGGCCAGCCTGTTCGACGGTCACGATGCCGCGATCAATATCATGCGTCGTTTGATCCAGGCGCAAGGTGGCGAGGTGATCCATCTCGGCCACAATCGCAGCGTCGAAGATGTAGTGCGCGCCGCACTGCAGGAAGACGCCGACGCGATCGCGCTGAGCTCATACCAAGGCGGCCACAACGAATATTTCAAGTACATGGTCGACATGCTCAAAGAGCGCGGCGCCGGTCACGTGCGTGTGTTCGGCGGCGGCGGCGGCACGATCACGCCCGAGGAAATTGCCGAGCTGCACAAGTACGGCGTCGAGCGCATTTATCATCCGAACGACGGCATGCACATGGGCCTGGTCGCGATGATCGAAGACCTCGTGCGGCGCACACGCACCGCCGCGGAAAAGCGTCCGGGCTGGGCGGTGGCGCATCGTGCGGACAGCGGCGCATTGCAGCCGACCTCGCAGCCGCATATCGACGATGAAATCTCGATCGGCCACATGCTCTCGGCGATCGAGGAAGGTGCCTACAGCGAGAGCGAACTCGCGCACCTGCGCAAGCAGTGGCAGCTTGCCGGCGCGCAGACGCCGGTGGTTGGCATCACCGGCACGGGCGGCGCGGGCAAGTCATCGGTGGTGGACGAACTGGTCAATCGCTTTTTGCAACATTTTCCACAAATGCGCATCGCCGTACTCGCGGTCGATCCCACGCGTCGGCGCAGCGGCGGCGCTTTGCTCGGCGACCGCATTCGCCTCAACTCGCTGCGTAGTCCGCGCGTTTTCATGCGCTCGATGGCGACACGTCGCCAGCATGTCGCGACCAATATCGTGCTCAAGGAATGCATCGGTTTCCTGCGCGGTCAGGCCTACGATCTGGTGATCGTCGAGACTGCGGGCATCGGCCAGTCCGATTCGGAAATCGTCGATCTCGTCGATTTTCCGATGTATGTGATGACCAGCGATTACGGCGCGGCATCGCAGCTCGAGAAAATCGACATGCTCGATTTCGCCGAACTCGTGGTGCTCAACAAATACGACAAGCGCGGCGCCGAGGACGCGCTGCGCGATGTGCGCAAGCAGTGGAAGCGCAACCGTGTCGCGTTCCAGCTGACCGACGAACAGGTGCCGGTGTATCCGACCATCGCAAGCCAGTTCAACGATCCGGGCATCACCTGGATGTTCGACAATCTGTGTCGACTGCTGCGCGAAAAACTCAAGTTGCCCGCCGATAAATGGACACCCGCCGGCAACATCGTGCTCAAGGAGCCGCGCGCGACGGTGCTGATTCCGGGTGCACGCGTGCGTTATCTCGCCGAGATCGCCGAGGGCGGCCGCGCCATCAATACCGATGCCGAACGGCAGGCCGACGCGGCGAGTCGTGCGCAGAGTTATTGGCAATCGCTCAAGGATATTGGCGATGCCCATTTGCCGAAGGCGCTCGCTTGGTACGATCCGTCCGATCTGGTCGACAATGACGATCGCAGCCTGCTGACCTTGCGTCAGCGTTATCAGGATGCGGTGAAAACGCTCGACGCCGATTCGATCGCGCTGCTGCGCGAATGGCCGCAGCGGCTCAAGTCGATCACCGACGAAGAATACGAATACAACGTGCGCGGCAAGCCGGTGCGCGGTGAAAATTATCGCGTGTCGTTGTCGCATCAGAAGATTCCGAAAATCGCCGCGCCCACGTATCGCGACTGGGGCGATCTGCTCAAGTTCCTGCTCAAGGAAAATCTGCCGGGCGCATATCCGTACACCGGTGGCGTGTTCCCGTATCGGCGCGTCGGCGAAGATCCGATCCGCATGTTCGCGGGCGAGGGCACGCCCGAGCGCACCAATCGGCGCTTCCATTATTTGAGTCAGGGGCTGGCCGCGGCGCGCCTTTCGACCGCGTTCGATTCGGTCACGTTGTATGGCGAAGATCCGGCGATCCGCCCGGATATCTACGGCAAGATCGGCAACTCCGGCGTCAACATCCCGACGCTGGACGACATGAAAAAACTCTATTCGGGCTTTGACTTGTGCGCGCCGACCACATCGGTATCGATGACGATCAACGGGCCGGCGCCGATTATCCTCGCGATGTTCATGAACACCGCGATCGATCAGCAGGTCGAGAAATACCTGCGCGCGGATGCCAAACGCTGGGACGAGGCACACGCAAAAATTGAAGCGCTGTTTGCCGGCAAAACTCGCCCACGTTACGAAGGCGCGATGCCCGAAGGCAGTGACGGTCTCGGCCTCGGCCTGCTTGGTGTATCGGGCAAAGAAGTGGTCGATGCCGAAACCTACGCGCGCATCAAGGCCGACACCCTGACCAAGGTGCGCGGCACCGTGCAGGCGGATATTTTGAAAGAGGATCAGGCGCAGAACACCTGCATCTTCTCGACCGAATTCGCGCTGCGCATGATGGGCGATATCCAGCAGTATTTCGTCGACCACGCGGTGCGCAATTTCTATTCGGTATCGATCTCGGGATATCACATCGCCGAGGCCGGCGCGAACCCGATTTCGCAACTCGCCTTCACGCTCAGCAACGGTTTCACGATTGTCGAGTATTACCTCGCGCGCGGCATGAAGATCGATGATTTCGCGCCGAACCTGTCTTTCTTTTTCAGCAACGGCATGGACCCGGAATACACCGTGATCGGCCGCGTCGCGCGGCGTATTTGGGCGCGTGCGATGCGCGAGCGTTACGGCGCCGACGCGCGCAGCCAGATGATGAAATACCACATCCAGACCAGCGGCCGTTAGCTGCACGCGCAGGAGATCCAGTTCAACGACATCCGCACCACCTGGCAGGCGCTGATCGCGATCGACGACAACTGCAACAGCCTGCACACCAACGCCTTCGACGAGGCCATCACCACGCCCACCGAAGACAGCGTGCGACGCGCGATGGCGATCCAGCTCATCATCAACCGCGAGTGGGGCCTGGCGAAGAACGAGAACCCGAACCAGGGCGCCTTCATCATCGAGGAGCTGACCGAACTGGTCGAGGAAGCCGTGTTGAGCGAGTTCGAAAAGATCGCCGAACGCGGCGGGGTGCTCGGTGCGATGGAAACCGGTTACCAGCGCGGCAAGATCCAGGAGGAGAGCATGCACTACGAGATGCTCAAACACACCGGCGAGTACCCCATCGTCGGCGTCAACACCTTCCGCAACCCGCACGGCGACCCGGTGGTGGACACGCTGGAGCTGGCCCGCAGCACCGACGACGAGAAGCAGAGTCAGCTGAAGCGGCTCGCCGATTTCCACGCGGCGCACGCCGATGAATCGCCGGCGATGCTGCAGCGGCTGCAGCAGGCGGTGATCGACAACCGCAACGTCTTCGAGGTGCTGATGGACGCGGTGCGCTGCTGCAGCCTCGGGCAGATCACCTCGGCGCTGTTCGAGGTGGGCGGGCAATACCGAAGGAGCATGTGAGCGACGCCACGTACAGGTCTTCAGCGCAGCAGACGAACCGTGACGCGCTGCGCCGAGAGCTCCGGTGAACGCCGGGCCAGTTCCGGCAGGTCGCGCGCTG
>JAYVLO010000057.1:0-12847 GCA_043759455.1 Pseudolysobacter sp.
GATCAGCAACATCAGTTGTGGATCGGGCACCGCGCGGGGCTCGGCATTTTCGATCTGGACAAAAATACGTTACAGGCATTGCCGCTCGACGCCAAACGCGACGATGCGCTGATGCCCGGCGTGTTCAACATCTTGCTCGCATGTCCTGAGCAGACGATCTGGGCCAGCGCGCGCGGCGGCGCGTTGCATCGCATCGATGCAAAAACGCATGCGATCACGCGCTTTGTGGTCGGTGCGAGCGGATTGGTCAGCGTCGACATCACCGCGTTGCGTTGTGATGCGCAGGCAAAACTCTGGCTCGCGCATGCCGAGGGCCTACAATTTTTCGATGCGGCCAGCCAGCAATTTGTTTCGCCGAAAGGCGCGCCATCGCAACGCGTGCACGCCTTGAGTTTTGCCGCCGACGGCACGCTCTGGTTGCACACACTCGGTGCGCTCGAACGTTTCCGAGTCGATGCGAGTGGCTTGAAATCGCTTCAGCGAATCGACGCTGCCGACGGCTGGCCGGCGGTCGAAGCCGGTGGCATGGTGATCGATACCACGGGACAACTCTGGGTGAGCAGCGCGCGCGGATTATTTCGCATCAATCCGCAATCGCGTGCGATTCGCCAGTTCGATATTCGTGACGGCCTGATCAGCACCGAATTCGCCGATGGCGCGTTCGTGCAAACGCCGCAGGGCATCTTGTTCGCCGCAAACCTGGCCGGCATCGTCGCGTTCGATCCGAGGAAATTCGACACCAACCCAATCGCGCCGCCGCTGGTATGGGGCGACATCAGCATCAGTCGGGATGCGCAGCGGCTGGCGTTGCCGGGGACCGATTCGAAGATCGAGTTGAACTGGAACGATCGCGATCTGCGGGTCGAGGCCCATGCGTTGTCGTTCGCCAATCCGCCGGGCAATCGGTATCAATTCCAGCTGGCCGGGTACGATTCGACGTGGGTCGATAACGGCAGTCGCGGCGTGCGCGAATTCGGTCAGCTGTCGGCCGGAAAATACCAGCTGCAGATACGCGCTGCAAATGCCGATGGCGTGTGGAGTGCGAGTTCCAAGCCGTTGCAGATCGACGTCAAACGTGCGCCGTGGCTGACGCCTTTTGCCTACGCGGTGTATGCCTTGATCGGACTTTTGTTTCTGCTCGCGGCGTTCCTAAGTTATAGGCGGCGCGTGCAGCTGCGTCATCAATTTGCCTTGGCCGAACAGCAACGTCATTGGGCCGAGCAGGCGAGTGCGGCGAAGTCCGGTTTCCTTGCCAACATGGGCCATGAAATCCGCACACCGATGACTGGCGTGCTGGGCATGACCGAACTTTTATTGCGCACGCCGCTCGATGCGCGCCAGCGCGGTTACGTCGAAACCATCGCGCAATCGGGCAGCCTGATGTTGCGTCTGGTCAATGACGCACTCGATCTCGCGCGCATCGAAGCGGGCAAGCTCGAGCTCGAATCGAAGCCGTTTGATCTGCCTGCACTGTTGCGCGAAGTGCATGCGCTGGAGCAACCGCTGGCGTTGCAAAAAAACCTCGGATTCGATCTTCGCATCGCGCCGGATGCCGCGCGATTGGTATCCGGCGATGTGCTGCGCGTGAAACAAATTTTATTGAACCTGTGCAACAACGCGTTGAAATTCTGCGAGCATGGCAGCGTCGGAATTTCACTTGCGCGCGCTGCGGACGACAGCGTGTTGTTGAGCGTTCACGACACCGGGCCGGGTATGAGTGCCGAGCTGCGCGAACGCCTGTTCCAGCGTTTCGAACAGGCCGACGGCGGCATCACGCAGCGTTACGGCGGTAGCGGACTCGGCCTGGCGATTTGTCGCGAACTGGTCGAATGCATGCGCGGCACGATCAGCGTCGAAAGTGCTCTCGGTGTCGGCACGACCTTCAACGTCTGCCTGCCGTTGCCGCAGGTTGCTGCCGAGAACACGGATAGCGCAATCCCGCCGTCGGCGAGCACTGTCGCTACTGCAGTAAACGAGACAACTTTCGTCGCGAGCTTGCGAGTCCTGCTGGTCGAAGATGATGCCACGATCGCACGCGTGATCGTCGGCCTGCTCGAAGCGCAAGGTCACCGCGTGCGCCACGCGCCGCACGGACTTGCGGCGTTGGCTGAGCTCGAGCGCGGCGATATCGATCGGGTCTTGCTCGATCTCGATCTGCCGGGTATCGACGGTTTCCAGTTCGCACGGCTGCTGCGCGAACGCGAGCGCAGCAACAACACGGCACGCCTGTTCGTGATCGCGATTACCGCGCGTTCCGGCGGCGATGAGGAGCAACGCACTCGCGACGCCGGTATGGACGGATTTTTGCGCAAACCAATCAGCGGCGCGCAATTGGCCGATGCGCTTGATGCCGCGCCCAAAGACGGCAATCAGTGCGGATGATTTTTCGGCTGCGCCGTTACCCGAATACCCGCTCGTCAGATTCGCTCGTGATCGCGCTTATTCATTCGGCACAACCGGCAAACTAATGAAACTCGATGCAGACGCATCGCGATAAATCTTCTGCGTAGCACGAAGATAATCCTCAGGTTTGGCGAAGAAAATATTCTCGACATAGGTTTGCGGATTGCGGTCGTACAGCGGAAACCAGCTTGACTGGATCTGCACCATGATGCGATGGCCGGGCAGGAAAACGTGATTCGCGTTCGGCAGCGAAAAAATATACTTTTCCACTTTGTCCGCTTCGATCGCGTGCGGATGTTCCAGGCTGTCGCGATAACGGCCGCGAAAAATATCCATCGCGATGCCGACTTCGTTACCGCCGAGCTCCGCTTGCGAGGACATTTCATCGGGATAGACGTCGATGAGTTTCACCACCCAGTCGCTGTCGGTGCCGCTGGTCGAGGCGAACAGGTTCACCATCGGCGCACCGGCAATCCTCACTGCGGCGGTCAGCGGTTCCGACGTGTAGGTAAGTACATCGGGGCGACCGTCGACAAACCGCTGATCGGTGACCAGCCAGCGTTTCCACGCATCGCCATCCTCGAAATGCACCGGGCGCGGCAGGTACGGTACCGGCTTGGCGGGATCGGAAACATATTCGTCGAATTTTGAGACTGCCGCAGTCGTTTTCGGCGGATCGAAACCGACATGCAATCCGGCCTGCAGATACAGCGGTTTTGATATCGCCGCGCAATCTTTTTCGCAAGCCAGCGGCCAATGCGACAGGCGTTGCCAGCGATTGATCCCGGTCTGGTAAACAAACACCGGCGGTGTGTCGGCCTTCACCGCGCCGTCTTTCAAATAGGTATCGAGAAACGGTTTCATCACGTCGCGACGGAATTGCAACGCAGTATCGCCATCGAACTTGAGCGGGCCGAGCATGCTGCCGTCGTAGTTCACGCCGCTGTGGCGCCACGGTCCGAGCACGAGATAATTCTTGTCGTTGTTGCTGTCCTTCGGTTCGGTTGCTGCATACGTCGCGAGCGCGCCGTACATGTCTTCCTGATCCCACAGGCTGGCGACAATCATGCGCGGCACGGTCAGTGGTTGCGCAGCGATTACCGGATCGAGCGCCTGACCTTGCCAGTAAGCATCGTAGGCCGGATGTTCGGACAGTTTTTTCCAGTACGGCAACCGATCGAAGCCGAAACGTTTTGCGTAGTCGCCAGCGGAACCTGCACGCAGGAAATTACTGTAGTCATCAAAGCCGCCGCGCGCGACATGCTTGCCTTCGCCCTTCGCGGTGGTCTGGCTGTAGATGTAGTCGAAATTGGTCTGGCGGAATGCGCCATTATGGAACCAGTCGTCACCTTTCCAGCCGTCCACCATCGGGCTCATCGGCACCGCCACCTTGAGCGCCGGATGCGGATTGACCAGCGCCATGAGCACGGTGAATCCTTCGTACGACGAGCCGATCATACCGACCTTGCCATTGCTTTCCGGCACGTTTTTCACGAGCCAGTCGATCGAATCGTAGGCGTCGGTGGAGTGATCTACCTTGCTCGAATTCCGCGGCCCGCGCAGCGGCCGGGTCATCACGTAATCGCCTTCCGAGCCATACTTGCCGCGAATATCCTGGAACACACGGATGTAACCGTCGCTGACAAAAACCTCGTCGCCCATCGGCAAGGTCGCGAGCATGCTCGGGCTGATATTGCGTTCGGCGCGCTTGCTCGCGTTGTACGGCGTGCGCGTGAAAATGATCGGCGCGTGCTGCGCATTTTTCGGTACGACGATGACGGTATGCAGCTTGACGCCATCGCGCATCGTGATCATCACTTCGCGTTTGCTGTAGTCGGCGTTGTCCGTCGGAGCCTCGAATTTTTTCGGGATGTCCGGTGCCAGCGGTGGTGTGTTGGTTGGCGCAGCGGCGCTAGCGAGAGCGCTGCCAAGTACGATGATTCCGAGGCAATTACGCAGAGATTTGATGGGCATTGCAGTGTCCCGCAAGGAGTAGGATTCAGCCGAGCTCAGGGCGCGACTCTAGACCGAAGCGCATGCGATGCAAAGAACGCGGCGGCGTGCTGTTGAAAAGCGCCTCAGACTGCGCTGAAATGACGAGCAAAAAAGGCGAGCAAAAATCTTCCACGAGCGCCTGGAGAATTGCTAAGCGGACGAATGCGCGCTGAACTCATGCACCGCATCGACCAGCACGCGCACATTTTCGGGATCGATATCCGGCGTCACGCCGTGACCGAGATTGAAAATATGGCCGGGGCCGTTGCCGAAACTCCGCAGTGTCGCTTGCACCTGCGCGCGGATCACGTCGGGCGAGGCGTGCAATACGGCCGGATCGAGATTGCCTTGCAGCGCGACGCGATGACCGACGCGACGGCGCGCGTCGTCGAGGCTGATGGTCCAGTCCACGCCGAGCGCCGTACAGCCGGTATCGGCGAGAGTTTCGAGATGGCTATTGGCGCCCTTGCTGAAAAAAATCAGCGGCACGTCGCGCGTGTTCGGATCGCTTTGCAACAGCAGCGCGATCTGGCCGAGATAGCGTTGCGAGAATTCGTGAAATTGCATCGGTGGCAGCAGCCCGCCCCACGTGTCGAACACCATTAGCGCCTGCGCGCCGGCGGCAGCTTGCGCGGCCAGATAGATCGCAACCGAACGCGCGATCACATCGAGCAGGCGATGCGCGAGTTCGGGTTCGTTCCAGCAGAGCGCCTTGACCCGTGCGAAATCGCGCGAGCCGCGGCCTTCGACCATGTAGCACGCGAGGGTCCATGGACTGCCGGCAAAGCCGATCAGCGGCACCCGGCCGGCCAGCGCGTGACGGATCGTACGCACGCCGTCCATGACGTAACGCAGCTCGACTTCGGGATCGGGTACCGCAAGCCGATTGATGTCGGCCGAGGTACGGATCGGGCGTGCGAACTGCGGCCCTTCCCCTTCACTGAAATGCAGGCCGAGGCCCATCGCGTCGGGAATGGTAAGGATGTCCGAGAACAAGATCGCCGCATCGAGGGCGAAACGATCGAGCGGCTGCAAGGTCACTTCGCAGGCCAGTTCGGGTGTCTTGCACAGCGTCAGGAAATCGCCGGCGCGCGCGCGCGCGGCACGGTACTCGGGCAGGTAACGTCCGGCCTGGCGCATGATCCAGACCGGGGTTTTGTCGACCGGCTGGCGTTTCAGCGCACGCAGGAAACGGTCATTGAGCAGAGGAGTTTGCGACATGAATTTTCTTGACGGTCTTGAGGGGTTTGACGGTAGCAGTAGTGTGAAGTGGCCTAACAAACGTAGCGAGCGACGGGAGTTTGTGTGAGGCCGGAGCGTCACCGCAAGGGTGGTCTATGGAGAGCAATCGGAATGTACATTGAGTACACGAGGATTTCGCGCACCGCCCGCGTGCAAAATATTGAGCGGAGTAGTTTTTGAGGCCGCTTCAGCCGAACGCGCGGCCTTCGAGGCCCTGACTGAACGTAATAAAAAAGTCGCGCTTGAGTTGCACATCGCGCGCGAGTTCGAATGCGTTCAGCGCATCGTCGCGCTCAAGATACACTTCCTGCTTGAGGCTGATGCGACCGCCGGTCTGGCCCCATTCGCGGGTCAGGGTCCAGCCGCCGAGCAGATCCTGCTGCAGCGCGATTTGGTAATAACGCGGCGCTTCGGCAGCGGCAGGTTTGGTTTGCATGTAAATACGCATTCGCCTAGTTTAGCCGATGCGATCGGACAACACGCGATTTGCGTCCTACGATTTCGATTTTAGTGATGCACCGCTTCGGTCGCGTTGTTCAGTACCTGCATTACTTCGTTGCTGGCCACATCCGCGACGATTTCGGCCTGGCCGATGCCGCGCCACAAGATCAGCCGGAGCCGGCCGCTGATATTTTTTTTGTCGAGCTGCATATGTCCGAACAGCGTTCCTGCGGCGATACCGGCCGGGATATCGATCGGCAAACCGAGCCTTTGCAGCAACAGCGCCAGGCGCTCGGCATCCGCCGCCGGCGCACGACCGAGCTGCGTCGAAAGTCGCGCGGCGAGCAGCATGCCGATCGCCACGCCTTCGCCATGCAGAAGCGTTGCATAACCGGTTGCGGTTTCGAGCGCGTGGCCGAAGGTGTGGCCGAGATTGAGCAGCGCGCGCTCGCCAAGTTCGTGTTCGTCGCGCGCGACGATCGCCGCCTTGTGTGCGCAACTGGTGGCGATGGCATGCGTGATCGCGGCGGGATCGCGCAAGATCAGCGCATCGGCATTTTGTTCCAGCCATGCGAAAAAATCGGCATCGCCGAGCGCACCGTATTTCACGATTTCGGCCAAGCCGGCGCGATATTCGCGCTCGGGCAAGGTCGCCAGCGTATCGGTATCGATCACCACCGCGCGCGGCTGATGAAATGCGCCGACCAGGTTTTTGCCGGCCGGCAAATTCACGCCGGTCTTGCCGCCGACCGACGAATCGACCTGCGCCAGCAACGTGGTCGGCATCTGCACAAAGGCGATGCCACGCATGTAGCACGATGCCGCAAACCCGGCGAGATCGCCGATCACACCGCCACCGAGCGCGATCACCGTTGCATCGCGGCTGGCTTTGATCTCGGCGAGTTTCGCCA
This sequence comes from Pseudolysobacter sp., assembly GCA_043759455.1. Lineage (GTDB taxonomy): Bacteria > Pseudomonadota > Gammaproteobacteria > Xanthomonadales > Rhodanobacteraceae > Pseudolysobacter. The sequence continues at coordinate 6,993 of JAYVLO010000057.1, forward strand.
GCACCCGTCCGGTATTGTCCAGCGTCTTGTGGGTTTCGCCGTCGGGCAGGATCAGGCTGTCACAACTCAGCCCCTGCAAACCCGCAGCAACCGTTTGCAGATACAGCGGCGCGACCGTGCTGTTGCTGACGATCAGCACATGCCGCCCACCGATACTGCGGCGCCACAGTGGCGATTGCCTGAGCAGGCCGGGGCCGATCCAGATTGGATAACTGCGCGTACCGAGTTCGACGCGGATTTCCCGATGACTCATAAAAAACTGCTCATGCGACGTGTTCCGGATGCTGGCGCTGCCAGCGTTGTTCGATCACGGCGGCCAGCCGCCGTGCGGCATGCGCGACGCTGCCGTGCAGTTCGGTGGGCACCGCGAGATCAGCGATTTCGCGGTACAAAGGTGTGCGTACGGCGGCAAGTTGATGCAAGCGCGCACGCCGATCGGGTGCTGCCAGCAGCGGACGTTTGCGATCGTGCGCGAGCCGCGCGAGTTGCTGTTCGACGCTGATTTCCAGATGCACCACGTAACCCGATTCACGCAGCAGACGGCGATTCTGCGCATCCAGCACCACGCCGCCGCCAGTCGCGACCAGCACGCCGCTATGCGTGGCGAGTTCCGCCAGCGCCTCGCTTTCGCGACGGCGAAATCCGGCTTCGCCCTCGACATCGAACACCACCGCCACACTCACGCCGGTGCGGTGCTCGATGGCGTGATCGAGATCGTGAAACGTGAGATTCAGCAACCGCGCCACACGCTGGCCCACCGTACTTTTACCAGCGCCCATCGGGCCGATGAAAAACAGGTTGGGAGCGGGATTCATCTGCCGATGCTACCAGCGCGCTGCGGGTTTTTGCCAAGGTTTGCTGATCGAAGCGGGTGAGGGGGGGGGCGCAATCGGGTATCCTATGCTGTCAATGGTCGCGTGATTTCCCATGATTCGTTTTGTCCTGATCTTTCTCGTTTGCATCGCAGTGCTATTTCCGCTGGAGCTTTTGAAGCCGGTCGACGACTACGTCATCGTGCCGTTCACCTCGCTGCTGGCTGATCTCTGCGTGTGGCTGATTCACCTATTCGACAAGGGCGTGGTGGTCGAGGGCAAGATCGTGCGTAGTGTCTCGACCGGTTTTGCGGTGTCGATCGAACGCGGTTGCAATGGTGTCGAAGCGGTGTTGATCCTCGTTTCCGCGATCCTCGCTTTTCCGGCGCCGTGGAAAAACAAGCTGACCGGCATCGCACTCGGTTTTCTCGCGATCCAGTTGCTGAATCTGGTGCGCATCATCAGCCTGTTTTATCTCGGCCAGTGGAACCAGGTGTGGTTCGACTGGTTCCACTTGTACCTGTGGCAGGCGTTGATCATTCTCGATGCGCTCGGCGTGTGGCTGGTGTGGCTGCGTTATCTGCCGCGCTCGCCGGCTGGCGCCATCAAGCCGGCGTGAGTGCCGATACGCGCGGCGCCTGCCTGATCGCCGGTTGCGGCGATACCGGAATACGGATTGCAAATTTGCTGGTCGCGCAGGGCCGGAAAGTCTATGGCCTGCGTCGTTCGTCGACTGCGTTGCCGCCGAACATCATTCCGATTGTCGCCGACCTGACCGATCCCGCGACGCTGCACTCGTTGCCCGCGGATATCGAAACGCTGGTGTATCTGCCGACGCCACGACAGCGCACGTATGACGCGTACAGCCAAATTTTCCGCGATGGACTGGAATGTCTCCTGACAGCATTGCCGCAAGCGGCGGCGACGTTGCGACGGATCGTTTTTGTCTCGTCGAGCGCCGTATATGGCGAGCATCACGGCGCATGGGTCGATGAAGAAACCGCATGTCATCCGCTTGCTTTCAACGGCGAAATTTTACTGAACACCGAACAGTGGTTGCTGCAGAATTTTGCGAATGCGTGTGTGTTGCGTTTCGCCGGCATCTACGGGCCGGGCCGCATGCGATTGATCGAGGATATCCGTGCGCAAAAAGTGCGGGTTCATGCCGGCGCGGTCCGCTACACCAATCGCATCCATGTTGACGATGCCGCCGCGGCGGTGGTGCATGTGTTGGGCCTGCAACAAGCGCTTCCAATTTACAATGTTGTCGATGATTTACCGGCGGCCGATGGCGACGTCTATGACTGGCTCGCCGATAAACTCGACGTGGCACGCCCCAAGCGCGAGGATAAATCGCTGATCGATACGCTGGGCAACAAACGCGTCAGCAATGCGCGGTTGCGCGCTAGCGGTTTTGCGCCAGGGTATGCGGATTATCGTGCCGGCTACGGCGCCATTCTCGATACACCCGCGCCCGTCAAAACGCATGGATCGAGCCGAAGTTAAAGTCACACCTGCGATGATTCAGCGGATACGCCGTGTACCGTTGCGGACAGGCGTTTGGTCAGCGGCAGCAGCACCAGCGCGAGCACCGTGGCGCCGATCGCCAGCAGCCCGAGATTGTTGAATAGCCTGGTGTAGATCGCGAGGCTCGCGAGCGGATCACTGATGTTTTCGGGGATGCTCGCGTAATTGGCCACCACGCTGCCGAGGTATTGCGAGATCGCGACGGCGACGAAGTAGGCGCCCATCATGAAACCACTCATGCGCAGCGGAACATAGCGCGAGATCATCGCCAGTCCGAGTGCGCCGACCAGCAGTTCGCCGAGCGAATAAAACCCGTAACCCCAGAACATGAACCACGATGACACCTTGCCGTCGATTGCGCTGGCGCCGCTCAAACCGAAGATCAGAAAACCGATCGCGACCACGGCAAAACCGATCGCGAACTTGCCGGCGATCGGCAGGTCGCGACCGCGCTTGCCGAAGTGTCGGTAACTCCACGCCAGCAGCGGCGACAGCAGCATGATCCAGATCGGATTGAGCGCCTGATATTGCGCCGCCGACCAGGTAAAAACATGCGCGCCGAACAGGGTCTGGTTCCAATCGACGTTGCGCAGCGCAAACAGCGTGAGCGAAGTCGACATCTGCTGGTAGAAAATGAAAAACAGCAGCGTTTCCAACACCAGAATCAGCGCCGTGAGCAAACCGGCGCGTTCGTGTTTCGCGCCGGTTTTGATCATGTAGGCGAAGATCGCGAGGATCACGATGCCGGCGATGTAGACGCACGTCACCGCGATATCGCGATGCTGGATGACAAATGCGACCGCAGCGACGCTAGCGATGGCACCGATCAGAACGAGTGCGAGACGATCCCAGCGGATCGGCTGTTCGTCGGGCGGTGAGCCGACCCCGGCGATACTGCGCAACATCACGAGATAGTTGATCAGACCGAGCAGCAGGCCGGCGCAGCAGATCGCAAACGCGGCATGCCAGCCGAAACGGTCCTTGATCCAAGGCGCGAGCAGGATCGATAGCGTCGAGCCAACGTTTACCGCCATGTAGTACAGCGTGAATGCACTATCGATTCTGGCGTCTTCGCCTTCGTAAATCCGCCGCACCATATTCGCGGCGTTGGATTTGAACAAACCGTTGCCGACGACGATCACGCCCATCGCGCAATACAGCGCATACAAACCGTCGCCGACGATACTCAGCAGCAGATAACCGAGCGCAAGAACGCCTGCGCCGATCGGCACCGTGCGGCGCGTGCCGAGCACCTTGTCGCCGATCCAGCCGCCGATGGTCGGCGCAGTGTAGATGAGCGCAGTAAATGCACCCCAGATCAGGTTGGCTTGCTGGTCGCCAAAACCTTCCTTCTGCACCATAAAAAGCACGAGCAGCGATGCCATGCCGGAATAACCAAAACGTTCCCACAGCTCGATCAGGAAAAGAGTGGAAAACGCGCGGGTTTGGTTGACCGGAACAGGCAGCATCGAGAAGAGAATCCGGCAATGAAGTTGGGATCAGATTAACCGATGCGATGCGGCCTCATGTGACTTTTATTCTGGACATCCAAATCGCCTAATCACGGCCAGCAAACACCGTGCAAAATGAACATGCAGCGTGTTCAGTTTTCTGAAGAGTCCTGATCGGAAGCCGGATCGCGATCATTTGCCAAATCGTTATGCGTACCAGCGCAAAAAATGATGGCATTTTGTTGCGCAGACGATGCTCAAACAAAGCGCTTGGCACAAAACTTCACTCGCTGCATATGCGGCAACGCTTACAATGTGAAAATCAATCTGGCGCGCTACCTAAGTGCCGGTCGCGCCACCGGATCCACGCATGAAAATATCATCGAAGGATTCTGCCACCTCCAGCGCATTCAAGGCGCTTGGACTGGCGCCTGTCGAAGCGCAAATTTACCGCATGTTGTTGCCGCAAAGTGGCGCCACCGTGGCCGAGGTCGCGCAGGCGAGCGGGACGTCGCACGCCGTTAGTTTACGTATTCTCGATACTCTCGACAAAAAAGGCATGGTCACGTATTCGCCGGAAGAAACGCCGCGCTATTCCTCGGTGCCGCCGGATATTGCCGCCGATGTATTGATCGCACGCAAGACCGATGAGCTGAATCAGGCGCGTGCGGCGATGGTGAAGTTGCGCGAATCGGCTTACAGCGAAAGCCGAGATCGTCGCGGCGAAGATCGTTTCGTCGAAATCCTCAGCCGCAAGGCAGCCGTGCAAAATTTTCTGCATTCGATCAACTCCGCGCAGAATGAAATTCTCGGGCTGGAAAGAATGCCGATGCTGGTTTCGACGTCGGACAAGCCGGACGAAAAAATTGTCGCGTGCCTCGCGCGCGGCGTGCGCTGTCGCTCCATCACCGATAGTGAGCTGCTGAATCTGCCGGGTACGTTGAGTCGGCTGCGCATAGCCACGCAGGCCGGTGAGCAATTTCGCATCTATCCGTCGCTGCCGTTCAAGCTGGTGGTATTTGACCGACGCATCGCGATTCTGCCGTTGCATCTGGATCGGCCAGATGGCCCGGTATTATTGGTGCGTCCGTCGTCGCTACTCGATGCGTTGTGCGAAATGTTCGAAATGTACTGGCGCGCGGCGGCGCCATTCACTGCTGCGGATACGCTGGCCAGTGCAGGTGAAACCGAGGCAAATCCGCTGGCCGATCCGCTGATCGCATTGCTTGCCTCGGGCATGAACGACAAATCGATCGAACACGAGCTGGGCATGTCATCGCGCACCCTCGCACGGCGAATTGTCGATCTGACCAAACGCCTCGGCGCCAGCACGCGTTTCCAGGCCGGTTGGCTCGCCGCTCAAGCCCTGCATGAACACGCAGCCAATAAAGACCGCGAATAGTTACATCCGTGTTGTGATGCGTGGCGGTTTTCTGCCATTGCCATAAACCTGCCGCGTTATCGCATTGTTCTGCTCCCACGCGCGGCGCACAGTCGGACAGTTCCGGTTGGCACCGCAACAACGCGCCGATCCCGCCGCTTGTTTGTCAGGAGTATCCCTACCCATGTATTTTCGAAATTCCCCCGCTCTGCTTGGTATCCGCTGTCGTACGAAATATGCGTTGTCGTTTGCGGCGATGACTCTGGCGCTGTTTTTCGGCGCGACTTCATTCGCCGCGACGATCTCTGCATCGGCATCGGCCATCCCCCATCCCGGCACACCGATCAGACCGGACGTGTTTTATAACGGCCTGCCAGATACGCCGCTGCGCACCTATGTTCCCGACGGTGTAGTGAATGCAATCCAGCGTGTGGGCGATACGGTGTATATCGGCGGTCAGTTCACGCGCATAGGTCCGCGCACCGGCCCCGGCGTCGAAGTTGCGCTGGATGGCTCGGTGACAGCGGGTTTGCCGGAGATTTCGGGCTCCGGCCCAAGCTCTTCCGGCGGTTCAGTTACCGGGCTGCGCTCGGTCATCAGCGATGGTGCCGGCGGCTGGTATATCGGAGGACTGTTCACTCATGTCGGTGGTGTTCCACGCACCAACGCGGCGCACATTCTCGC
>JAYVLO010000058.1:0-9349 GCA_043759455.1 Pseudolysobacter sp.
CAATGAAGAATGTGCAGAGCTACGTGTATCCATGAGTGCAGACTACCTTCAGTAATTAGAAAGAGGTAGCTGTCTCACGTCACATTGGCACGGGGGGCAGTGCTGCTCAAACGTCGATGGCTTAGATCTGCATCAACGTCAGGCGCAGCCGAACCTAAAAGTGACATCATGCGCGACATTTCGCCTTTGAACCAGGTCGCCGCGATGTTTCCAGAAGCTCGCTGGCCGGGGAGAATATTAAATGCAGCCGGGGTCTTGGGGTGGGTAACAGCACTTCGCAATTTGACGAACCTCCACAGAGCAGTGAATCCCGGCGTGGGATGACCGCAAGAGCGGATGTTTGGGACAAACGAGACGGCGTAAACCCGAGCAAAGCAATCCATCGAAAATACCTGAATAGGAAGCGGACCCTTTGCGTATTTGCCACTGGTCGTAATCTCTCCCCACCGATTTAGGCCCCGCTCGGTACCCGACAGAATTGCTAACTCGCGCCGATCGTATTTGCCCGGATAGATCGTCTTAGCCTCGATAGCGATATTGCACATACGATGACTCAGTCCCTCAATCATCGCGAGGTACGTACGGACCAGAGTCCTATCTGCGAACGGAGATGGTGATGACCTCAGAAGATCTAGTGCGCACGTCACATCCTCGCCGAGCATGCCAAACAGCTCCTTGAATTCATTTAATTTAAATTTGAAGTCCTTGGTATCCAACTCTAGGTCCTCCTACGAATTGCCACTGAACATACTCAGGCTTGGCCGTTTTGTTCGGCCTGCGTGCCTACGAATCGTATAACTGACTGACACCTGGCGCGAACTGTGAGCGAAGAAAGTGCCGTTCGCACAACTGGTTTGCTGCCCGTACTAGCCGACAAGCAAGTATCATTCGGAATCGTCCGCACTTCGCGAAGAACCGCCGCATGTCCGACAATCTCAACCTCAGCATCGATCGCGGCATCGCAACGCTGCAGCTCAACCGCCCCGACATGCACAACGCGTTCGACGATCAATTGATCGCCGCGTTGACGCAGGCGCTGCAACAACTCGATCAGGATTTATCGGTGCGCGTGGTGGTGCTGACTGGTGCGGGTGCATCGTTCTCGGCGGGCGCGGATTTGAACTGGATGCGCGGCATGGCCAGCGCGTCCGAAGCCGACAACTATGCCGACTCGCTGCGCCTCGCCGAACTCATGCGCACGCTGGCATTTTTGTCCAAGCCGACCGTGGCGAGAATCAATGGCGCGGCCTACGGCGGTGGTGTCGGATTGATCGCATGCTGCGATATCGCGATCGCCGCCGACACGGCCAAGTTCGGTCTGACCGAAACCCGGCTCGGCCTCGTGCCGGCGGTGATTTCGCCGTATGTGATCCGCGCGATCGGTGAGCGCCACGCGATGCGCTTGTTTTTGACTGCAGCGATTTTCGATGCCGAACATGCGCGTGCGATCGGTCTCGTGCATGCGGTTGTCGCCGCGGCAAAGCTCGACGATGTGGTGCGTACCGAGCTCGATCTGCTGCTCAAGGCCGGGCCGCAGGCGGTGCGCGAAGCCAAGGCATTGGTGCAGCGTGATCGCGGTTTTGTTGCGAGCATGCAGGGGAAAATCGATGCGGAAAACGCGGCGTTGATCGCGCGATTGCGTGCATCCGATGAAGGTCAGGAAGGTCTGGGCGCGTTTCTCGGCAAACGCAAAGCCGCTTGGATAACCGATTGAAATCGGGCGAAAAGTCCCACGCTGTCATGCCAGCGCAGGCAGGAATCCAGTTCTAAAGTGCAACAAAATAGTCGGATATTTCAGTCTTTTGCAGATTGAAGGAGACCTGGATTCCAGCTTGCGCTGGAATGACGGCATCTTTCAATTCGGCGCGGGACTAATGGAGAGTGCATGTTCAAGAAAATCCTGATCGCCAATCGCGGTGAAATCGCGTGTCGTGTGATCCGCACGTGTCGCCATCTCGGCATCGCCACGGTCGCGGTGTACTCCGAGGCGGATGCACGCGCGCAGCATGTGCGCCTGGCCGACGAGGCATATCTGATCGGCGGGCCGCGGCCGGCCGAATCGTATTTGCGTGGCGATGCGATTATCGAGGTCGCCAAACGCAGCGGCGCGGAAGCGATTCATCCGGGCTACGGATTTCTCTCCGAGAACGCCGCGTTTGCGCGCCAGATAAAAACAGCGGGTTTGTGCTTCATCGGCCCCGCGCCAGAAAGCATGGAACAGATGGGCTCAAAAGCCAGCGCGAAGGCGCTGATGATCGCGCACGGCGTGCCGACGGTACCGGGATATCACGGCGAAAATCAGGACACCGCTTTCCTGCAGGAACAAGCGTGCGCGACCGGTTTTCCGCTGATGATCAAGGCCACGTCCGGCGGCGGCGGCAAGGGCATGCGCATCGTGCGCAGTGCGGACGGATTTGTCGCCGCGCTGCAGTCGGCACAACGCGAAGCGCAGAGTTCGTTCGGCGATCAGCGCGTGATCCTCGAGCGTTATGTCGAGCATCCGCGACACATCGAATTCCAGATGTTTGGCGACAGCCACGGCAACGTGATCCATCTCAATGAACGCGAATGTTCGGCGCAACGGCGTTACCAGAAAGTTCTCGAAGAAACGCCCTCACCGTTTCTGAATCAACAACGTCGCCAGGCGATGGGCAATGCCGCAGTGGCTGCGGCGCGCGCGGTGAATTATCTCGGCGCGGGTACGATCGAATTTATCGTCGCGCAGAATGGTGATTTCTTTTTCATGGAGATGAATACGCGGTTGCAGGTCGAGCATCCTGTGACCGAACTCACGCTCGGCGTCGATCTGGTCGAGTGGCAATTGCGTGTTGCTGCCGGTGAAGTTTTACCGCTGCAGCAGACGCAGATTCATGCGCATGGCCACGCAATCGAATTGCGTCTCTACGCCGAAGATCCCGAGCAGAATTTCCTGCCCGGTTCGGGCAGGCTCGAACAATTGCGCCTACCTGCGCCATCGGCGAATGTGCGCATCGACTCGGGCGTGATCGAAGGCGATACCGTCAGCATTTTCTACGATCCGATGATTACCAAGCTGATCGTCTGGGATACGACGCGCGAACTCGCGCTGACGCGTTTGCGCGAAGCGCTCGCAGAAAGTGAAATTGTCGGGTCGAAATCGAATATCGAATTCCTCGAAAAACTCGTGCGTCATCCGGTCGTGGTCGAAGGCCGCATCGACACCGGTTATCTGGATCGCCATCTCGATGAATTTCTGCCACAGACGCAAACACCGCCCGCCGAAATTTTATTCGCTGCGGCGACTGCCGCACTGCTGCATGAAGAAGCAGCGCGTGTCACGCTTGCCGCAACCGGCAACGATCCGTACTCGCCGTGGCAGCGCGCCGATGCATGGCGGATCGGTCATGCCGGCAAACGTGTCATGGCCTTTTTGTGGCGCGGCGAGCGTATCGAAATCAGCGCACAAGGATCGGCCGGAAACTACGCGCTGAGCTGCGCCGAACACCATTGCGAAGTGCGCGCAGCCCTGCTGCAGAACGGCTGGCTGAGCGCGGCTTTTGACGGCATCGCGCGGCGTTTGCGCAGCGTGGTGAGTGTGCAGCGTGTGATGATTCATGACAGTGCATCGCGTTATGTGTTGCAGCATGTCGGCGCATTTGCGTATGTGGCTAGCGCGCAGAAAGTCGGCGATCGCATCACCGCGCCGATGCCAGGGCGTATCGTGCTGGTCAAGGTCGCGCCGGGCGATGCGGTCGATGAAGGCCAGGAATTGCTGGTGATGGAAGCAATGAAAATGGAAATCACCTTGCGCGCGCCGCGTGCGGCGAGCATCGATACGGTGCAGGCGCAGCCGGGTGAGTTTGTCGAAGCGGATTCGGTGTTGATGAAGTTGGTCAAGCAATAAATTGCGATCTCGTCTTTCTGAGGATTGTTCGCCATGAAACTGTCAACGTTGTTACTGATGTTGTGTTACCTCGCCTTGAGCGGTTGTGATGCAACGACGTTCGAATCGGTGCCTGCCGGCGCGACCGGCGACTGCGCTGCTAACTGGCCTGGCGGCTGGATCGCGCTCGACGAACAAGGTCAGGACGATCCCGATTTCGCGTTGTTCATCAACAGCAAATGCGAAATCGAAAATGTCACGGCGAAGAACAAATCCGATTCGGCATTGCTCATAAAACCGCAGTTCTTCAACGCCGCGCAACATTATGCGATTCTCGGCATCGCCGACGGACTGCGCCTCGCCGACAGTACCGACGATGCCAAAAATCTGCCGACGCAGGGTTATTTCATCATGCGCTGGGATTACGATAATCAGCGCATGGCGTTGCGCTTGCCCGCGCACAAACTCGTTGCCACGTTGATCGTCAACGGCGCGATCGACGGCAGCGTGATACGCGAACGAACGGCCCGCACGCTGCGCAATAACGTCGCCGGCGATCCGGCGCAGATTCACAGCCTGCTGCAGAATATGGATTTGTTCGGCGATTCGGCCCCGGCGCATCTGCGCTGGACCGGGCCGACACGCAAGGCGCTCGACACCACGCTGGCAAAACTGCGCAAACAAAAAGCCGATGCCGAACGCCACGCTTCGGCGCAACCCTCATCAAATTCCAAACACTGACATGAGCATGTATCCGCACCAGGTGCGCATCATCGAAGTCGGCGCGCGCGACGGCTTGCAGAACGAAAAAACCATCGTGCCGACGGCACGCAAAATCGAGCTGATCGATCGGCTTTCGGCCTGCGGTTTGCGCAGCATTGAGGCGACGAGTTTTGTCAGTCCGAAATGGATTCCGCAACTCGCCGACGCCACCGAGGTGTATGCCGGCATCGAGAAAAAAGCCGGTGTGAGTTATCCGGTACTGGTGCCGAACCTGCAGGGTTACGAACGTGCGCGCGCCGTCGGCGTCAGCGAGATCGCGGTGTTCACGGCGGCCTCCGAAGCGTTTGCACAAAAGAATATCAACGCCAGCATCGATGAATCGATCGAACGTTTTCGGCCAGTGATCGAACGCGCACAAGCCGATGGCGTGAAGGTACGCGGGTATGTCTCGACCGTGCTCGGTTGTCCGTATCAGGGTGAAGTTGCTGTTGCCGATGTCGTACGCGTGGCGCAGCGTTTGCACGCACTCGGCTGCTACGAAATTTCGCTCGGCGATACGATCGGCAGCGGTACACCGAAGAAGGCGCGCGAGATGCTTGCGGCGGTTGCCGAGGTCGTGCCGATGACGGCGCTCGCGGTGCATTTTCACGACACGCGCGGCCAGGCACTGGCGAATATCCTGGCGTGCCTCGAACTCGGCGTGAGTGTGATCGACAGCGCGGTGTCGGGCGTCGGTGGCTGCCCGTATGCACGCGGCGCCAGCGGCAACGTTGCGAGCGAGGATGTGATCTACATGTTGCAAGGCATGGGCATCGAAACCGGCATCGATCTCGATCGACTGATCGCCACCGGCCTATGGCTGAGCGCACAACTGGGCCGCGAAACATCCAGCAAAGTGGCGCGCGCTGCGGCGTAACTTCACAGATCGCCATTATCCTGCTGAAAAATCCCGACGTTCCATCCGCTGATTCTCCATGACGATTTCCACCTCGCAACAAATGCTGGATAACGCCCAAGCGGCATTCGCGTCCGGCGACTACGGCAGCGCTTACGCGCTGGCCAGCGCATGCCTGAATGTGACGCCACAACTGCATCAGGCGCGCGCGCTGCGCGTGAATGCCGCGTTGCAACTCGAGCGTTGGTCCGCTGCCGCTGCCGATCTGCAACTGCTGCTGCAGGTCATGCCGCAGCATGCTCAGTTTCGGCGTTTGCTCGCGGTGTGCTGGCTGCGCATCGGCAACACGCATCGCGATGCGCAAGAAATCGAAAAAAGCCTCAGTGCGTATCGAACCGCCATCGCGATCGATCCGAGCGCGCAGGACGCACGCTACAACCTTGCGTTGCTGATCAAAGACGGCAGCAGCTGGGTCGAAGCGCTCGACCTGCTCGCCGCCGTGATCGCAGCGGAACCGGATAATCTCGATGCACGTCTGTTGCAAGGCGAATTGTTGATCGACCTACCGCAGGAAGAGGAAGCACTGCTGCATTTGCGTTACATCGCCGCGCACGATTCGGACGATGTCTTGTTGATCGAAAGTTGCTGCTTCTTTCTGGTCCGCGCCGGCGACAGCGAAGCGGCGACCGAACTCGCGCTGCGCCACTTTGCAAAAAATCCGCAGCGCTGGCGCGAAGCCGCGAACATCGCGCTGAAATGGCGGGAGGAAGACGCAGGCCGCGCGGCCGACCTGCTGCTGGACTCCGTTGTGCAGACGACGACCGATCCTGCGGCACGATTCCGCTGTTTCCTCACGCGGCAACTCGGCCTGGCACCGACCTATCCAACCACCAGCGACCTGGTTGCCGGTCGCGAACGCTACACAAATGCGCTTGAGTCATTGATCGAGGAATATCCACCGCAACGCCTCGCGCAAATCGATCTCGATCCCGCGCTGCTGAGCTGGAGCAATTTCTTGCTCGCGTATCAAGGCCAGAACGATCGCGAATTGCAGACGTATTATGGCGCGTGGTTGAGTTCAGCGATGCGCGAATGTACGAAGGTTATCGGCACCGTGACAAGCACAAAACGTCAGCGCCCGCGGCTCGTTTTGATATCGAGTTTTTTTCGCGAATGCACGGTGGGTTCGTATTTTTTATCGTGGGCCGAACATCTCGCGACCTGCGACTGGGAATTGATCATCGTCCAGGTCGGGCCGATTTTCGACCACCTCACCGACCGTTTCGAACGCTGCGCGACGCAAATGCTGCGACTCGATCAACCGGCGACGGAACTCGCGCAGACAATCATCGATCTGCATGCCGATATCGTGTTGTATCCCGAGCTCGGCATGAATTCGCGGATCTTCGCGCTCGCGGCGTTGCGCCTCGCGCCGGTCCAGCTGTGCGCGTGGGGTCATCCGGTAACAAGCGGATTGCCAAGTATTGATGGGTATCTCAGCTGCGGCGAAATGGAGCCGAACGATGCCCAACGACATTACAGCGAGCGGCTGCTGACCCTGCCCGGTATCGGCACACGTTACCTGAGTCCGGCGCTGCCCACGCCGTTGTCGCGCGCCGAACTCGGCCTGCCCGAGAATCGAAACCTGTATCTGGTGCCGCAATCGCCGTTCAAACTGCTGCCGGAAAACGATACGATCCTGATCGAGGTATTGCGCCGCGATCCGACCGCGCTGTTTGTATTGTTCGACGGCGCGCAACGCGGTCCGACGCGAAATTTGCGGGCACGTCTGTCACGCGCACTGCGCACCGTGAGCGCCGCACCGGAAAACCATCTGCAATTTTTTCCGCACGGGTCGCGCGACGAATTCCTGCGCGTGAATCTGGTCTGCAACGTGATGCTCGACAGCCTGTATTGGTCGGGCGGCAATACCACACTGGATGCATTGCACTGCGGTTTGCCGGTGGTCACTTGCCCCGGCGAATTCATGCGCGGACGCCAGTCGATGGCAATGTTGCGCCGGCTCGATTGCGACGAACTGATTGTCGATTCGCCGCTCGCACTGGCCGTATCGGCAGTCGCGCTTGCACAGAATCGCACGCGTCGTGCGAGCATCAGCGCGCGCATCTGCGAACGTTTGCCGATGCTCACCGGCGATATCGCGCCGTTGCTCGCGCTCGACCAAATCCTGCGCGATTTGCTGCGACACAATGACAAACTTTCCGCGTAATCTGCACGGCCGCACAAGCTGGCTATAATCGAATCTGTCTCATCGAGGTTATGCCGTGTCCCCTGCCCGACTTGCTCCCGATAAATCCCGTGGTTTTCTGATTCCGTGTGGCGGCGGCGAGTCGCTCGAAGGCGATGCCGCGATCTATCGACGGTTGCTCAGCGTGAGCGGACATCGCCCGAAAATCGTGCTGATTTGCGCCCGTGCGACCGAGCTGCCGTGTGAGGAAATCGCCGCCGCACTGCTCGCACTCGGCGCCGGAAAAGTCGAAACACTGACCTTGGGCTCGCGCGCCGATGGCGAAAAGCCGGCGTTTCTGGAAACGGTCGAAAACGCCGATTCGGTAGTGCTGCTCGCACGCCAACCGCTGCGTTTGTCGACCTTGCTCGGCGGCACGTCACTCGCGCGCCTGCTGCGCCGACGCAACGCCGAAGGCATGCCGATTGCGGGCAGCGCCGCCGGTGCGGCATTGCTGGCCGAGCACATGTTGGCCGGCGGCGAGAGCGGACCGACGCCGCGCATGGGCGGCGTGATGCTCGCACCAGGGCTGGGATTGTCGAACCGCATCGTGATCGACCAGGGCGGTTTGCTCGGCGATCGGCTCGGGCGATTGCTCGCCGCACTCGCGCTAAATCCATTTGCGCTCGGCCTCGGACTCGATGCCGATACCGCCGCGTTCATCGGCCCGGATAACGTGCTCGAAGTGATCGGCAGCGGCGCGTTGACGATCGTCGACCCGGCCGACATCGGCCATTCGAACATCGCCGATGCCGCGCACAACGCACCGATCAGCATGCTCAATCTGCGCATGCATGTGCTCGTGCATGGCGCACGTTACGATCTGGATTTCCGTCGTCCGCTCGGTTGAGATTCTGGCCATACCAATGAATGCAGAAAATTTCACGATCCGCCCGATCTGCAGCGACGACGATCTCGCCGTCGCCAACATCATCCGCAGCGTGATGCCCGAATTCGGCGCAGACGGTCCGGGTTTTGCGATCCACGATACCGAAGTCAATACGATGCATGCGGCGTATGCGATTACCGGCGCGGCGTATTTTGTAGTTGAGTGCGATGGCGTCGTGCTCGGCGGCGGCGGTGTGGCGCAATTGCTTGGCGACAAATCCGGCATCTGCGAATTGCGCAAGATGTATTTCCTGCCGGCGCTGCGCGGCAGTGGCGCCGGCAACGCGTTGATGCAGCGCTGTCTCGATAGTGCGCGCCGGCTCGGTTATCACCAGTGTTACCTCGAAACCCTGACCGGCATGGATGCGGCACAGAAGCTTTATCTGCGCAGCGGTTTTCGACGCATCGGTCACTCGCTCGGCAGTACCGGGCATCACAGTTGCGATCGATTTTTCCTGATCGATCTGTGATCGATACGATATCGATTCGGCGCTCGATTCAGAAGTAGCTGGACGATAATTTTTAGCGCTGATTTTGCGATCAACTGCGCTGTGTTTTTCAACGACTCGTCAACCGACTCCTTCGCGCTGCGTTGAAACTTCGCACAGGTGGCAACACGGCACCTGACTCCATGTCCATCCATCATCGCGGCCATTGGTTCGCGATACGTGGTTTGTCGTGTCCGAAAAAAGGAAAGAGCCATGCGACCGAGTTTGTTCCGCTCACTAACCGC
>JAYVLO010000059.1:0-39438 GCA_043759455.1 Pseudolysobacter sp.
CTGAGTATAAACCTATTATCGTCGAGTATTATAAAGCAGTGAAAGATCCTTCGGTTTGCAGTGTGGCGAAGTGATCGGAATTTAATTTGTTTAGTAACCGGCTGCTTTAATATAGGATTCTTAGCATGATTAGTTTGGTTGAAATCAAAGTCCCCGACGTAGGCAACTACAAGAATATTCCGGTCATCGAATTGCTAGTCAAGGTCGGTGACAGCGTGGTCAAGGATCAGGGATTGCTCACGCTGGAATCGGACAAGGCGACGATGGAAGTGCCATCGAGCGCGGCCGGCGTGGTCAAGGAATTGCGCGTCAAGATCGGCGATGAAGTTTCCGAAGGTGTGGTGGTTGCGGTGCTCGAAGTTGAAGGCGCGGGCGCGAGTCCAACGGCTGCATCAGCGAAAGCTGAGGTCGCGAAACCCGCGGCTGCGACAATGCCGCTAGCTGCGCCCGTTGTGGCGAGCGCAAGTGGGTCGACCGCTGCGCCGAACAATGCGCCGCAAGCCGCTGCACCGTCGGGACGCAAGGCCGATTTCGAATGCCAGCTCGCTGTGCTCGGCTCCGGGCCCGGCGGTTATACGGCGGCGTTTCGTGCGGCTGATCTCGATCAGAATGTCGTGCTGATCGAGCGCTACGATATGCTCGGCGGCGTGTGTCTCAACGTCGGCTGCATTCCGTCGAAGGCGCTGTTGCATGCGGCGCGTGTGATCGACGAAGCTGCGCATTCGAGCGATCTCGGCATCACATTCGGGCCGCCGAAAATCGCGCTGGATAAATTGCGTTCGTACAAGGACGGTGTCGTCGCCAAGCTCACCGGCGGCCTTGCCTGCATGGCGAAACAGCGCAAGGTCACGCGCGTGCACGGCAATGGAAAATTCATCTCAGCGAACGAGATCGAAGTCGAAACCGCCGACGGCAAAAAAATCGTGCGCTTCGAAAAATGCATTATCGCGGCCGGCAGTCAGGCGGTGAAATTGCCGGGCCTGCCATGGGACGACAAGCGCCTGATGGATTCGACCGACGCGTTGTTGCTCGAAGAAATTCCGCAACGGCTGCTCGTGGTTGGCGGCGGTATCATCGGCCTGGAAATGGCGTGTGTCTATGAAGCACTCGGCGCCAAGGTCACCGTGGTCGAGCTGCTCGATCAACTCATGCCGGGTGCCGATATCGATCTGGTCAAGCCGCTCGCCACGCGCCTCGGCAAACGCTACGAAGGCATTTATCTGAAGACCAAGGTGACGAAGATCGAGGCCGAGAAGAAAGGTCTCAAGGTCACGTTCGACGGCGAGAAAGCGCTCGAGCCGCAATTGTACGATCGTGTGCTGGTCGCAGTGGGTCGCTCGCCGAACGGCAAGAAGATCAATGCTGAAGCCGCCGGTGTGCTGGTGAGCGATCGCGGTTTCATTGCGGTCGACAAACAGATGCGCACGAACGTGTCGCACATCTTCGCGATCGGTGATGTGGTCGGCAATCCGATGCTCGCGCATAAAGCGACGCACGAAGGCAAGGTCGCGGCCGAAGTTTGCGCCGGACGAAAAAGTGAATTTGTTGCACGCGTTATTCCGAGCGTGGCGTATACCGATCCGGAGGTGGCATGGGTCGGCGTTACCGAGAGCGAGGCGAAAAAATCCGGCATCGCCTACGGCAAGGGCGTGTTCCCTTACGCCGCGTCGGGCCGCGCGATCGGCATCAACCGCACCGAAGGTTTCACCAAGCTGATTTTCGACGAAGCGACGCACCGCATTATCGGTGCCGGTATCACCGGGCCGAACGCGGGCGACCTGATTTCCGAAGTCGCACTCGCTATCGAAATGGGTGCCGAAGCCGCTGATATCGGGTTGACGATTCATCCGCATCCGACGTTATCGGAATCGGTCGGCATGGCCGCGGAAGTCTACGAAGGTACGATTACGGATTTGTATATTCCGAAGCGGAAGTAGGATGATCACCCAGCGCTATCTTATTGTTGCGATTGTGCTGCTTTTATTCGCCGATCTGGCAAGCGCATGCTCCTGCATACCTCAATCACTGACTGATCAATTAGACCGCTCAGATTTGGTGATGATTGTTCGCGTTACATCGACTCGATTCGATCCGGAGTCAGCGCTGATGCCAAAAAGTCACGCCGCAGTCCATGCGGGATTCGATCTGGTGGAATCGTTGAAGGGAAATGCGGCCGGTGTCAGCGAAGTTCACAGCGGTTTCGGTGATGGTGATTGCGGTGTCGAGTTGTTGGCGGGACGCTATTATCTGGTCATTGCCGATCGCGTTTCGTCGTCAGTCGAATTAGATTTTTGCAGTGCATCCTCCCAGTTGCGTGGTTTCGGTCCGATTCCCGGCGAGGACAAATTTCAATTTCGGCTTGATGCGATCCGCGCCCACATAGCCGCAAATAAACCCATTGATTCTTGCTTCGATTACGCCGAATACCGACCACCATCGCCTGCACCGCCAGCAAAAGATCGATGCATGGAACTTGAGCTACGGCTGCTTGAGCAAGCCAGAAAGAAAGTAGCAAAGTAGGATTGGGAAAAGCGTAGCGTGCCCAACCCCATGTTTGGCACTTGATAGACGCGAGTGCAACCCAACCTGAGAGAAGCTGATGGTGCTTTGCGCCGACTTCAATTACCGCGCCGGGTTCGGCGTACTCACTCAAGGAGATCGCATGAAACTATTTATTTCCCCGGGCGCCTGCTCGCTGTCGCCGAACATCGTGTTACACGAACTCGGTCTGCCGTTCGACCTGATCAAGGTCGACATGAAGTCGAAGAAAACGTCGGACGGTGCCGATTTTCTCGCGCTGAATCCGAAGGGCTACATTCCGACGTTGCAACTCGACAATGGCGAGGTGCTGACCGAGGGTGCGGCGATCGTGCAGTATCTGGCCGACCTCAAACCCGAGTCGAAACTCGCGCCGGCGAATGGCACGTTCGAGCGTTCGCGTTTGCAGGAAACCCTGAATTTCATCGCCACCGAAATCCACAAGGGTTTCAGCCCGCTGTTCAATTCGGCATTGCCGGACGATGTGCGTGCAGGCTTCAAGAAGAAGTTGCTGCATCGCCTGGGTGAGGTCGCCACGACGCTGGACAAACACGATTACCTGCTCGGCGCACAATTCACCGTTGCCGATGCGTATCTGTTCACCGTGCTGGGCTGGTCAAAGCATTTTGCGATCGACCTGAATCAGTGGCCGTCGATCGCGAAGTTTTACGAGCGCGTGGGTGCGCGTCCGGCGGTCAAGGGCGCGATTGCCGCGGAAGCCGCATTGAACAAGGCGGCGTAAGTTTTCAGCGCAGGCCGCGGCAGTCGCGCGCGGCCTGCGTTTATCGATGCAATGATCGACGCACGGTTATTTCGCGCTGGCGATAAATCCCGACAGATCAAAATCCGCAACGTCGTAATGCCGCACGAGCGGCTCCATGTCGAGCAGGTATTGGCGGTCGTCGGGGTAATACACCGACTGATCGGCGTTTTCACCGGCGAACGCGCGCACCGCATCCATCGATTGCCATAGTGAAATAATCTGGATGTCGCAGTGCTCACCCTGGTCGCGGCGCACGACGAACACGCCGAGATGGCCCGGGGTTTTACCGTAGTCTTTCAGGCCGGTCTCGCGCAGGTAAGCGAGGTAGTCGTCCGCTTGATCCTTGCCGGTCATGCCGCGCCAGATGCGTGCGATCATGGATCACTCTTGTTGGCCTGAGACGCGCGCACATTAGCACGCGTTTCGCGACTTTGGCAGTGCAGCACGCGCGACACGATGCAATTAGCGAACGACCGCGCTCACGCGCCAGCTTTGACGATTACAATGCGCGTTTGCGCCGCGCTGACGCGCGCAGGAGTGATCGAGGATGCTGCTGCTTTATGCTGAGCCAGGCGCGAAACACGACGAATCCGCGGGCGATCGCATGATGCGGTTCGTCACGTCATGAAACACGATATCGCGGTACTCGGCGCCACTGGCCAGATCGGGCGTTTCCTGCTGCCGAAATTCTGCAGCGCGGGCAAGTCCGTACTCGCACTCAGTCGCAATCCACCGACGCCGTCTGCCGCTGCGGCAAATCCGGGCTGGTTGCGTGCCGATCTGCATGGTCGGATGCCTGCCCTGGATCAGATCGAAACCCTGATCAGCCTCGGGCCATTGGATGCGCTGGTGGCATGGTTGCTGCGCGATCGACCGACGGCACTACATCGCATCATCGCCTTCAGTTCGATGAGTGCAGAAAGCAAACGGGATTCGCTCGATCCGGCCGAACGTGAACTCGCGGCACGACTGCACGACAGCGAACAGCAATTGCTGGCGTTGGGTCGCGCGCACGAAATTGCGATCACGATTTTTCGCCCGACGCTGATCTACGGCGCCGGGACGGATCACAGCCTCACACCGCTGGCGCGGTTCGCCTCGCGCTGGCATCTGCTGCCGATCCCGCTGGCAGCCACCGGGCTGCGCCAACCGGTGCACGCTGAGGATCTCGCCGATGCATGTTTCGCGGTGCTGGATCGACCGGTCAGTTTCGGGCGGATTTATCCGCTCGGTGGCGGCGAACGCCTCAGCTTTCGCGCAGTTTGCCGGCGTATCGGGGCCGGACTGCCAAAAACCGTGTTGCCGGTGCCACTGCCTTCGTGGTTATTGCGTATCGCCTTGTTGCTGCGTGGCAACGCAAAATCGGGTGCGGTTTCGGCGATGGCAATTAGGCGTTTGCGACACGATCTGGTCGCGGATAACTCGGCGGCGGTGCATGATTTCGGCTATGCGCCGCGATCGTTTTATCCGCTGGCAGCAAGCTGGGGCCTTCCGGCGATCTGAATCCGGGCAAATTTCCGTCGCCGTGTTCTGTGTATTTTGTTACAAGTTTATTTTGTAAAAAGTATACAAAAATAAATCCGGCATTACCGTACGCACGAGTATTGATGTTGCATTGCGTCATAAAACGAGGTTCAGCTGCAGTTAAATTCCCGTTGCCAACGGGCGTTTGAACTATCTATGATGCGGCTGTCGTTGCGACCCTTAAACCTGACAAAGGATTCATCCCATGCAGGCCCGACTGCTTGTAAGTACCGTATTGTGTTCCCTGCTGCTCGCAAGTTGCGGCGGCGGTAGCAGCAATAGCCCGCACACCGTGGCACAGGCTCCTGTGCTCAACAGCAATGGTTCGCCGGTGACGGGGATAATCACGGCGAGTTTCGATCCGACCAATTCGGTCGTACCGTTCCCGACCAATCTGCTGTTGTCCGGCACCACCGATTTGACGCTGAATATTCCAGTGCCGAATCCGAACGATGCCAGCAACCCGAAAGTGGCGCTGAATGCGCTGGACGGTTTCGGCACGATATCGCCATGGAGCACCGGATTCTCGGTTGCGCCGAACCCGGCGACGTTGCTGGCCGGCAAGACCGTGCGTTTGTTCGAGGTGTCGCTCACCGGGCCCGGTGGCGGTGTCACCAAGATCGTTCGCGAGTTGGCGTCGCCGCAGGAATTCGTGGTCACGCTGTCGCCGTCGGATAGCACCGGTCGCACCTTGGTGATCGTGCCGACCAAGCCGCTCGTGCAGCTCACCTCGTACATGGCAGTGATGCTTGGCGATGGCGGCACCGGCCTGGCACCAGCCGCGCGCGTGCCGAGTATCGCGGATGCCGCAGGTAACGACATCACCTCGGATACCACGTATTTCCTCGCCAAGCGCACCAGCCCGGTGTGCGTCAATGGAAAATCCACCGATCCGCTTTTGCCGGATGGGCAGGCTTGCGGTCTCGAACCGTTACGTCAGCTCGTCAACTCGCAGGAGGTCGCTGCGCAGGCGTTTGGCGTCGATCGCGGTCGCATCGTGTTGTCGTGGGTTGCTACTACCCAGTCGATCACGGTAGAACTCAGCGCCGTCAACAGCATCGTCGATGCTTCCCCGGCGCCGGTCACCGCAATCGCGCCGACCGGACTGGACCTCAGCAAGATCAATGCGAGCCTGCCGCCGATCGCCAACGTGTATGTCGGCATCTTGCAGATTCCTTACTACCTGAATGTGCCATCCGCTACCAATCCGGCCGCACCGCTGGGCGGTTCATGGAAAGCAAAGGCTGGCGGTTATGTGCCGCCGTTCAATGCGGCCGGGCTTGATCCGACCTCGACCAACGTCACGTTTGCCAATCCGATTCCGGTGAAGACCACTTCGCTCGCGATTCCGCTATTGATGACCGTGCCGAATGCCAACTCCGGCAAGACCAAGCCTGCCGCCGGCTGGCCGATCGTAATCTTCCAGCACGGCATCACGCGCAATCGTACCGACATGTTTGCGATTGCCGGCGCGCTGGCCTCACAGGGTTACGCGGCGGTCGCCATCGATCTGCCGCTGCATGGTCTGACCGATCCAACCAATCCGTTCTTCCATAATCAGTTGCTCACCGGCTCGCCGGCTGCGGGCCTGATTACTGGCGAGCGCACCTTCGATCTGGATCTCAGCAACAATACGACCGGTGCGGCCGGTCCGGATGGCAAGATCGATTCGTCGGGTTCGTACACGATCAACCTGACCAGCCTGCTGACCTCGCGCGACAATCTGCGTGAAGGCGTTGCCGATCTGCTGTCGCTGCGCCGCTCGATCGAAAAAATGAGCATCTCCGGTGGTACGAGCGATTTCGATATCTCGCGTGTTGCCTATGTCGGCCAATCGCTCGGCAGCATTGTCGGCACCGATTTCATGGCTGTCGCGCAGACGCCGAACACCTATGTGCAGAACGGTGTGCTCAACGTGCCAGGCGGCGGTATTGCCAACTTCCTGGTGGCATCACCCGCGTTTGGTCCGCGCATCGTCGCCGGGCTCGGTCAGGTTGGCGTGCATCCGGGCACCTCGGACTTCGATAGCTTCCTCGCGGTAACGCAAACCGTCACCGACTCCGGCGATCCGATCAACTACGCATTCGCCACCGCGAACAAGAATCTCCTGCTGCAGGAAGTGGTCGGCGATGGCGCCAGTTCGCTGCCGGATCAGGTGATTCCGAATTCGGTCATCAACGTCACGATTCCTGGCACGAGCGTGAAAATCACGGCACCGCTGTCGGGTACCGAGCCGCTGATCGCAGCCCTTGGTTTGTCAACGATCGTTGCACCCGGTGCGCAATCCGCCACCGGCGTTCGCGGCGTGGTGCGTTTCACCAAGGGTGAGCACGGCTCGATTCTCGATCCGACGTCGTCGCCGAAAGCGACCGTCGAAATGCAGACCGAGATGTTGAGTTTCCTGTTGAGCGGCGGTCGTGCCGTACAGGTCACCGATACCTCCGTCACTCGCACGCAGTAATGCACAGGACTCTGGGGAGCCACCTATGAAAATACTCAAGTTCAGCAACAACGGCGCGCGTCTCAATGAGCGTCCGGCCCCGCGCAGTCTGACTGTCGCTATCGCGTTGGTTTTGGCAGCGGGTGTTGCGCCGCAAGTCGCGCAGGCATTCCAGTTCGGTGATTCGAACGGTTTCAGCGGCACCGTAAATACTACGGTGTCCTACGGCATTTCTTATCGCGTTTCGGATGTTGATGAAAACCTGATTGCCAAGGCGCATTGGGATCCGACCATTGGTTTCAAAACGCCGTTGCAGCAACGCGCGGCTAAGGGCGCGTTCTCGGCCAACGGCGACGATGGCGATCTGAACTATGGCAAGTGGCAGCCGTTCTCGAATCAGGTGCGTTTCCTGACCGAGGTAAAGCTCAATTACGGTCCGGACTGGGGTGCGTTCATCCGCGCGGGTGGTTTTTACGACTTCACCAACGCGAACAACGACAACCTCACGAGCCTTGCCAAGGATCGCGTCGGTAAAGATATTTACCTGCTCGACGCGTTCATCTTCCACAACTTCGAACTCAATGCGCACCAGGGCTCGATTCGTCTGGGTTCGCAGGTCGCAAGCTGGGGCGAAAGCACGTTCATCCAGGGCGGCATCAACGTCATTAATCCGATCGATGTCTCCAAGTTGCGCAGTGCCGGCGCGGATCTGAAAGAAGCATATTTGCCGATCAACATGCTGCGGGTGTCGTACAACGTCACCGACAATTTCTCGGCCGAAGCGATCTACCTGTTGCAGTTCTCGCAGACCAATCCGGATCCATCGGGCACGTATTTCTCGACCAACGATTTTGCATCGATCGGCGGTACGTATGCGTCCTTGCCATTCGGCCTGTTGCCGCAGCCGGTAAAAAATCCTGAGAACTACTACAAGGTTTGCAACGGCGGTGCGCCGAGCGACAACAGCGCATTCGGCGGCGGCACGATCAAGAACAATCCGTTGCTTGCCATCTCGTGCTCGCAAACCGCGCCGCGTACCTTCGATCAATATCCGAGCCGGTTCGGCCAGTTCGGTCTGTCGATGCATTACGTCGCACCCTGGCTCAACAATACCGAGTTCGGGTTCTACTACTTGAACTACGACAGTCGTCTGCCGATTGCGAGCGGGTATGCCGTGACCAGCCAGTCAGCGACCAGTGCATTGCTGTTCAACGAATACCCAGCGAATATTCATCTGTTTGGTGCGAGCTTCAACACCACGCTGGAATCGACGGGTGTAGCCTTGCAGGGCGAGGTAAGTTATCGCCCGAATCAGCCGTTGCAGGTATCCGCGGTGGAGTTGATTTTCGCCGGCCTGTCGCCGCTGAATGCATTCATTCCGCAACCGGGTGATCGCTTCAACAGCCAGCTCGGCAGCTTCGCGCCGGGCCAGTTGCTGACCGGCTACACACGCCGACATGTCGCGCAGATTCAGAGCACCGCGACCAAGGTGTTTGGGCCGGGTAACTGGCTCAATGCAAACCAGGTTTCGGTGGTCGGTGAAATCGGTGCCACCGATGTTACCAACATGCCTGCGCACGGCATCTTGCGTTTGCAGGGCGACGGTACCGACACCAGCGGTGGCCCGGATGAACTGAGCGGCGCGTTGCGCAATCCGGAAACACAGGTCAACGGTTTCCCGACCAAGTTTTCGTGGGGTTATCGTCTGGCCGCACGCGCGGACTACAACAACGCTTTCGGTACGTCGTTCACCCTGTCGCCACGCGTGGCATTCAATCACGATGTGCACGGTATTTCGCCGGGTCCGGGTGGCAACTTCATCCAGGGTCGCAAGTCGATCACACTCGGTATGGAAGCGAATTACCTGAACCAGTGGTCGGTCGATCTGAGTTATACCAATTACTTTGGCGCAGGCGAATTGAATCTGATCAATGATCGTGATTTCCTTGCGTTCGTCGTCAAGTACGCGTTCTGAGCCGAATGCATCTGCAAGCAAATAATGTAGTGGAGGGGTAATTATGTTTAGCCTGAAAAAGACCGCAACTGCAACGTTGCTGGGATTGGCGATGATCTCCACCGGGGCGCTCGCCAAGGGCAGCCCGCAGGATGTCGCCAAGCTCGGTATCAAGGGTACGCCGCTGACGCCGACCGGCGCCGAGCGTGCGGGTAACAAGGATGGCACCATTCCCGCTTGGGATGGCGGCATTACCCAGCCGCCGGCGGGTTACAAGGTGGGAGATCACCATCAGGATCCGTTTGCTGGCGACAAACCGCTGCTCACGATCACGCTGGGAAACTACAAGCAATACGCCGAAAAGCTGAACGCCGGTCAGATGGCGATGTTCGAGAAATACAAAGACTACAAGATGTTGATCTATCCGACGCGTCGCAGCGCTGCTTTCCCTGCACGCACCTACGAAATGACCATGAAGAATGCCGCGACCGGCGAGCTCATCGACGATGGTGATGGCTTGAGTAATGTCGCCGAAGGGATTCCGTTTCCGATCCTTGATGCTGATCCGGCCAAGGCGGGTTATGAAGCGATCTGGAACCACAAGCTGAAGTATCGCGGCAGCGCGCTGTCGCGTTGGGACGATACCGCCGTGCCGACGGCCAGCGGCGAATACCAGCTGGTGCGCATCAAGGAAGAACTGCTGGGTCTTTACGCGAAACCTGGTGTCACGCTGAAGGACATCAACAACGTTCTGACCTATTTCTATCAGGAAGTGGTTTCCCCACCGCGTCTTGCCGGACAGGTTCTGCTGGTTCACGAATCGCTTGATGCGAAGAAAGATCCGCGTCAGGCATGGATCTACAATCCGGGTCAGCGCCGAGTTCGACGCGCACCGAACGTTGCCTACGATAACCCGGGCACCGCGTCGGATGATCAGCGTACCGACGACATGTTCGACATGTTCAACGGCGCGATGGACAAGTTCACCTGGACCCTGGTCGGCAAGAAAGAAATGTACGTGCCGTACAACTCCTACACCGTGCACAGCGACAAGGTTAGCGACAAGGATATCGTCAAGCCAGGTCATCTGAATCAGGATTTGCTGCGTTACGAATTGCATCGGGTTTATGTGGTCGAAGCCAAGCTCAAAGCCGGCCAGCGCCACATCAACAATCGCCGCACGTTCTATCTCGATGAAGACAGCTGGCAGATTCTGGAAATCGAGCACTACGACAACCAGGACAAGCTGTGGCGTTACTCCGAAGCACCGACCGTGGTGTACTACGAAGTACCGACCGTCATGAGCACGCTCGAAGTGCACTACGATCTCAAGTCTGGTCGTTACATCGTGCTCGGCCTGGACAATCAGGAGAAGATGTACGATTTCTCCTACCAGAACACGCCATCGAATTTCACCCCGGAATCGCTACGCCAACGCGGCATCCAGTAGGGTAGATAGAATAAGTTGTGATCTTCGAACAGCCGCCCCTGTGGCGGCTGTTCGCGTATCGGACCTCCGCAAATGAGGTCGCTCAGTACGGAGAATTTCGAGATGTCGTTGCAAACCCCGCGTCCGTCGACAGGCAAGAAAATCCTGTGCATGAGTTTGCTGCTGGCATCGAGTTTTGTGCTGGATGCCGCGACGACGGACAAGACCGCGGCACCCGCGCCAGCGGATTCAGCGCCGCCCTTCTGGCAGGATCCCAGCAGTCTCCCGGCGGAAATTCTGCCGCGCATCAACCAGGGGTTGTTCACCGGACTCGCAAAAATCGAGAGCGGTTTTGTGGCGGTAGGCGAGCGCGGTCAGATCGCACTCTCCAGCGATGGCAAAAGCTGGAAGCAGGCCGAAGACGTACCGACTCGGGCCACGCTTACCTCGATCACCGGGATCGGCATGCAGCTCTGGGCCGCGGGCCATGATGGCGTGATCGTATACAGCGCCGATGCGGGCCAGCATTGGCAATTGCAGCGCAGCGATCCATTGAAAAAATCAGAAGCCGCAGGTCGCTCCGGACGCGCTGCCTCGCAGGGCGCGCCGTTGCTGAGTGTGCTGTTCCTGGACGTCAATACCGGTTTTGCCGTGGGCGGTTACAGCCTGTTTCTGGGCACTCGCGATGGCGGCAAGACCTGGACACCGATCGACCTGAAAGCGCGGGTCGAACGCCCGCTATCCGACAAAACCGTCGCGAACAAGGATGCCGAAAAATCGCTGGTCTTCAGCAAGGAACAGCTGGCACTGGAGGACGAGGCCGATCCGCACTTGAACAGCATCGCTGCCACCAGCGATGGCTCGTTATTGATTGCGGCGGAGCGCGGCACGGTATATCGCTCGACCGATCATGGCGAGCATTGGCAGAAACTGAAATTGCCTTATGACGGCTCGATGTTCGGCGCGATCGGCTTCGAGGACAAACATGTTCTGGTCTTCGGATTACGCGGCCATGTTTATGAATCGCGCACTCTCGGTGACGAATGGAGCGAGGTCAAAACCGGCACTTCATTGAGTCTGCTCGGTGGCCGCGGTCTGGCGAATGGCGGTGCAATTCTGTCCGGCGCAAATGGTCTGCTGCTGCTGCGCAAGAGTGCCGCTGAGGCGTTCCAGATACTCACCGACGCGAGCGCCGGATCGATCAGTGCCGCGCTGCCCGTTGGCGATGCGCAGGATCTCGTGATCGCTGCGGAAAACGGCGTCAGCCGGTTTATACCGCAACAGTAGCGCAAGAAAATTGCAAACAAACGCAATCGTGCAGCAGTAACGTTATGACAAGGGCCTCGGCATGAATCCGTCTGCAAATACATCCCACTCCGCGCCGGGTTTTGTGCATCGTCTGGCCGAAAAACTGGTCTTCGGCAATCGCCTGGTCGTGCTGGTCCTGTTCCTGCTGATCACCTTGGCGATGACGTATTTTGCGGCGCAGCTGAAGGTCGATGCCGGTTTCAAGAAACAGATCCCGCTGCAGCACGAATACATGCAGACGTTCCTCGATTACGAGCGCGATTTCGGTGGCGCCAATCGTGTGCTGATCGCAGTGATAGACAAGAGCGGCAACATGTTCAACCAGCCGTTCTTCCAGACCATGGAGAACATCACCAAGGACGCAAAAACCATCGACTCGGTCGACGATGCGCGCCTGCGATCGATCTTCACGCCGAACGTGCGTTTTGTCGAAGTAGTCGAAGACGGTTTTGCCGGTGGCAATGTCATCCCCGCCAACTTCACGCCGAATGAACCCGGCTTCGAGGCGACGCAGGCGCAGTTCGACATCATTCGCGCCAACATTGAGAAAGCCAATATCGTCGGTCGTCTGGTTGCCAAGGATTTTTCCGGCGCGATGGTCTGGGTCGATCTCGTACCCGAGGATGCCGAACACGGTGTCAAACTCGACTACAACAACATCAGCCATCAGCTTGATGCAATTCGTGCCAAATACGAGAACGAGCACACCACGGTCGCGATTATCGGCTTCGCCAAGATGGTCGGTGACATCACCGATGGCGCACGTTCGGTGATCTGGTTTTTCCTGATCACGATCGCTTTCACATGGCTGCTGCTGTTCCTGTATTCCTCGTCGGTCAAGCTCGCCTCGCTGACCGTGCTCTGCGCGCTGATTGCGGTGCTGTGGATGCTCGGAATGCTGCGCCTGCTCGGCTTCGGCATCGATCCGATGAACATGCTCACGCCGTTCCTGATCTTCGCGATTGCCGTGAGTCACGGCGAGCAGATGATCAATCGATACCGTGGTGAAATCTTTTTCGGCGGCCTCGAAGAAGGCAGTGTCGAGGAGTTGCGTGCGCGCCAGGGCGTGGACGCGCGCACCGCCGCAACCCGCGCGTTTCGCGCATTGCTCGTACCCGGCTCGGTTGCGCTGATCGCCGGGTGCATCGGGTTTGCGACGATCCTGATCATTCCGATCCGCATTATTTTCGAGCTCGCCATTACGGCCACGGTCGGCGTCGCGATCACGCTCCTGACCGACCTGATCCTGCTGCCGGTGCTGCTGTCGTTCTGCAGCCTGCGCAACCTCGACCGCAAGCGCGAATATCGCCTGCGTCAGCTCACCAAGTTCGACAGGATCTGGACCTTCATGGCGCGCTTCAGCCGCCCGGTGCCGGCCGCGATCATCATCATCATTGGTATCGCGATGTGGTTTTTCGCCGCGCAATACGGCCACAGGGTGATGATCGGCGACGCGCAGAAAGGCGTGGCGGAGCTGCGCCCCGAAGCGCGCTACAACCGCGATGCGGTGCAGATCAGCGACAAGTTCGCGCTCGGCGTGGATATCCTCAGTGTGATCGCCGAAGCCGCGCCATCCGCATGTACGTCGAGTTATCCGGTGATGGAAACCATCGATCGTTTCGCCTGGCATATGCGCAATGTCGAAGGCGTGGCGCAGGTGATGACGTTGCCGATGGCGGCGAAGATCGTCGCTGCGGGATGGAACGAAGGCAATATCCGCTGGCGTGCCTTGCCGCGCGATGGCGATACCTTGCGTCAGGTCACGCAGGGTTTTGAAACCGATTCCGGCCTGCTAAACGCCGACTGCAGCGCGATGCCGATCATGATATTCCTGACCGATCATCGCGCCACGACGATCGATCGCGTGGTCGGCGCAGTGAAAAAGTTCCGCGAGGACAACCACATCTGGTCGGGCGGCAACGTCAACCTGCGCCTGCAACTCGCCGAGGCCGCGAAGGCGGGTGGGGCACCGAGCGATCAGCTCAACCTGCGCCTGGCCACCGGCAATGTCGGTGTGCTCGCCGCGATCAACGACAAGGTGCGCGACGTCGACAGCATGATGTTGTACCTGCTGTACGCTGCCGTGTTCGTCATGTGCATCTTGAGTTTCCGCAATCCGCTCGCCGCGTTGTGCATCGTGCTGCCGCTGGTGCTGGTGACCGAGCTTGGCCACGCACTGATGGTGCAACTCGACATCGGCAAGAAAACCAACACCCTCACTGTGATTGCGCTCGGCGTTGGCATCGGCGTGGATTACGCGATCTACATTTTCGCGCGCATGCGCGAGTCGATGAAGGCCGGACGAACGCTGACCGAGTCGTATTTCGGCGCGCTCAAAACCACCGGCATCGCAATCTTCTACACCGCGCTGACGCTGGCCGTCGGTGTCGGCACGTGGGTGTTCTCGGATCTTAAATTCCAGGCCGACATGGGCGTGATGCTGACCTTCATGTTCGTTGTCAACATGATCGCCGCGATGGTGTTCCTGCCCGCGCTGTGCCGCTGGTTACTGCGGCCGTTCGAGAAAGGATAGTACGAAACAAGCGCAGCGACGTTGCGAGATTATCGGACGATGTGCGATCAATAGCTCATGCCGAGACGCCGCATCACTTTGGCGGCAAGCCACAGCGGCCCGATCAGCAGATACGCCAGGTCGGTCAGGAACGACGGTTTTTTGCCTTCGATCTTGTGGCCGATAAATTGCGCGATCCATGCGATCACGAACACGCCCAGCGCAATCTGCCACAACGCGGTCGGACCGACGCTGCGATACAGCGCTTCGCTGATCAAACCGAACGCAGCAAATACCACGAACATGCTCAGCGCCAGCGCACGCGACAGCCGCATGTAGAACGCAAACGCAAAAAACATCGCCACCGCCGCCCATAATCCGGGCCGCCCGATCATCGCCGGCACCGGTACGGCCCACAAGCCTGCGATCACCGTCCACAGGATGGCCGGCACGCAGATCCAGTGAATCAGGATATTGGTCGGATTGCGGTGATCCTCACTGTAATTTCCCAGCCATGCATCGACCGGACGGCGCACCGGAATCTCATCGTTTTGATCGAGCTGGTTATCGTCGGTGGCTTGCATGGGCTATCTCCAAATTGACACAAACAGTGTAGCGCTGCCGCGTTCTGGTCGCACGATTCGCGCTGGCTCAATCAAGCTGGATTTGCGCGAGTCGTTGCAGCGCCTCGGCGTATTTTGCGGCGGTGCCGTCAATCACCGGCGTTGGCAATTTCGGGCCGGGCGCCTGCTTGTTCCAGTCTAGACCTTCCAGATAATCGCGCACGAATTGCTTGTCGTAACTCGGTGGGCTGATGCCGACTTTGTATTCTTCGGCAGGCCAGAAACGCGACGAATCCGGGGTCAGCATTTCATCCATCACCAACAACCTTCCATCGGCATCGGTACCGAATTCGAATTTGGTATCGGCGATGATGATGCCGCGTTCGAGTGCAAAAGCAGCGGCGTATCGATACAGCGCCAAGGTCGCCGTGCGGACCTGTTCGGCCAGTTCGGCACCGATGTTCGCAACCATGGCATCGAACGAAATATTTTCATCGTGATCGCCGACGGCGGCTTTCGACGATGGCGTGAAAATCGGTTCGGGCAATTGCTCGGCCAGGTGCAAACCGGGGGCCAAGGGAATTCCGCACAGTTTGCCGCTGGCCTGATAATCCTTCCAGCCCGAACCGATCAGGTAACCGCGCGCGATCGCTTCGACCGGCACCGGTTTCAGCCGTTTGCTGATCACGCTGCGACGCGCATACAGCGCAGTATCCACGCCTTGCGGCAACACATTCGCGACCGTTTTGTGCGTCAGGTGATTCGGCATCACGTGCGCGGTTTTGTCGAACCAGAAGTTCGAAATCTGCGTGAGCATTTCACCCTTGCCCGGAATCGGATCAGGCAAAACCACGTCGAACGCGGACAGCCGATCGGTGGCCACGATCAGCAATTCATCGGCCGACAGCGCAAACACATCGCGCACCTTGCCGCGATGAATCAGGTTCAGGCCGGGCAGTTCTGCGTTCAGTAAAGTGGTGGGCACAGTCGATATCCGCAACTTTGATCAGAACGATATTGTAACGGCTGCGGCGCGAATTCATGTGCGCAGCGCGCAGTCTTGCTAAAATTGCCAATCTGCTCCCCGATTTGAACCCGATGCCGCGCTCTGTCTCGATCGTTTTGCGCAAGATAGTGCTGTTGTCCATTTCACGCGACCCCGCCGAAATCCGTTCGGTACGGCGGTGCTGCGCATGAATTTCATCGGCAAGATTATCGGCGGCCTGGTCGGCCTGTTCCTGTTTCGCGGCCAGCCGTTCGGCATCGTGCTTGGCATCGCTATCGGCCACATGTTTGATGCCAATACGATGCAGTTGCGCGGGTTCGGCAAGGCCGCGCCACGTTCATTCATCGAGCCGCTATTTGCGCTGGCCGGCGCGTTGTGCAAATCCGACGGTTTTGTATCGCAGAGCGAAATCAATGCCACGGAGGCGCTGATGGGGCGGCTACAACTCGATGCCGCACAGCGCCAGCACGCGATCGGCCGTTTCACGCTCGGCAAGCAGGACGGCTTCGAAGTGCGCGAATCGATCGCCGAGCTACGCACCTGGTGTCGCGGGCGGCGCGATCTGGCATTCCTGCTGCTCGACATGCTGCTCGATATCATCTACGCCGAAGGCGCGCTCGCCGCAGCCAAGCTGAGTCTGCTGCGCACCTTGTGCCATCAGCTAAATGTCAGCGAACAAGAACTCGCCGCGATTTCGGCGATGAAAGGCTACGCTTACGGCGGCGCGCGCAGTAATAGCTACAGCAACACGCAGCAGAGTTATGGCGATCACGGCCGCAGCGCGCCGAACCGGATGACGAACGAGCCCGATCCGTACGCTGTGCTCGGCATCACGCGCGACGCCGACGAGCGCACGCTGAAGCATGCGTATCGCAAACTCATGAGCCAGTACCATCCCGACAAGCTCGGCGACGTACCGGCGGAAATGAAACGTCGATCGGAAATGCGCGCAACCGAAATCAACGCCGCGTACGAGAAGGTAAAGCACGAGCGCGGCATCAAATAAACTTCGTCACAGCAACGCCCCGCATCACGGAGACAGCATGAGCAAGCAGCCCAATATCATCGCCCCGTCCATTCTTTCGGCGGATTTTGCGCGCCTCGGTGAAGACGTGCGCAACGTGCTCGCGGCCGGCGCCGACTGGGTGCATTTCGATGTAATGGATAACCATTACGTGCCAAACCTGACGATCGGTCCACTGATCTGTGAAGCACTACGCAAGCACGGCATCACCGCGCCGATCGACGTGCATCTAATGGTCAAGCCGGTGGATCGCATCATTCCGGATTTTGCCGCGGCTGGCGCTACCTCGATCAGCTTTCATCCCGAGGCGAGCGAGCATGTCGATCGCACCATTTCGCTGATTCGCGACAGCGGTTGCAAACCGGGCCTAGTTTTCAATCCGGCGACACCGCTGGATTATCTGGATTTCGTGTTGGATAAACTCGACCTTGTGTTGATCATGTCGGTCAATCCGGGTTTTGGCGGCCAAAGTTTCATTCCGACCGCGCTGGAAAAATTGCGCCGCGTGCGCGAGATGATCGACCGCAGTGGCCGCGACATTCGGCTCGAAGTGGATGGTGGCGTCAAGGTCGACAACATCGCCGAAATCGCGCGCGCCGGTGCCGATACCTTTGTTGCCGGCTCGGCAATTTTCGGCAAGCCCGACTACGCCGCGGTGATTGCGGCGATGCATGCGCAGATCGCGACCGCGGCAAGCCGATAAGTTTTTGCTCGTCATTCCCGACTTCGCTGGAATGACGATTGTTTTTTATAGGTTTCTCAAATTACCTGCCAGGCGGGATCCGCCTGCGTTGATGTCCGCGGTTTTGCGGGCGCGTTTTTTTCGCATCGCAATGTTGTGCGAGGCGGCACGCTTGGCGACGAATGTTCGGCGTCGGCGGCGTAACTTCGCGGACTGGAAAAACCCGCGCAACCATCGCGCCAGTCGCTATCGACACTTGCGCGCAGGGCCAGAAAATCGGAAGGCAGGCAAACGTCCATCGTCGTTTCCTTATCAGGTTTGTGGGTGACTAGGCGCGCAAGCAGACCAGAATTCCGAGCAGCAGGCTGAGCAGCGCAAAACACGTGCGCAGCGGCTCGAAGCTGCGTTGCAGCTCGCTATTCGGTTTGTTCGTTTCGTTCGACATTTCGATTTCCCCATCACGATCACTCGTCGCGTGTTGCCAGTACAACGCGGATCATGGCCGCGCCGCTGACACGAATGCGGCGAATTGCCGATGAGTTGTGGCAGCTTGCGGGCAATCGTGTTGTACCCATTGCGTACACGCCGCGCCGCTACGTAAGCTGCCGACACGATTAACTCGCGGAGCAACTCATGGCCCGTTCCATCGCCATCGTCGAAGACGAACCCAGCATCCGCGCCAACTACGTCGAGGCGCTCACGCGGTTCGGTTATCAGGTGCAAGGGTACGCCACGCGCCCGGAAGCAAGCCGTGCGTTCAATCTGCGCCTGCCCGAGCTCGTGATCATCGACATCGGCCTCGGCGAGGAGCCCGAAGGCGGCTTCGAACTATGCCGCGAATTGCGCGCAAAAGCGGCGCTGCTGCCGATCATTTTCCTGACCGCGCGCGACTCCGATCTCGACATCATTTCCGGCCTGCGTCTTGGCGCCGACGATTACCTGACCAAGGACATCAGCCTGCATCATCTGTCCGCACGCATCAGCGCGCTGTTCCGCCGCCTTGATGCGCTGAGCAAACCGATGAACAAGGAAACCGTGGTCGAACAAGGCCCGTTGCGGCTCGAAGCCGAACGCATGCGCGTGAGCTGGAACGGCCAGGAAATTCCGCTGACGGTGACTGAATTCTGGATGGTGCATATCCTCGTGCGTTTTCCAGGACACGTGAAAAATCGCGACCAGCTCATGCGCGAGGCGCAAGTGGTGGTCGATGACGCTACGATCACTTCGCACATCAAGCGCATCCGCAAGAAATTCATCGCCCTGGCACCCGAGT
Organism: Pseudolysobacter sp.; assembly: GCA_043759455.1. Lineage (GTDB taxonomy): Bacteria > Pseudomonadota > Gammaproteobacteria > Xanthomonadales > Rhodanobacteraceae > Pseudolysobacter. The sequence continues at coordinate 19,017 of JAYVLO010000059.1, forward strand.
TCGACGCGATCGAAACTGTGCACGGCGTTGGCTATCGCTGGCGCGTGTAGTCATGCGGTAGCGGCATTGTCTTGGCAATGCCGCACAGCGTGAAAATCATATTTCGTTTTCCCATCTATACGTTTATGTGTCTATTGATCCATGTCGCTGCGCTATAAGCTCCTGCTGATCGCCCTCTCCACATTGGCTCTGCCGCTAGCCGGTTGGCTGTTCGTGCGGCAGATGGAAGAATTGCTGCGTCACGGTCAGGAGCAAGCCCTGACGGCATCGGCGCAGGCATTGGCGCGCAGCTTGGTCGCATCCAAAATCGCCTTGCCGCAAGGGCAGGGTCTGTATGTGCATCCGCTCACCACGCGCATCACCGTGGATGGTTATGCCGACGACTGGAAACTGCTGCTGCCGTATGCACAAAATCTCGGCCCAATAAACGATGCGCAGAAATTGCGTGTGGTGCTCGCATCCGATCGCGACTGGTTGTACGTGCTCGCCGAGGTGCATGACGCAACGCGCACGCGCACGGACGCGCACGACACACGCGCAGCGTTGAGCGATCACCTCGATCTGAGCATGGCGCGCGGCGAAAGCACGCGCAATTATCTGCTCGCCAGCGCCGCGCCTGGAACCTTCGAGGCAGCGGTTATGGATGGCACCGACGGTTCCGTTTTGCCGAAAGTGTTGAGCGGCGAATGGCAGGAAGACGGCGCCGGTTACCGCATCGAGTTGCGCATGCCACTGTCGCAGGCACCGGATCGACTCGCACTCAGCGTCTTCGATGCCCCCGGGCGAGGTGATGTGATCTTGGCACAGACCGATGTGCAGGCTACAGAGTTGCATCCATTGCTGCGTTATTCGCGCGCGCGTGCCGACGATCTCGCGCTGTATGCGCCGCAGGACGTCCGTGTGCGCCTGCTCAGCAATGACGGCTGGGTGCTCGCGAAAAGTGGCGAGCTGGCTGCGGCAAGTACCGAAAGTTCGCGCCGACGCTGGTTTGAACGCCTGATCTATCGCGGCTTGCTCGCGCCTGGTCTGACCGATGCGCAAGATTTCGCGTTCGGCCTGCCGCGCTTGAATGCGACGGAAATCTGGCAGGCGTTATCCGGCGTTGCGGCGACAGCGTGGCATCCGTCCGAGCGTGAGGGTGGCGTGGTGCTCGCCGCTGCCGTGCCGCTGCGTGTGCAGGGCGAAATTCGCGGCGCGTTGCTGCTCGAACAATCCGGCGATGCGCTGCCGATCCTCACCAATCGCGCCTTGCTCGGATTGATGGGCGCGAGCCTGCTGGCGTTGCTGGTGGCCGGCGGCGTGTTGTTCCTGTTTGCGAGTGTGTTGAGTCTGCGCATTCGTCGCCTGCGCGACGCCGCCGAGCGCGCGGTGCGGACGTCTGGACGTCTGGACGGCCGTTTGCCTTTGTCCGATGCGCGCGACGAACTTGGCGATCTGTCGCGCAGCTTTGGCAAGTTGCTCGATGAAGTCGCGGCCTACACCGATTACCTGCGCACGCTCGCGAGCAAACTTTCGCACGAACTCAACACGCCGCTAGCGATCGTGAAATCGTCACTGGACAACCTCGATCATCAATCGCTGACATCCGCGGTGCGCACCTATATCGGGCGCGCGCGCGACGGCGCGGAACGTCTTGGCGCGATTGTGCGCGCGATGAGCGAGGCCAGTCGGCTGGAGCGCGCGATTGCGACGAGCGACGGCGAGGATTTCGATCTTGCCGCGGTGCTGCGTGGCTGTATCGAGGCGTATCGCCCGCTCGCTGGTACGCGCGAACTTAGTGGTAACTTGCCAGACGCTCCGTTGATGTTGCACGGCGCACCCGAAATGGTGGCGCAGGCGCTGGACAAACTTTTCGACAACGCGCTGTCGTTCACGCCCGAAGATGGCTGGATCCGCCTCAGCCTTGGCGCGCTCGATGACGGCGCGGTAATCACGATAGCGAACCAAGGCCCGCTGTTGCCGCCGGCGATGCAGGAGCATCTGTTCGAGTCGCTGGTCAGCGTGCGCGAGCAGGGCAGCGCGCGCAGCAGTGGCAACGCGCCGCACTTGGGATTGGGACTGTCGGTGGTGCGTCTGGTCGCGGAGTTGCACCGCGGCAGCGCCAGCGCGAGCAATCTGGCTGATGGTAGCGGTGTTGAATTCCGTATCGAGCTGCGCAGTCTGTCACGACGACGCTTGACCGATGCTGGTTGAAATGTTTTTATTTCCATTAATGCTCAACGAAACAGAGTGGAATATTGGCGCACGCTGTTTCCGGGAAAGGGAATGCGCATCGCGAGCGGAGCGCCAACAAGGAGAAATGCATGCGCGCCTGTTATTTCCTCATCGGCCTTGTATTGGTATGGAGCTTGTTTGTCTCGGCAGGTCAGGCTCGTCAGACCAGCAGCGACATACCGGGGCGGTTTTCCCCTGGTAAATATTTCGAGTGGAAGGCGCAGTTCTATCTCAAGAAAAAGGATTATGGAATTGCGCGACAGCTCGCCGAGCTTGCGAGTTATTGGGGTGACAAAACTGCGCAGTGCAACCTTGGCATCATGCATTACAACGGCATCGGCATGACCGCCGACAACGTGCGCGGTGCGGCGTGATTGCGTATCGCGGCCGAAGCGCACAACCCGCTGGCTATCCAGACCCTCGGCCTTGCCAATGCCGAGCTCACGCCGCAACAACAAGAGGCGGCCGATACCATCTGGCAAGAGCTCGACAAAAAATGCGGCGATACCGTGACACTGCCGCGAGTGCGCGCCAATTTTGAAATCGAGCGGCGCAACGTGACCGGATCGGGAGTCGGGTTGGTAGGCAATATGAAGGTCAGCTATGGTGGCCCCGGCGGTAGCGACAATAGCGCAACGGGATCCAGTTTTTATGCGAATCAGCAAGCTGAACTCGACGAATATATCCAAACCAATTTCGGCCAAGGCCATGTCGATGTCGGTGCGATCGAGCCGGTAGCTGCACCCGCAGAAAATGCCCGCGACGCCGCCAAGAATATTCCAGACACGCTGCCGCTGAAGTAACGGCAAGCCCGGCTTGGATTTCGCCAAAAACGCAGGTGCATACGTGAAGGCATGCGTCCGGCTGGTGTCGAACCTGCTGTCGTGTTGCCGCGCAAATTGCTATCGTCTGCAGCCCGATGGCTGACCGATGGCAATGCCGTGATCTCGCAAGAAGAATTCAACAAATTTGTCGCGCTTGGCCACAACCGCATTCCGCTGGTGCGCGAAGTTTTGTCCGATCTCGATACGCCGCTTTCGGTGTATCTGAAACTGGCCGATGGGCCGTATTCTTATCTGTTCGAGTCGGTCGAGGGTGGCGCGCGGTGGGGGCGCTATTCGATCATCGGTTTGCCGGCGCGGCGTGTCCTTCGGGTGTACGGACATCGTCTGACGATCACGGAAGAGGGCGAGACCGTCGAGGATCGCGAGGTCGCCGACCCGCTCGCCGAGCTCGTGAAAATCAAGGCAATGTACAACGTGCCGCAGATCGAAGGCTTGCCGAAATTCAGCGGTGGCCTGGTCGGTTATTTCGGCTATGAATGTGCCAGCTACATCGAGCCGAAGATCAAGGCCGACGCCAATCCGGATCAACTCGGCATGCCGGATATCTGCCTGATGCTGGCCGAAGAGCTCGCCGTGTTCGACAACCTCAAGGGTAAGCTTTATCTGATCGTCAACGTCGATCCGGCCGAGCCACGTGCTTATGCGCGCGCGCTGCGCCGACTCGACGGCCTCGTCCATCGACTGCGCTCCAGCAGCGCGGCGTATCCGGATTTTGTCGCGCCTGAGGCGATCGACGAATCGCATTTCATCTCCAGTTTCCCGAAGGACGATTACCTCGCCGCAGTGAAAAAGGCCCAGCAATACGTCTACGCCGGCGACGTGTTTCAGGTGCAGATCAGCCAGCGTCTTTCGGTGCCATTTCGGTCTAGACCGCTTGATGTGTATCGTGCGCTGCGGGCGCTGAATCCGTCGCCGTACATGTATTTTCTCGATCTCGGCGGTGAGCAGATCATCGGTTCCTCGCCCGAGATCCTCGTGCGCGCACAAGCCGGCCAAGTGGTATTGCGGCCGATTGCCGGCACGCGTCGGCGCGGACGCAGCGAGGAAGAAGATATCGCGATGGAGCACGAGCTGCTGAGCGATCCGAAAGAGCGCGCCGAACATCTGATGCTGATTGATCTCGGTCGCAACGATGTTGGCCGCATCGCCGAGATCGGCAGCGTCAAGCTCACCGCCAACATGATCGTCGAGCGTTATTCGCACGTCATGCATATCGTGTCCGAGGTGGTCGGCAAACTGAAATCCGGCCTGAGTTTCATGGACGTATTCCGCGCCACGTTCCCGGCCGGCACGCTGACCGGCGCACCCAAGGTGCGCGCGATGCAGGTGATTGCCGAACTCGAAACCGTCAAGCGCGGCGTTTACGGCGGCGCGATCGGCTACTGGAACTGGCAGGACGAGGCCGATCTCGCCATCGCCATCCGCACCGCCATCGTCAAGGACGGCAAGCTGCACGTGCAAGCCGCCGGTGGTGTGGTCGCCGATTCGATACCCGAGCAGGAGTGGCAGGAAACCATGAACAAGGGTCGCGCATTGTTCCGCGCCGTGGCGCAGGCGATGGCTGGGCTTTGATGTGACGTCAAGCCATTACATCAATACGGATTTGGAGATTGAGTCGGTCGAAGATTTTTCGCCGATTGTCGAAAGTTTTGCTGATGATGTTGTGGTTCTGTATCACGGCACTGTATTGCAAAAATTCCGCGTCTCGTTTGAGTCGGTCGATGTAGCTGCAAATGCAAATGTTACGGTAAATAATTTTTGCAAGCTGATCGAAGCGCTACCCATCTCAGCAAGAAAAATTTGGGATCGTTCTTTGACGAAAATTTTCGATATTGGTTATCAGGCCGGCGTCGAGCCGCGGAGTTACAGTTCCGAGATTCAACCCGACACGATTGAACGTCTCGCCGCGCTCAGCGCGGGTATTCGGGTAACAATCTACTCAGTGCAACCGTAATTTATCGAATATTTTTAGTAATCAGACGTACTGCTGTCAGGTTATGTTATGCACTTTCTGCAGAGCATGATCGGCACGCAAAGCAGCTTGCGCGATCCGGATCGCGCCGCTGCGGATTTCGGGGATCGCGGTGCATTCCCAGACACTGCCGCGCAATAGCGGACCGAGCAGCCAGATGTTCGGCCAGTCGTTGCCATCGCTGCGCCGCAGTCGGCCATCGTCGCTGGTGTGCAAACCGAGGCCAAGCGGATCGGCGCTGGCATGTCCATGCTGCAACAGGTGCTGCAGTAAAGGATGCGCGGCGCTGCGCACATCCGTATCGAGGCCAACGCCCTGGAACACGAGATCGGCATTCACGGCTGCGCGCTGGTGGCTGCCGCGTGGGGTGATTTCCACACGCAACTGATCGCGATCGGCGTCGACCGCAACGACACGCGCCGGCTGGATCGTCAGTTGTCCGCTGGCTTGCAAAACGGCGAGTTGTTCGGCAATCGCATGCGGCACACGATGGCGCACGATTTCCCAGTACGTGCGCAGATGACGCAGAAAACGCCGACGCTCGACCAGATCAAAGCGCTGCCATTGGACTTGCGTAATCGGGCGCACTGCATCGATCACCGAGCGCCAGTCCGCCGCGTGTCGTGTGTGTGTACGCAGCTCGCGTACCCAGTCGCGCAGCTTCGATTTGTTTTTCAGCGCCGCGAGCAAATCAACGGCTTTAGGGTAGGGCGCCAAAGGTTTTTCGGGATGCACGCCGGGCAGATGGCCGTGCCGCGAAATCGCGATGATGCGCGCCTGCGGATAGCGTCGCGACAAGGTCAGGATCGTATCGATCGCAGTCAGGCCGGTGCCGATCACGACGATCGTTTCCGCCGATGTGCGCGGCGGCAATTCCCACGCGTTGACGATGTAGCGGCCCGTGTCGAGCGCCGCCGCACTGACACCCGGCAATACGCGTGGCGCCAGCACACCGAGCGCAAGCACCACCGCATCGGTGCGGCGGCGAATCTGCAAACTGTCGGTGATCGTGTAATCGCCGTGCGCATTGCTGTCGAGCGCGAGTGCGGATTCGTGGTGCACACGTACCTCGGCATTCGCCGCGGCGCTGGCGATCAATTCCTGCACCGCATGCTGCAGATAGTCGCCGTAATACTGGCGTGGCACGAAGTCGCTAGCGGCGACATCCATGCCGCGCGCGTGCAGATAATTCAGGAATCCGCCGCTGTCGTCGGCGAACAAACCCATCGCCGCGGCGCGTACGTTCAACAGGTGATGGGCGTGTGCCGTGCCGTAGGCGACACCGCGTCCAGGTTCGGCGCAACCGGCGTACCAATCGATGCTCAACGCACCACGATGACGGCGTAATAATTCACCGACTTGAATCGCGCTGGCCGCGCCGCCACCAATCACGGCGATGCGCAAAGGTGGTTGCGAACGCGATACTTGCAGCGGCAACGTTGGCGAAAAATCGCGGGCTAATGCAGACATGGCCGATACCTCAATGGTCGGACTGAACTAGACCATAACCTCGGTTAAATCAGCGCAATCCCGGCATGATTTCTGGTTGTGAGCTTATGCCAGCAAGAGCTTGTGACGGCGTTTTTTTGGTGACGGGGTAGCGCGCGTGCACCAATAAACAAAAAAGCAGCGCGTACCGAATTCGGCGGCACGCGCTGCGAAACGGCGTCAGTCGGCAATCGCCAGCGCGCGTTCGCGCCGCTCAATCACGGCCATGCTGGCTTGATCGACCAGACGCAGATCGCGCAACTCGAACGGTGCATTCAGGCCGCCGCCGGACAGCGCCGCCGCATCAAAACCGAGTTCGACATTACCGCTGCCGGCGTTCAGCCACGCCGCCGATTGGCCGAGCGCGGCAGGATGCATAACACCATCGCTGCCGTGGCCGTAAAGCACGGCGCTGACCTGATATCGACTGGCGCTCACGGCATCAATGCCGAGGCTGATACGCAAGCCGGACGCATCGTGATTGATCTGCATTGTGCTGTTGAACCGCGCCGTCGGTGCGCTCACTGCAAACGCCGTCTTGGCATCGCGCAGCAGACTCAGTTTGCCCATTCTCGTCGCGGTAAATGCATGCGCTTCCCACAGTTGCGGGCCGATCGCGTGCGCCGCATCCGGCGTGAATGTCGCGTTGAAACTGCCGTCGGAATTCCTGCTGAAATGCAGGTCGGCGCTGTACCCGTCCGGCGCGGTGACGATGCCCGATGCGAGTGCCAGCCCACGCGCATTGCCGCCGTCTTTCAGTGCGGCGTGGAATGTCACCTTGTTGCCGAGGAGCACCGTATCGCGATCTGCACTCAGGCTCAGCACGATTGTGCTGTCGGGCTCGAACACGTGCACGAGATAACGGCCTTGCGCATTCGGCGCGGCAATTTCCACTTCACCGCTGCCGCCGCTCGGCGCGAGGCGAAACGCCAGGCTGCCGTCGGTCACTTCCATGCCTGCGCTGCGCAACGCGCGCGTGTCGGCGACCGTGCTGCTGGCAACACTCGCGCTCTGCGTGCTGCCGTTGCGACGAATCAGAATACCGGCCGGATCCAGCGCGCCAGCGTTACCGCCTTGCGGACTCAAGCGGATCAACGCGCCCGGGCTGCTCGTGGTGAGTTTGATGCCGCCGCGCAGTTCCGTTTCGCTGACATCGGTCCAGAATTCACGGCTTTGCTGTACGAACGGTGTGGGTGCGGCATCGAGAGTCTTGGAAGATTCCAGCGCCCATGAAATTTGCGCGGGTTTATGATCCAGCGCCGACGTGGCTGATGCGTGGGCTTGCAATGCGGCAGGAGATATTTTCCCGAGCGCTTGTGGCACCTGATCGTTCGCCGATGGCGCGAGCAGGATGGATGAGCTTGCCGCAATTGCGCTGAAGGAAACCGAACCGGCGCAGAGTATTAGTATACAAAGATACTTGTTCATTTTTATCTCCGCTCAAAGGTCGTTGCGCAGCACGGTATCCAGGCCGAAACACGCGCGCCGGCTCTGGTTGTGCGACAGGGTTTTTCCGCCGAGGCTGTTGTGATCGTAGAACCACAACGAACCGGCCGCAGTGGCGCTGCTGCACTCGATGAACCCATCGGCGCAACTGGACAACCACGCCTTGGTGACTTCGAGGCCGACGTTGAGCGTATAGCCGCCGCAATAGGCATCGCTGTTCCACGGCGCGAACGTGACATCGGTACCGACGACATCCCAGAAACCCTTGGGCAACGCCGGACGACCCGCGGTGCCGAGCAAGTTGTTGGCGTTGTACACCGCCATCCAGCTGGTCTGCTGCTGACGCACCGCATCGCTCTGATAACCGAGCAGCCAGCCGACCGCCGCTTCGAAAATGTTGCCGGCCATCACCGCGTTCGCCAGTGGCGTGCCGGCGCTCGACGGCGCGATGGCGTTGACCCAGCGCACCGATTTGATGATCGCGGGATATCGGCTGTCGTAGGTCGGATTCGAGAGGATCCAGCGCATCACGTTACCGCCATTGGAATGCGTGATCACGACCAGATCGTCGATATGTTTGCTGCTGATGAAACTGCTGAGTTGCGTCGCCAGACAGCCCGCCGCGGCGCTGGTCCACATGTATTGCGAGAAGTCGCAATTGATGACGACGTAGTTCGCCGGGTTCGACAATCCCTGGCGCACGGAGTTGACGATGGCAGGTTGCCAGTAATCGTTGTAGGCATCGGTTTGTTGCCCGGTGCCATGGACAAAGGCAACACCGGTGGTGGTGGCGATGGCGCTGCCACAGGCGAGAAGCAAGATTAGACTTGCAAGCGATCGAAGCATGGATATCTCCCGCGACCCGCAAGCGCGAGCCGCAATCAGGCACCTCGACCGGTGTCGGGCGGAGCAGCATCCATGCCACCGCCGATCCTGCCGGGGCGACTATGGGAACGCGTGCGCGTGCAGAATGACGCTTTTTATATTTGTGCGCATGGGTTCCCGACCGTGGCGCCGATTCTCTCCCTCCCAGGCATCGTCGGCGACCGCGCGGACACTGAGCCAGGTCCGCGCAAAAGTCAAACGGTTGTTTGAATGCATTGCAGCATTTGTGACGTGCCGCACGAATGCCGCCTGCTGTTGCGAGCCAAGCGGCATGCGTGGTTTTTTCAGCGATATTTGATCGACGACATGCGATCACTCACTCGTCGCGCGAATGACGCCAGACAAAGTTCAGTGCCTCGACATGGCCGGTGCCTTGCCGACCACCGATGCGATACAACACCGCGCGCGTATCGCTCGCGGAATGAATGGATCTGCGAGATAACAAGCGCTGCCCGGGCGCAAAAAGTCTCATCGATCGTATTCGCTAAATTCGATGGGCCTCTGCGCGCAGCGCATGCGGGAGATTTGCGCGGGTCGCAACGCGCCTGCCTTTGCCTGATGCGTTCCACGCATTTATAAAGTAGGAGCAGCGAGCTATAGTTGCATGCTGGCTGTCGCGCAACGATTGTGCTGCAGCAATCAAAAATGACTGATTTGTCGATATGCCTCGATAGGTAAAAATCCATCCAATGTTACTGATGATCGATAACTACGACAGCTTCACCTACAACCTCGTGCAGTATTTCGGCGAGCTTGGTGAAGAGGTGCGCGTGGTGCGTAACGATGAGCTTTCGCTGGAGCAGATTGATGCGCTTGCGCCAAAATTCGTGGTGATTTCGCCGGGGCCGTGCACGCCGAACGAGGCGGGTATTTCGCTGGCGTTGATTGAAAAATTAGGTGGCAAGGTGCCGTTGCTCGGCGTGTGCCTGGGGCATCAAAGTATCGGTCAGGCGTTTGGCGGCAAGGTGATCCGCGCCAAGACCATCATGCATGGCAAGACTTCGATGATTCATCACACCGGCCGCGGCGTGTTCGCCGGATTGCCGACGCCGTTCGAGGCAACGCGCTATCACTCGCTGGTGGTGGAAAGCTCGAGTTTGCCGGATGCGCTAGAAGTCACTGCGTGGACGCAGAATGACGACGGCACGCTCGATGAAATCATGGGTCTGCGTCATCGCACGCAGAATATCGAAGGCGTGCAGTTTCATCCCGAATCGATCCTCACGCAGCATGGTCACGCCATGCTGAAAAATTTTCTCGACAGTTGATAAAGACATGCCGATGACCCCGCAGGAAGCCTTGCAACGCGTAATCGATCATCGCGAAATTTTTCACGACGAGATGATCGATGTTATGCGCCAGATCATGCACGGCAACGTGTCGCCGGTGATGATCGCGGCGATCCTGACCGGCTTGCGCGTGAAGAAGGAAACTGTCGGCGAAATCGCTGCCGCAGCGAGCGTGATGCGGGAACTGGCGCATCGCGTTGACGTGGCCGATCAAACCCATTTCGTCGACATCGTCGGCACCGGCGGCGACAGCGCCGGCAGTTTCAATATTTCCACTGCGGCGATGTTTGTCGCGGCCGCAGCCGGTGCGCGCGTGGCGAAGCACGGCAATCGCAGCGTGTCGTCGAAATCCGGCAGCGCCGATGTGCTCGAAGCGTTCGGCGCGCAGATTCATCTCACCCCGGCGCAGGTCGGCGAATGCCTGGCCGAGACCGGCATAGGCTTCATGTTTGCGCCGAATCATCATCCGGCGATGAAGGCGGTATCCGCGGTGCGGCGCGAGATGGGTGTGCGCACGATTTTCAATATCCTCGGGCCGCTGACCAATCCCGCCGGTGCGCAGAATATCCTGATGGGCGTGTTTCACTCCGATCTCGTTGGCATCCAGGTGCGTGTGCTGGAACGCCTCGGCGCGGGTCATGCGCTGGTGGTGTGGGGCAAGGATGGCATGGACGAAATTTCGCTCGGCGCGGCGACCTTGATCGGCGAACTGAAAGACGGCGTGGTGCATGAATACGAAATCCATCCCGAAGAATTCGGCCTGGCGATGGCGTCGAGTCGGGGGCTACGTGTGAACGATGCGCACGAATCGAAAATGCGAGTGCTCGAAGTGCTGGACAATATTCCTGGCGCCGCGCGCGACATCGTGATCTTGAATGCCGGCGCGGCGTTGTACGTGGCCGATGTGACCGATTCGATCACCACCGGCATTGCGCGGGCGCGTGAGGTGATCGAGAGCGGTGCGGCGCGCGCCAAGCTCGATCAATTTTGCGCGGCGACGCAGCGGCTCGCGACGTCGGTCGCGACGAGCACGTCAGCGTGAGCGATATTCTGCAACGCATCCTTGCGCGCAAGGCCGAGGAGATCCAGGCGCGCGCGGCAAACGTGCCGCTCAGCGAATTGTCGAAACGAACAGCAGATGCTTCAAAGCCGCGCGGCTTCGTGCGTGCGATGCAGGCGCGTATCGCGCGCGGCGACGCAGCCGTGATCGCCGAAGTAAAAAAGGCCAGCCCGAGCAAGGGCGTGATCCGCGCAGATTTCGATCCTGCGGCGATCGCACGCAGTTTCGAACTCGGTGGCGCGGCATGTTTGTCGGTGCTGACCGATATCGATTTTTTTCAGGGCGCCGATGCTTACTTGCAACAGGCGCGTGCGGCGTGCGCGCTGCCGGTGCTGCGCAAGGATTTCACGATCGATGCGTATCAGGTTTACGAAGCGCGCTCGCTCGGTGCGGATTGCATCCTGTTGATCGTCGCCGCGCTCGATGATGTCGTGCTGCGCGAACTCAGCTTGCTCGCCCACGAACTCGGCATGGACGTATTGGTGGAAGCGCACGATGCGATCGAGCTCGAGCGCGCGCTAAAAACCGGCGCCACCTTGATCGGCATCAACAATCGCAGTCTGCGCACGTTCGAGACTTCGCTTAACACCACGTTGTATCTGCGGCATCAGGTTCCGGCTGATCGCATTCTTGTCACCGAAAGCGGCATTCACAACGCCGCCGATGTGACACGCATGCGTACCGCCGATGTGCAGGCGTTTCTGGTCGGCGAGGCATTCATGCGTGCATCGGATCCGGGTGCGGCATTGCAGGATCTGTTCTTCGCCGCATGACGCGCGTCGTGCTGTTCGATTTTGACGAAACCTTGCTGCGTTTCGATTCAGTTGGCAATTTCCTGCGCCAGCGCATCGGTCGCCGTTGGTGGCGGATATCGATCATGTTGCTGCTGACGCCGATCCTGTTGCCGCTGGTTTTGATTCGCGCCACACGCTGGCGCGGCGCGCGAGGTTTTCTGTGGTTGGCGACGGTCGGCATGGCGGAGCAGCAACTGCTGCAAGCGTACGAAGATTATGCGCAGCGATGTCTGCAGGCGGGCGGCCGCTGGTGCGCGAATGCGGATGGCATCGCGTGCCTGCGAGCGCATCTTGCGCAGGGCGATCGCGTGGTGATCGTCACCGGTGCGATCACCGAACTGGTCGCGGCCTTGTGTCGGGTGTATTCGATTCCTGCGAAGGAAGTCGTCGGTTCCAGTCTGCGTCCGTTCGCTGGGGGCTGGGTTGGCGACCGGCATTGCTACGCCGAGAACAAGGTGACGATGCTGGGCGAGATCGGCGTCCATGCGCCGTGGCAGGTCGCCTACACCGACAGCGATGCCGACCTGCCGTTATTGCGTGGCGCCGAGCAGCGGTTTCTGATCAATCCGAAACCGTACAAGCACGATCGCATTCGTGCCGAGCTCGGCGACAGCGTGCAGGTTTTGCGCTGGAACTGACGCCGCGAGTAAAATCGCGGCACATTAAATTTCCCTGTCGCGATCTGCTCAACGGGTACCAAGCAGCACGATGGTTTTGCCTTTCGCGGTGATCATGCCCTGCTCTTCGAGCTGCTTGAGCACCCGCCCGACCATCTCGCGCGAGCAGCCGACGATACGACTAATTTCCTGTCGCGAAATACGCAGCTGCGTGCCGGATGGGTGGGTCATCGCGTCGGGTTCTTCGCACAGGTCTAGCAGGGTTTTCGCAACACGGTTGGTGACGTCCATGAACGCGAGGCGGCTGACCTTGCGACTGGTCTGCAACACGCGATTGGTCAGTTGCGCGCCGATCGCGAACAGGATTTTCGGACACTCCTCGCGCAGCGGGCCTTCGAACAGCTGGAACAGGCGTTCGTAGCTGATTTCCGCAAGATCGCAGGCATTGCGTGTGCGCACCATTACTTCGCGGCGCGGCACTTCGACGAACAGGCCCATCTCGCCGATGAACTCGCCGCGATTCAGATACGCCAGAATCAACTCGCGGCCCTGATCGTCTTCCGAGGAGACGGTCAACGAGCCATCGATGACGTAATACAGAATATGCGCCGAATCGCCCGGGCGAATGATCAGGGTCTTGTTCGGGTAACGACGGCGATGGCAGAACGACAGGAAACGCTCCATGTCACTGTTTTCGGCGGTCAGGAAAGCGGGTGCCTGAACGCGATTCATGTTCTGGTGCAGCGTATACCGCATGTCTGCCATAGATCGTCCTGGTTGGATGATGTGCGGATTCCGCGTGCGCGAGAAACCGTTCACTGCGCTGCGCCGCCCCCACTGGCGGAGCCGCATTCTAACCAACAAAAAATGCTTTGCGCCATGGCTGTGAAACAACCTTGTTTGGCCGGGGCGAAAGATTGTAGTTTTCACGTCACATGACTTGCCCCATAATCCGCTCCCGTCTCCACCGATCAAAGTGAGGTATCTGCGGTGGTCAAACCACTTCCCCGTTTGCGTCTGCAGGGTTTCAACAACCTGACCAAGGCGCTGAGCTTCAATATCTACGATCTGTGCTACGCGGTGACCTCCGAGCAGCGCGATCGTTACATCGACTATATCGACGAGGCCTACAACGCCGAACGCCTGACCCAGATCCTCACGGATGTGGCGGACATTATCGGTGCGAATATCCTCAATGTCGCGCGCCAGGATTACGATCCGCAGGGCGCGAGCGTGACGATCCTGATCTCCGAGGAACCGGTGATCGACAAACGCGATGCCGGCCGCGATGCGATCAGTGACGCGATGCGCGAGCATCACGAGTCCAACGGTGATTCGAGCGTGGTGGCGCATCTGGATAAAAGCCACATCACCGTGCACACGTATCCCGAAAGCCATCCGTTCAACGGCATCTCGACGTTTCGGGCGGATATCGACGTGGCCACCTGCGGCGTGATTTCACCGCTTAAGGCGCTGAATTACCTGATCGACAGTTTCGAGTCGGATATCGTGATCGCAGATTATCGCGTGCGTGGATTCACGCGTGATGTGAAGGGCAAGAAGCACTTCATCGATCACCGCATCAACTCGATCCAGGAATATCTGGCGAAGCACATTCGTACCAAATACGAAATGTTCGACGTCAACGTGTATCAGGAAAATATCTTCCACACCAAGATGCACATCAAGGACTTCGACCTCGACACGTATCTGTTCGAGGCCAACGCCAGCGACCTGTCATTCAAGGAACGCCAGCGCATCGAAACCCAGCTCAAGCGTGAAATCGAAGAACTGTTTCACGGTCGCAATCTGACCTGAGTTTTGCTCGTCATTCCCGCCAGCGCTGGAATGACGAAAAATTTCAGATGCGATACGCCACGGCTTTCATCAGCGCCGACGCCATGCGCATCAGGCTCGGTATCGGCGGCGGCAGTTCGCGCGCACCGGCGTTCTTTGCGGCCAGTCCGTGCGCCGCTTCCTCGCTTTGCATCTGTGCCACGATCGCGCGGCTGCGCGTGTCCTGCGCCGGTAATACTTTCAGATGCTCGCCGAGATGCGCCTCGACCTGACGTTCGGTTTCCACAACAAACCCCAAACTCACTCGATCGCCGATCAATCCGGCAAAAGCACCGAGCGCAAAACTGCCGGCGTACCACAGCGGATTGAGCAGGCTCGGGCGGCTCGCGAGTTCATCCAGGCGTTCGCCGCACCACGCCAGGTGGTCGGTTTCTTCTGCCGCGGCAGCGAGCAGGTGCGTGCGGATATGTGCATCTCGCGCAGTCGCAGCCTGGCCGAAATACAGCGCTTGCGCGCAGACCTCGCCGGTGTGATTGACACGCATCAAACCGGCCGCGTGCTGTTGTTCTGTCGCGCTCAGTTCGGTCTGCGGCAAAGCGGTTGCGGGCGATATTCGCGTCGCTTCCGGCTTGGCGCCAAGCGACGTCGCAAGTGCGCGTTCGGTTTCGACGATAAGACGATCAAGGCGGGAGAGATGACGTGTCAGCATGGTCGGTTCGCAAGTGTGTGATCAGCCATTGATGTGGGAGTGCGGCGATGCGCAATCAAGTCGTCCGCTGTTTTTCCAACAGGAGTTGTTGCGCCAGCAAGCTTAGCGGATGTCGCACCGGCAGCACTTCACCCTGTTGGCGCAAACCGTTGCCAAGAAAAATGCGGCAGCCGATATTGCTCGTGAGCAAGACATCCGGCGTGAGCGCCAGTGTCTGTTGCAGTTTTTCGCTGCGCAGCGGCCCGGCGATCTGCGGCTGTTCGAGAAAATAGCTGCCGGCGCCGCCGCAGCAGCGTGGTTCGCTCGGCAACGGCATCACGCGCAATTCGGGAATGCGTGCGAGCAGGGCGGCGATCGCGCTCTGCCCTTTGGCCACGTTCGCCTGCGTGCATGGCGTATGCAGCGCGGCAATTTGTGGCAGCGATTTGAATTGCAGGCGATCGAGGTTGGTATCGCTCGCGATAAATTCGTGGATTTCGCGCACATGCACCTTGCTATCGGCGAACACCGAATCGCGCAAACTGCCGAAACACCCCGAGGCCGAAACCAGCACGGTGTCGACGTTGCTATCGAGAAAAGCGTGCCGGGTCGTCGAGTCATCGCTCGGCAAACCCGCATGCCGCGCCAGTGCGCCGCAGCAAGCCTGCGCGCGCGGCATGACCACTTCATAACCCAGCGCCGTCAGCAGCGTGATGCTTGCCGTATGCGTGTCCTGGTCGAAGGCCGAGGCGACACAACCGAGGAACAGGCCGATGCGCCCGCGCGATTGAAATGCCGGCGATACAATCTCGGCCCAGACGCGTGGCGCAGGCAACGGCGGCAACGTCTGCGCGAGTGCGGGCATTCCTACGCGTTTGAAAAATGCCCGGCCGATGCGACTGCGCAACACGGCGAGTACGCCCGGAATGCGTCCGAGGCGCAGCGCAAAATTCAACCGACCACGTCGTGCGAGCACGCCCAGCAACAATCGTCTAGCCAGGCGCAGCGGCTGGATTTCGCGCTGCAATTCGCGCGTCGAAATCAGCAGTCCGGCGTAATCCACCTCCGACGGACACGCGTTTTCGCAACTCATGCAGCCTAGGCAATGATCGAGATGACCGAGCAAGGTCGGCGTCGGCTGCAGCTCGCCCGATGCCAAGCCTCGCACCAGCGCGATGCGTCCGCGCGGCGATTCGTTTTCCTGCCGCCCGATCCGATACGTGGGACACTGCGGGATGCATAGGCCGCACATCACGCACTGATCGGCCAGCTGCAGAATGTGCCGGCGTACATCGGTGGCAATTTTTGGTTCAGGGGTAGAGGCAAGAGCCATGACTCATGCTATCATTATCGGCCCACACGTTTAGCGCCGGATCGCGGGTCTGCACTTGCATGGCCTCGCGGCTTGCATTATCCTGTCGCGCTCTTTGATCCACGCCCCACGGCCATAAGGTTCCACCATGAAAAGCAGCACGATCAGCGCCAAGCCGGAATCCGTGCAGCGCGACTGGTACATCGTCGACGCCACCGACAAGACGCTAGGCCGTCTTGCCACGGAGCTTGCGCGCCGTTTGCGCGGCAAGCACAAGCCGGTCTACACCCCGCACGTCGACACCGGCGATTACCTCGTCGTCGTCAACGCGGAAAAGATTGCCGTCACTGGCAAGAAGATGGACGACAAGATCTATCATCATGTCACCGGCTATATCGGCAACATCAAGGCGATCGCACTGAAGGATTTGCTGGTCAAGCATCCTGAGCGCGTGATCGAAATCGCGGTCAAGGGCATGCTGCCAAAAAACCCGCTGGGCCGTGCAATGTACCGCAAGCTCAAGGTCTATAAAGGCCCCGACCATCCGCATATCGCCCAGCAGCCGCAGGCGCTGGAAATCGCTTAATCGGCAGGAATCAAGATGGCTATCACACAGAATAACTACGGCACCGGCCGTCGCAAATCCGCTGCCGCACGCGTGTTTCTGCGTCCGGGCAATGGCGCGATCATCGTCAACGGCTTGCCGCTGGATCAGTTTTTCGGTCGCGAAACGGCACGCATGATTGTGCGTCAGCCGCTCGTGCTCACCAAGCTCGGCGAAAAGTTCGACATCCTCGCCACGGTGGAAGGCGGCGGCAACTCCGGCCAAGCCGGTGCGATCCGTCTCGGCCTGTCGCGCGCGCTGGTCGAATATGATGAAACGCTGAAATCTCCGCTGCGCAAAGCCGGGTTCATGACTCGCGATGCACGCGAAGTCGAGCGCAAGAAGGTCGGCCTGCACAAAGCACGTCGCGCCACCCAGTTCTCGAAGCGCTAATACCCGTTCGACCTCTGTTTTTGGGGGATCGTCCAATGGTAGGACTACGGTCTCTGACACCGTCAATCTAGGTTCGAATCCTAGTCCCCCAGCCATACCGAAAAAGCCCTGTTTTTACAGGGCTTTTTTCGTTTCTGCCTTGGCGCGCTTGGACACCGGCTTGGACACTTGCCGATGCGCCTGCCTCATTATCTGGTCCGTTCTGCTACGGGTGTTTTCCACTTTCGCCTGAAGGTGCCGCCCGCACTGTTTGCGCATTTCGGCCTGCGCGTGGTCAAGCGCAGCCTGCACACGCGCGAGCCGAAAACGGCGCAGGCCTATGCATACGGGTTATTCGTGCGCTACGCTGGACTCTTCGCAGCGCACAGGGATGCCGCCATGCCGAAACCGCCGTCGCTGGCTGACATCCTGTCCTCCGTGGACCGAGGACATACGCGGACCTACGAACTCGAACTGGATGCGCATACGCGCCAGCCGACCCGCATTCGAACCGATGGCACGGAAGCCGACCACCTTCGCGCCATCCAAGCGATGGGCGTCGTGTTCGCTCAACCGCTACCGCCTCGCCTAACCCTTCCCGAGAAAAAAGGTACTGGCCTGACTTGGGAGCAGGCATTGGTGCTGTATGCGGAAGCGGAATCCAAAGGGCTCAAGCCCAATACGTGGGCGCAACGGCAACGAGCTTGCGAGAGCTTCACTAAAGCCATCGGTGCCAAAACCCCGGTAGTGAACATCACTCGGGTGATGGCTGCGAAGTGGGCGCACGGTCTGATTGTGGGTGGCAGGTCCAAGCGGACGGTGGGCAACGTCGTGTCCCAGGTCGCCCAAGTGTTCCGCATGCTGTTGGTTCGCGGCGAAATCGAAGGTGTGAACCCGGTCAAGGGCGTGGTGGTGGTCAGCAAGAAAGAGAAAGCGGCGCGCCGCGACGAAGGCTTTGAGTGGGAACCGTTTGAATTGGCCGACCTCAAGCGGGTGTTCGACCCGGCCAACCTGAAGCGCACGACGACCGAACATGTGCGCTGGGGTGCCCTCATGGGGCTGTACACCGGTGCCCGAGTGGGGGAGGTCGCACAATTATTCCTGTCGGATTTCGACCTGGTCGAGGGTATCCCGTGCGTGCGCTTCCACGTCGCCAACGACGGGCAGACGATCAAAACCGAGGACTCCCGGCGGCTGGTGCCGCTGCATCCGGATTTGCTTCGGCTGGGGCTGTGGGAGCGGGTGGAACGGCTGCGCAGCGAAGGCGAACAACGGTTGTTTCCGAAGATGCGCATCGACAGCGGGGCCGGCACGGGCAACGCTATATCGAAAGGTTTCGTCTACTACGTCCAGACCCAGTTAGGCCTCAAGCCGCGCCGCAAGAACGGCATCTTGGCTTTTCATAGTCTGCGGAAAAACGTCATTCAGATGCTGCAGGGGGCTGCGGTACCGGAGGAGCGTCGGCGCGCTTTTGTGGGGCATGAGCACGGCGACCAAGACGTACACCGGTCTACTTATATGCGGACGTGGACCTCGGAGGAACTGGCGACCCTGTTTCCGGGGCTGAAGTGGAGCGAGTGGCTGAACTTAGAGGAAATGGAAGCACTTTTGCGATGAGCGGACATCTTCAAGAGATTTCTAAGTAATGTGGGCTAGGTTGTGCGATGAGGATGACATCTAGCGGAGCCACGCCACGTATAAACACTGGGACATAAAAAAACCGCCTACGAAGGCGGTTTTTCTACTTGTACTGGTGGTGCAGCTAAGTGCTTTTTAAGACACCGTCGCGATGGCCCAGTGCTGCTCCGGGAGTTCCTCGCCAGTCAACAGTATCCGCCCACCTCGGGGCCTTGTCAACTCACCCTGACCTCAAGCAGTCGAACGATTGCCTATCCGTTCAGCTACCAATGCCTCCAGTGCAATTCTGTCCTCGGCACTGGCTTGCATCTCTAGTGAAACCGCTTTGAACACTTCGGCATTTTCCAGAGAGTTCCTCAGCGCCTTGAGTTCGATTTCCATGGCATCGAAATCCGCGGCCACGCGGTGGAGAGCATCATAATCTGAAATTCCCGAGGCATGCGCCATCGCAGACTTCAACGAGCGCGTATCTCCTTTGTTGAGCCGATAGGGATAGCTAGCTCGACGTCCCGTGCGCGTATTGCTACCTACGGGGTATGTTGACAGCGGGGGCAATATGCGACCCGTCGAAACGGTCTGAAGCATATCGCATACAGCCCAACTTGGCAGACCGCCGCCGTAAGATACAAGTGGGGTTAGATCTGAAGTAAGCAAAAAACTTGTTTTGTCGAGCGCATCTCTTGAAACGGTAGACACGGGAACTACTTGAGCCGTCCATCGACTAGCCTTAGTCACGATGGCTAATCTCCGTTTGTGCATTTCATTCCGCTGCAACGTGTCAAAGTAGCCTTCACAGAAATCAATATTCCCGCCGGGAGAGATTGCCGAGGAGACAAAACCAAAATCGATTTCGACCAAAGTTCCATGAAAAAGCACATTGTTCGCTAGTCGCTTTGCCTTTTTGAGACTCTGAGACAAGTATTCTTCCGGAACCCGCTCTCTCGCCTTCGATAGATATACCTCACAATGGACTGGCGAAAACCCCATAGCTGAAACTTTCTCCACCGATTCCACGCGCCAGCGCTGGTTAGAGAACCCAGAAAATTTCTTTATGCAAAATGTTGGATATGATTCGAACGTAGGTATCAAAGCTTCTTTGAAGCCATCGTAAAGTTCTTCACCAAGCTTCGTGCCAACATGTTTGCCTGAAGAAAAACCGGTGAGTTCAAAGTAGGCGACAGTTATAGTTGGCATACGCAGATTTGAGCGCTAGGGAATCTGATTTTCCTACATCTGAACGCTTCTGTCGCGTGCACTTATATGCATGCTGGACCACGGACTTGAGTTCGATAGCAAGTGTTTCTACGATTCCAATGGACCGCAGGACGGCGAAGCTCTTCAGCCCCAACCCTAAATACCCTTGACTGTGCCGGGAGGGGTTGTCCAAGCACACACGCTCTT
>JAYVLO010000060.1:0-7025 GCA_043759455.1 Pseudolysobacter sp.
CAGCCCGATGCAGTTCGAGCAACACTGGCTGATCGATCAGACCCAACAAGCCGGCTCATGACCTCGGTTATGGGGTACGGAATTCGGGGGCAAGGTCAAAACTTATTATCTGCGCGCACACGGACAAGTCGCATCCGGGCAATACAACGGCTCACAGGGTGCCGTGGAAAGCACGCGCCAAGTGTTTATTGCCGACAAGATATTCGGTGGCGGTTTTGAAGCGGCGAACTGAGTTGCTCATTGCGTAAATCTCAAATCGTCGGGCGAGCCGACACTGACCATAACGACAAACAAAACAGAGTTGCGACGGCATTGTCCAAGCCGTTTCGAGCACATTTGCTCGACGGCGTGCGCGTGGTCTTCTTGATCGCGACTAATCAACTGCCGCGTGCACAGCAATTCCACAAACGCGCCGAGGAATTAGTCGCACACGCACGATCATGTGCAGCGCGCAACATCGCCATCGGGCTTGCACTGCGGTGGCCAGCCGTAACTGCGCCAGTATTCGATGATTTGATTGCGGCGCAGAAAATCCTGGAAAGCCGCGTGCTGTCGCACAGCTGCGAGTTCGGGTATCCACAGGAGAAGTCCGAACGGCGGGCTGCGCCGCGCCAATATTCTTTCGAGCAGACCGATCTGCGTTGCACTATCGGCATTCGGTTGCAGCAGGCGCGCAAAGTTGTCGCGCCCGGTGGTGCGTTCGGAACTCTCGATCATTGCCTGCGCCTGCGGCCAGCGTGCGGGATCGATCAAGGCATTGATCACGGCGATATTGGCATCTCGATAAGGATTGCTTGCCGGCATGCTCAATGCAAACTCGCGCGCAGCGACCCAGTCATGGCGCCAGACCGCATTGAACATGCGCGCTGGAAGCAGCAACGGTGTGATGTCGGCGCTCAGCGCGGCGGTCGCATCGAGCCAATGTTTGGCCTCGTCATGCCGACCGAGCATGTCGAGCAAAAATCCGCGCAGATAGTTCGATTTAAAATTCAGCGGATCGGAGATCAAGCCGATTTCGACCTGATGCAACGCTTGCTCACCGTAACCAAGATTCGCGAGTCGCGCGGCATAGATCGCACGCAAGATCGAATCGGTCGGATCGAGATTGAGGATGCGCCGATATTCTTCCATGCAGCGCGGCCAATCGCTGGCACGCCAGGCCAATGAAGCAAGTGCCACATGCGCATCGATCTGATCGGGGTCGAGTTGCAACGCATGCGCCGCCTCGCTTGCTGCCTCGGTACGATCTGCTTCGGTCACCGAGGTTTCGCGCAGATCCTGCACCAGCGCCCGCGCCAGCAAACCGTGCGCGCGTACAACGTTCAGCCGTTCGCTCAATTGATTGAGATCGAACTTGTCTTCCTGCGCGCGCTCAGCCGAGGTTCGCGAGATCAGGTGCAGCCCTTCGATGTGCGCAAGCCGAGTAATCAATTCCTCGCTGAGCCCTTCGGCAAGCACTGTGTCGCCCGGCGTATTGCCGACCGGATGCAGCGGCAGTAATGCCAGAACCGGTGGGGCAGTCGTCGTCACCGGCACCGAGCGCTGCTGGATGAAATAGGCGATCGTTGCGGCGATCGCCAGCACCGCAGCAAAAAGGCCAAGCGTGCGAGTCGTTCGGGCGCGCGTTGACAAGGAAACGTCCTTGGCAAGGAAGTCCGTTGTGCCAACATCTGCGGCTGGAATTGCGGCGCTATTTGCCACCGCTGAAACGATGCTGGCCGGCACCGATGGCGGCGGTACATCATCTGCAACAACGGATGACTTGATTGTCGCGTCGAAGCGATAACCCACGCCATGCAGCGTGTGCAGATACTGATGTGCGCTGGCGCTTTCGCCCAGCGCCCTGGCGGATCAGGGTAATGACGCGATTAAGCACACCCCCGGCGTGATGTGGCGATGCCCCACACCGCATCGAGAAATTCATCGCGTCCGGATGCGCGCCCCGGATGACTGGCCAGTAGCCTGAGCACGGCGAACGCCTTGGGTTCGAGCGGAGTTTCGACGCCATCAACAAACAAGCGCCATCCGGCGATGTCGATTTCGACCGCATCGAACAGGATCGAATCGGTTGATACGCCACCTCCGGTCATGGCCGCTCCATTTCGGCAAAATCGACTAGCGAATGAAAATTATTCATCGGATCAAAGTGTTGTGACTTTTCCAAGACCGCCATAAGCGTTCCCCAAGGTTTTCCTGGCGCTAACCCATGGACGTCCCTGCCATCGCATCAAGCATGGCCTCGGGCGATGCGCGAATCTCTCCGCACCAACGCAATACCGCGCCGATGCACCAAACCCAACGGAGATTTGCCATGAAGATGGTGCGCCTCAGCCTCGCGATCCTGACTCTCGCTGCCGCCAAAAGCTTTGTCGCACAAGACACCACCCGCACCGCGCTGAATTCGGTCACCATATATGACAGCGCCAGAATCGGTGTGGATTGCCAGAACGAACGCACTCCAAGCCATCGCGCCGTGGCTGACCGGCTGGATACGAACAACGCATCGCGCATACATGCCGAACGTGAACACTTGATCCACATCGCCCATCGCGAATGTCTGCGCGGCTGTCGCGGTGTGGCGTTCGTGCGTGATGGATCACTGGCGCTGCCGGTATTGGCCATGCTTGAGTCGACAAAGTTGCGATGATTCGGATTCGCATCGATCACGGTCGCTGCTTAATGCGATCGCTGCGCTATATCTGACTATCGACACGATTTTTCGCGCAGACCCTGCAATGAACTTGCCGACACATATGCAGCGCGCTGTCAAACCGGCAGCGCGCGCAAACAAACCTTAACCCCGCCGCCTAAATCCGGCACAATTCGCGATTGGCTGGCCGCGCTTCGGCGCGCTGGCCCCTGAGTCAACTTATCGCGAATCCCATGAACATCCCGTCGAACTTCGAACAAATTCCGCTCAAGGATTACGCCGAGCGCGCGTACCTCGATTACTCCATGTACGTGGTGCTCGACCGCGCCCTGCCATTCATCGGCGACGGGCTCAAGCCAGTGCAGCGGCGCATCATTTATGCGATGAGCGAGCTCGGCCTGGAATCCACCGCCAAACCGAAAAAATCCGCGCGCACGATCGGTGACGTGATTGGCAAATTCCATCCGCACGGCGATAGCGCGTGTTACGAAGCGATGGTGCTCATGGCGCAGCCGTTTTCGTATCGTTATCCGCTGGTCAACGGCCAGGGCAACTTCGGCTCGCCAGACGACCCGAAATCGTTCGCGGCAATGCGTTATACCGAATCCAAGCTCACGCCGATCGCCGAATTGCTGTTGCAGGAACTCGGCCAGGGCACGGTCGAATGGACACCGAATTTCGACGGCACGCTCAACGAACCATCATGGCTGCCGGCGCGCGTGCCGCATGTTTTGCTGAATGGCTCGATGGGCATTGCGGTTGGCATGGCGACCGATATTCCGCCGCACAATCTGCGCGAAGTCGCGAGTGCGTGCATCCGCCTGCTCGACGATCCTGAAGCAACAGTGCGCGATCTGTGCGAGCACATCCAGGCGCCAGATTATCCGACCGCCGCGGAAATCATCTCGCCGCGCAGCGAACTGCTGACGATGTATGAAACCGGCAGCGGCAGCGTGCGTGCGCGCGGCATGTACGTGAAGGAGGATGGCAATGTCGTCATCACGGCGTTGCCGCATCAGGTATCGCCATCGAAAATTCTCGAGCAGATAGCCGCGCAGATGCGCGCGAAAAAACTGCCGATGCTCGAAGACCTGCGCGACGAATCGGATCATCTCAACGCGATCCGCTTGGTATTGGTGCCACGCTCGAATCGCATCGATGTCGACGAGATGATGCAGCATCTTTTCGCCACCACCGATCTGGAAAAAAGTTTCCGTATCAACCTCAACATGATCGGGCTGGTCGGTCGGCCACAAATCAAGAATCTCAAGGTGATCCTGAGCGAGTGGCTGCGCTTCCGCACCGATACGGTGACGCGGCGTTTGCAACATCGCCTGGCCAAGGTCGAGCGTCGCCTGCATTTGCTCGAAGGCTTGCGCATCGCGTTCCTTAACCTCGATGAAGTCATTCGCATCGTGCGCACCGAAGAAGAGCCGAAGCCGGTGCTCATGGCGCGGTTCAAGCTCAGCGAGGAGCAGACCGACTACATTCTCGAAACGCGTTTGCGCCAGCTCGCGCGCCTCGAGGAAATGAAGATCAACGGCGAGCGCGACGAGCTCGAAGAAGAACGCGCGCGCATCAACGTGCTGCTGAATTCGAAGGTGCGCCTGAAGACGCTGATCAAGGATGAACTGAAAGCCGACGCACTGAAATACGGCGACGTGCGCCGCTCGCCGCTGATCGAACGCGCGGTGTCGCAGGCGCTCGCCGAAAGCGCGCTGTTGGTGTCCGAGCCGCTGACGATCGTGCTGTCGGAAAAAGGCTGGGTGCGCGCGGCCAAAGGTCACGACGTCGACGGTGCGAGCCTGAATTATCGCGACGGCGACAGCCTGCTCGCGACCACGCGCGGACGCACCACGCAGCAAGTTGCGTTCATCGATTCGACCGGCCGCAGTTATTCCGCGGCGGCGCATTCGCTGCCCTCCGCACGCGGCAATGGCGAGCCACTGAGTGGGCGTTTCAGCCTGCCGACCGGCGCGCATTTCGATACACTGATCGCCGCCGAAAACGAGCAAAAACTTGTGCTCGCATCGAACCTCGGCTACGGCTTCGTGATCGGTTTCGAGGCGCTGGTCGGACAGAAAAAGGCCGGCAAACAAATCCTGTCGATGGACGACAAGGCACGCGTGCTGTTGCCCGCGCTGGTCGCCGATACTGCGCGTGATCGCATCGTCGTCGCGACCAGCGGCGGCCATGTGCTGATGTTCTCGGTGGCCGAACTGCCCGAGCTCGACAAGGGCGGCAAAGGCAACAAACTCATCGAGATTCCGAAAGCCAAACTGGCCGAGGGCGAACGTCTGGTCGGTATCGCCGTGGTCACGGAAAGTCGCGGTGAAGTCACGTTGTATGCCGGCAGTCGCAAGCTGATTCTGAAGTGGAACGATCTGGTCGAATACGGCGGTAACCGCGCCGGACGCGGCGGTTTGTTGCCACGCGGATTCCAGCGCGTGGAGCGCATCGAAACCAGCGGTTAGAACCGCTGCGGTTTATCCAACAACGCTAATCAAATCGTCCAGTCTTCGATATGCAGGCCAGCGATATGACGAAAAGCCTGATCATTCGTCACCAGCGTGGCCTCCATTTCCAGCGCATGCGCTGCAATCAGCATATTCAGTGACGCGAGATTTTTTCCGGCACGCTCCATCGCGGCCCGCACCGTGCCGTAGCGCGCTGCGGCGGCACTGTCCCACGGCAGCACGTCCACGCATCGAAGCAGTTCGCGCACGGCAAGATGGAGTCGTTTGGCATCAGGTCGCTTCGCCAGTCCAAACAATAATTCGCCTTCGGTAATGGCCGAGATGAAGAGCGCAGACATCGGCGCGGCAGCTACTCTTTCAGCGACGCGAGGATGTGCCTTGATCAGAGCGCTGACCGTGTTGGTATCAAGCAGATAATGTTTCATTCGCTCCATCCGGCGAACGGGTCATGGTCTTGCTCTGCTTGGCCACGCTCCTGTTCATCCAATAAATCCGCGGGAACATCGAGACCCTTCAGCGCCGCGAAAAAACCATCCCATGTCGCCGGCTTGCGCGACAGGATCACGTCGCCCGTTTCAGCATCTTGCCGGATGAAAACTTCCTTGGCGTCAAATCGGTAAGCCGCTGGCAGCCGCACTGCCTGACTCCGACCGTTGATAAACAATTTGGCAACTTGACTCACGACGGCGCCCTCGCTTTAGTAGATACCAAAGTATATTCATACCGTAGGATATATCAAGGTATATGCTAGAAAATCTAAATCAACGAGCGAGTGCGATAAACGTTTCAGTACAAGACGCAACCCTCAGCGATTGAAGTGAGCACCATCAATCCATCCAATCCGTTGATGGCGCTGCTCGCCGCCGCATTCCGTTCCTCGAAACAAGCACGCATTTTTGCTGTGCGTTTCTGGAGTGGCTCATGCTCACGATTTTGCGTTTGCTGGTTATTGCGGGTACGTGCCTGCTTGGCGGGAATCAGGCACATGAGCGTGTCCCCGAATTCCGTACCCCATAACCGAGGTCATGAGCCGGCTTGTTGGGTCTGATCGATCAGCCAGTGTTGCTCGAACTGCATCGGGCTGACGTAGTTCAAGGTGGAGTGTAATCGGGATTGGTTGTACCAGAGCAGCCAGGCCATCGTTTCATCCTTGGCATGGCGGCGAGTAATGAAGCGTTGACCGTGCAGCCGTTCCACCTTCAATGAGCCGAACAGCGTTTCGCTGCAGGCATTGTCCCAGCAGTTGCCACGCCGACTCATTGAGGCGGTGATGCCATAGTCCTTGAGCACGTTTCGGAAGTCTTCGCTGGCGTATTGGCTGCCGCGATCACTGTGAAAAATCAATCCGGCGTCCTTGTCGGGATGGCGCTTGAACCAAGCCATGCGCAGTGCATCGATCACGAGGTCGCGGGTCATGTCCGCGCGCATCGACCAACCCACTACCTGACGACTGAACAGGTCAATCACCACTGCCAGGTACAGCCAACCTTCGTCGGTGGGAATGTAGGTGATGTCGCCCACCCAGACCGTGTCCGGCTTGGCCACGGTGAACTGGCGGTCGAGCAGATTCGGCGCGATCGGCAGATCGTGATTGCTGTCGGTGGTGACCTTGAACCGCTTCTTGCCCTTGGCGCGAATGCCGTGCTCGCGCATCAGCGCCTGCAGTCGCTGCTTGCCGACGCACACGCCGTTCTTGCGTAGCTCACGCCAGATGCGGGGCCGGCCGTAAGCGCGCTTCGTCTGCGCGTGAATCGCCTTGATGTGCACCAGTAGCGCGTCGTCACTCAGGTGGCGGCGTGGCGCCTCGCTGGCCTGGCGCGCCATATGCGCGTGGTAACCGCTGACGCTCACTTCAAGCACCCGGCATTGCACGGTAATCGGCCACCTCTGGCGATGAC
>JAYVLO010000061.1:0-22179 GCA_043759455.1 Pseudolysobacter sp.
GGGCGAAGTCGTTATCGACTATCGGGCGATTCCAGATCCGGTTGAAGTGGCAGAAATTTTTGAAGTGCCGTTGAGCTTTTTTCTGACGCCGGAAAACAAGCATATTCGTCGCGTCCATTATCGCAACCGGCCACGCGAGGTGGTCGAGTTCACCTACGGCGATTATCTGATATGGGGCGCAACGGCTGCGATGCTGGTCAATCTTATTTGCCGCCTGGAGCGATCTGTATGAGTTTCACCACCCTCATCACACCCGCGCAACTCGCGCCGCTGATCGGCAGCAGCGATCTGCTGATTCTCGATTGTCGCCACGACCTTGCCGATCTTTCGCGCGGCGAACGCGCTTATGCGCAAGGCCATATTCCCGGCGCGCAGTATGCCGATCTGAATCGCGATCTGTCCGATCTGTCCAAGCCGGATCTGGGTCGTCATCCAGTGCCCGATGTATCGACATTTGCGGCGACCCTGGCGCGTTGGGGCTATCGTTCGCAGCAGCAGGTTGTGGTCTACGACGATGCCGGTGGCGCGATCGCGGCGCGCGCGTGGTGGATGTTGCGCCTGATCGGACATTGCTCCGTGGCGGTACTCGATGGCGGTTTGCCGGCGTGGCTGGCGGCAGGTTTGAGCGTGGAGACCGAGGTGCCGCAACCTGAGCCTAGCCAAGTAGTTGTCAATTTCGCTGCAAGTGAAATTGTATACTTTGATGAATTGTCGCAAAAGTTGCAAAGTGAAAATGCGCTGTTGCTCGATGCGCGCGGCGTTCCGCGTTTCCGTGGTGACGTCGAACCGCTGGATGCCATCGCAGGACATATTCCGGGTGCGATCAACCGGCCGTCTTCCTCAAATCTCGCGGCGGATGGTGGTTTCAAATCCCCAGCATTACTGCGTGACGAATTCTCTGCGCTGCTCGGTACTCATTCCGCGAAAACGTTGATTCACAGCTGCGGCTCCGGTGTGACGGCATGTCATAACTTGCTCGCGATGGAACACGCCGGCCTCGCCGGCTCGCGTGTGTTCGCGCCATCGTGGAGCGGCTGGATCACCGATCCTGTACGACCGGTTGCACGGGGCGAATAACACGCCGGGTTTTATGCGGCGTCGATTTCGATTGAAGCACGGACGCCGCAAAACAACGTTGGAGTTTTTTAGCTTTTCGGTGCCTTTAGTCGCGCCACCAGACTCTTCAATACGGTCTGCGATTCTTCTGCGAACCAGCCATCGACAAAATCGCCTAGCGGCAATTTGTCGGGGTCGGAAAACGCTGCGATCAAATCTGCGCGAGCGATCTTGCGCGTCGCCGCCTGCGCCTGTGGCGGCAATTTGAGCAATTCGCGCAGCCACGAAACTGCATGCGGTACGACGGTATCGATGTCGATGAGTTCATCGACCATACCGATACGCAAGGCCTCAGCCGCATCGATCATCGCACCTGCCACCAGCAGCCGTTCGGCGCGATACGCCCCGACCAGGCGACGCAGTGCCAGCTGGATATTTTCGGGTACGAACAGGCCGACCTGCACTTCGTTCAATCCGATTTTGAACGCGCCTTTCGCCATGATGCGGTAGTCGCAAAAAATGCTGATGACCGCGCCGCCGGCCGGGCTGTGGCCGGTGATCGCGGCGACGCTCGGAATCGGCGAGCACGCCAGCGCGGCGGTCAAACCGAAAAAATCCTGCCAGGTCGTGGTGAGTTGTTCGCGATCCAATGCGAGCAATGCGGGCACGTCGAGACCGGCGCTGAACATGCCGGGATTGCCCGAAATCACGATACCGCGCGCGCCATTCTGCGGCGCCTGTTCGATGGCGATGCGCAGGGCGCGGATCAGCTCCGGATTCAACGCATTGACCGGCGGACGCTGCAGGCGCAGCTCGTGAATCTGATCGTGTTTGATGATTTCCAGCATGGAAGTTTCTCGTCGATTTTTTGGTTGGGCAAGTCGGTAGCTCTGCGCATCGCGCCAAGCGGTGTTGTCACTGATACAGTCGTCTGTTGCTATTGCACGGTGTCGTCGAGCGCGGCTTTGCCATTCGCCGGAACATCGACGGTGAGCGCGATATCGGCGTCTGTTGCATCATACCGAAGTGCGCCTGTCACGCGCGTAATGACATCATCGAGCGCCAGTGTGTTGTGTAATCAGCAGCGAGGTCATGGAAATGGCGCTGAGCACTTCATCGTTGAAAAAACTGACTTCATCGTCGTCGCGCTGCAGGCCGAGTGCGTACAGCAGTGGCAAATAATGTTCGGCGCTATTGATGGCCAACGCAGCATCCGCACCTAGCCTCGGGTAATCGCACAACGCTGTATGCGAACGCCGCGCGATATGCGTATTCACCAGATCGCGAAATCGCTGCGCCCACGCCAGCGGCGCGAAGTCGTGGAAGCGGAACAGCGACAAGTTGTGCACGATGTTGCCGCTGGCAATGATCAGCACGCCTTGATCGCGAAGCGGCATCAACGCGTGTGCCAGCCGATAATGACCCGGACCGTTTTTGCGCCGATCCAGGCTGAGTTGCAGCACAGGAATATCCGCCCTCGGATACATCGCGCAGAGCACGCTCCATGCGCCATGATCGAGTCCGCGCGTTGTATCCACATCGGCGTGTTCGTGGGTCAGAAGATCGGCAATACGTCGCGCCAGTGCAGGATCCCCGGGAGACGGATAACGCACATCGAACAACGCCTGCGGGAAACCGTAGAAGTCGTAAATGGTTTCAGGTTGCCGGCTGCCCGTGACAAAAACGCCCGGCGTCTGCCAATGCGCCGAAATGCAAAGTATCGCGCGCGGCCGCGGCAACTGCCGACCGAGTTCGCGCCAACTGCGATGAAATGCATTGTCCTCGATCGCGTTCATTGGCGAGCCGTGGCCGACGAAAAGCAGCGGCATCGGGGTTGACATGTTTGTCATGAATCAGTCCTTGCGAGTTTTGGTCGGCATCGACGTATCGATGAGCGATAGTGCGATAATTTCGATCATCGCAGCGGCGTGATCTTGAACCGACCGCGACCGATCCATCGAGGCATCCCAAGGAAACAATGAAATTCGACATGCGATCCAATTTGCTCGATGCAAGCACCACGACTTCCAACAAACTGCGCAATCGTTGCGCGTGGGTTTTTGCGCTGATGCTTGCGACGACGACACACGCCAGCGCCGCCGGTCATCTGCTGATCGAGCACGCCTGGACTCGCGAAGCACCGCCCGGCGCGATGATGCGGGCCGGTTATGCGGTGCTGCGAAACGATGGCGATGCGGTGATCGAAATCAGCGCAGCACAGAGCGAGATTTTCGGCGACGTTTCGATCCACGAAACCGTGTTGGAAAACGGTGTGTCGCGCATGCACGAACTGAAAGGATTGCAGATTGCGCCGGGCACTCAAGTCGCGCTCGCGCCGGGTGGAAAACATCTGATGTTGATGGATCCAAAAACGTCGGTGGTCGCTGGCACGCCCATCGAGCTCACGCTGATTTTGGCCGATGGCCGCAAGGTGTCTGCGGCATTTGTCGTAAGCGCGGAAGCACCGCCGATCGCACCGCATTAAACCGAAGTCGACTCCGCCCGCAGCTCATGCGTGCGGCGTCGAGGCAGATCACGCTGCGGCTTTTTTTCCCGCCGCGAGTACCGGTGCGAGAAAACGTCCGGTGTGCGATTTCTTGTTTTTCGCAATCTGTTCGGGTG
The DNA here is from genome assembly GCA_043759455.1 of Pseudolysobacter sp. Classification (GTDB taxonomy): domain Bacteria; phylum Pseudomonadota; class Gammaproteobacteria; order Xanthomonadales; family Rhodanobacteraceae; genus Pseudolysobacter. The sequence continues at coordinate 3,679 of JAYVLO010000061.1, forward strand.
TGCCCGTCGCAAGGATCAAACCACCGCGATGGCCACCTTCCGGGCCGAGATCGATCACCCAGTCGGCGGTCTTGATCACGTCGAGATTGTGTTCGATCACAACCACGGTATTGCCGGCATCGCAGAGTCGATGCAGCACTTTCAGCAACTGCTCGATGTCGTGGAAATGCAAACCGGTCGTCGGTTCGTCGAGAATGTAGAGCGTGCGACCGGTGTCGCGTTTTGAAAGCTCCCGCGACAGTTTGACGCGCTGCGCTTCGCCGCCCGACAACGTGGTCGCACTCTGGCCGAGCTTGATGTAACTCAGGCCGACATCAAGCAAGGTTTCGAGTTTGCGCGCGAGCGTCGGCACGGGCTTGAACAGTGCCAAAGCATCCTCCACCGTCATCTGCAGCACGTCGTTGATGTTGTGACCCTTGTACAAAATCTCCAGCGTTTCGCGGTTGTAGCGCTTACCGTGACAAACATCGCACGGCACGTAGACATCGGGCAGGAAGTGCATCTCGACCTTGATCAGGCCATCGCCCTCGCAGGCTTCGCAGCGACCGCCCTTGACGTTGAAACTGAAACGACCGGGCGAGTAACCGCGCGCGCGCGACTCGGGCACGGCGGCAAACAATTCGCGCAACGGCGTGAACAAACCGGTGTAGGTGGCCGGGTTCGAGCGTGGTGTGCGCCCGATCGGCGCCTGGTCGATATCGACGACCTTGTCGAACAATTCCATGCCTTGCACCTCGCGAAACGGTGCGGCTTTTTCATTCGCGCCATTGAGTTCGGTCGCGGTATGACGATACAACGTGTCGTTGATCAGCGTCGATTTGCCCGAGCCCGAAACGCCGGTCACGCAGATGAACAACCCGGCCGGAATTTCTAGATCGACATTCTGCAGATTGTTGCCCGACGCACCGAGCACTCGCAGCATGCGTTCGGGATCCGGCACGTTGCGTTTTTTCGGAATTTCGATGCGACGTTTGCCCGAAAGATATTGCCCGGTCAACGAACGCTTGTTGGCGAGAATGTCCTTGAGCTTGCCTTGCGCAACAATTTCGCCGCCATGCACGCCCGCGCCGGGACCGATGTCGACGACATAATCGGCGACGCGCATCGCGTCTTCATCGTGCTCGACCACGATCACCGTGTTGCCGAGATCGCGCAGTCGCGTGAGCGTCGCGAGCAGCCGTTCGTTATCGCGCTGATGCAAACCAATCGATGGCTCGTCGAGCACATACATCACACCGACCAGGCCCGCACCGATCTGGCTCGCGAGACGAATGCGCTGCGCCTCGCCGCCGGACAAAGAATCGGCCTGGCGATCCAGCGTGAGATAGTCGAGGCCGACGTCGATCAGGAAACGCAGTCGCTCGCGAATTTCCTTGACGATCTTGGTCGCGATCTCGCCGCGCCAGCCGGGCAGGGCGAGGGTGTGGAAAAAATCCTGCGCCGCGGAGATCGGCAGCGAAGTGATTTTCGGCAGATTGTTGTCCGCGACAAACACATTGCGCGCCGAGCGATTCAGGCGCTGGCCGTGGCAATCCGAACACGGACGCTGGCTGATGAACTTCGCCAGCTCCTCGCGCACCGCCGAGGATTCGGTTTCCTTGTAGCGGCGTTCGAGATTTGGAATGATGCCTTCGAAGCGATGTTTGCGCTGGACGTTGCCACCGGTTTCGGTGAGGTAGCGAAATATGACCAGTTCATCGCCGCTGCCGTACAACACCGATTTCTGGATCGCAGCGGACAACTTTTCCCACGGCATATCGATGTCGAACCCGTAGTGTTTCGCCAGCGACAAAATCAGCTGGAAGTAATACGCATTGCGTCGATCCCAGCCGCGCACTGCACCCGCGGCGAGGCTCAGGTTCGGATGCACGACCACGCGCGCCGCGTCGAACACCTGCGTCACGCCAAGGCCGCCGCAGCTTGGACAAGCGCCGTTCGGCGAGTTAAATGAGAACAGGCGCGGTTCGAGTTCCGACAGCGAGTAATCGCAGATCGGGCAGGAATAGCGCGACGAAAAAAGTATCTCCGCAGCCTTACTGTCTGCTACTCCTGCGCTGGCGGCACTCGGGCTATCCTGCCCATCGTCCATGTCGACAACCTTGACGATACCTTCGCCAAGTCGCAGCGCCGTCTCGAACGATTCGGCCAAACGTTGCTTGAGATCAGCCTTCGGACGAAAGCGGTCGATCACCGCTTCGATCGTGTGTTTCTGTCGCAGCGCGAGCGCCGGCACGGCTTCGAGTTCATGCAAGACGCCATCGACACGCGCACGCACATACCCTTGCGCGCGCAATTGTTCGAAGACTTGCAGATGCTCTCCCTTGCGATCGCGCACCACTGGCGCGAGCAGCATGAAACGGTGTTCGGGATTCATCGCCAGCGTCGCATCGACCATCTGACTGACGGTCTGTGCTTCCAGCGGAAGATGATGATCCGGGCAACGTGGCGTGCCGACACGCGCAAACAGCAGACGCAGGTAATCGTAGATCTCGGTGATCGTGCCGACGGTCGAGCGAGGATTGTGCGAGGTCGATTTCTGCTCAATCGCAATCGCTGGGCTTAACCCCTCAATATGATCGACGTCGGGTTTTTCCATCACCGACAAAAACTGCCGCGCGTATGCCGAGAGCGACTCCACATAACGACGCTGCCCTTCGGCGTAGATGGTATCGAACGCGAGCGACGACTTGCCCGAACCCGACAACCCGGTAATGACGATCAGGCTGTCGCGCGGCAAATCGAGATCGATGTTCTTGAGGTTGTGCGTGCGGGCGCCGCGGATGCGGATGGTATCCATGTGCTGCCGTAGTTGGAGTTAACGAAGTACTATACCGCGCTCGTCAAGCCCGCTGCATGGGCGACCAGTGCGAAGAATTTCCAGTGGCGTTTGCCTCGAATGGCAGTCGTATCAGCCTGTGTTTCGATAAGCTTGGTATAACAACGCCGCGCCGGCCCTTCGATGTTTAGGCCAAACCGATAAATTCAAGCGTACCCGCAGTTTGACCCAAACTCGCCAAGACGATATGATGGCGCGCTAAATTTTATCCCGGCAGATTTCATAATAACTACAGAGGCATTGCCATGTACGCAGTAATCAAGACAGGCGGTAAGCAGTACCGCGTTATGCAGGGTGAATACCTGCGCGTCGAGCTACTCGACGCAGAAGTGGGCAGCACGATCGAAATCGATCAGGTGTTGTTGCTCGGCGCAGGCGAAACCATCACGGTCGGTGCACCGTTGGTCGCGGGCGCCAGTGTCAGTGCGCTGATCAAATCGCATGGACGTCTGGACAAGATCCGCATCGTCAAATTCCGTCGACGTAAACATTTCCGCAAGGAAACCGGCCACCGTCAGCACTACACCGAGATCGAAATCACCAGCATCACCGGTTGACGATTCGTTCCCAATTCAACGTGGCGACGACGGAAAACCTATCGGCGTCACTTACGAGGATCTAGCAATGGCACATAAAAAAGCGGGCGGCTCTACGCGCAACGGTCGCGATTCGAACCCGAAATATCTCGGCGTCAAGATTTATGGCGGCCAGGACGTGAATGCAGGCAATATCATCGTGCGTCAGCGCGGCACCCAGTTTCATCCGGGTACCGGCGTTGGTCTCGGTCGCGATCACACCTTGTTCGCGCTGGTCGATGGCAAGGTCGAGTTCAAGATCAAGGGTGCCAACAGCCGCCGCACGGTAAACATCATCGCGGGCTGATTTCGCGCTCAACGTACGCCGAAAGCCCCGCATCAGCGGGGCTTTTCGTTTCTGTCCGGGAATCGGCCGCAGCTTGCCTGCGGATGGCCCGAACTTCTCCGTTACAATGTTGCGCGGAGGAACTCCGCATGTATCAGCGCTGCCTGATGCTTATCGCAGCACTACCTGGTCATTCTTATGAAATTCGTCGACGAAGCCGAAATCAAAGTCACTGCGGGAGCCGGCGGCAACGGCTGCGTCAGCTTTCGGCGCGAAAAATTCATTCCGTTCGGCGGCCCGGATGGCGGCGACGGTGGTGATGGCGGCTGCATCTGGATCCTTGCCGACGAGGGCCTGAATACGTTGATTGACTTCCGCCATCAGCGCCAGTTTCGCGCCGGTCGCGGCGAGAACGGCATGGGCCGGCAGATGTTCGGCAAGAACGGCGAAGACACGATCATTCGCGTGCCGGTCGGTACCGTTATCACCAGTCTCGAAACCGAGGAAATCATCGGTGACCTGGCCGAAGACGGACAGCGCCTCAAGGTCGCGCAAGGCGGTCACGGCGGCAAGGGCAATGTCAACTTCAAGAGTTCGACCAATCGTGCGCCACGCCGCGCCACACCGGGCACAACCGGTGATGTACGCGAGTTGCGCCTCGAATTGAAAGTGTTGGCGGATGTCGGTCTGCTTGGTTTTCCGAATGCCGGTAAATCGACGTTCGTGCGTGCGGTTTCGGCGGCCACGCCGCGCGTGGCGGATTATCCGTTCACCACGTTGCAGCCACATCTCGGCGTGGTGCGTATCGAGGCATACCGCAGTTTTGTGATTGCCGATATTCCGGGATTGATCGAGGGCGCGTCGGAAGGTGCGGGCCTCGGTATCCAGTTCCTCAAGCATCTCGGCCGCACCAGCCTGCTGTTACATCTGGTCGACATGGCGCCGCTGGATGATGATATCGATCCGATCCAGCAAGTACGCGTGCTGGAAAAAGAGCTCAAGAAATACGATGCGCAACTGGCCGACCGCCCGCGCTGGCTCGTGCTGAACAAGGCCGACTTGCTCGATCCGGCGGAAGCCGCAAAACGCGCCAAAGCAATCATCAAGGGCCTGAAGTGGAAAGCGCCGTGGTTCATGGTTTCCGCGCTGGGGCGCGAAGGCACGATGCCGATCATGCTCAAGGTGCAGGAATTTTTCGACGCGCAAAAACTGGCCGAAACCGAAGCCGCAATCGAAGCCAAGGCGGTTCTCGACGCCCAGCTTGCCGCCGATGCCGCCAAGCATGCGGTCGACTGAAACAAAAAAGCCGACTTACGTCGGCCTTTTTGCAGAATGTGTTGCGAGCTTATGCGAGCGCGCGAATGTGCGCAGTCAAACGGCTCTTGTGGCGTGCAACCTTGTTCTTGTGCACCAGACCACGCGCGCCGGAACGATCCAGGATCGGCTCGGCAGAACGCAGCGCGGCTTCGGCGCCAGCCTTGTCCTTCAATTCAATAGCCTTCACAACTTTCTTGATCGCCGTGCGCAGCGCAGAACGCGCGCCGGTATTGCGCTCGTTGCGCTTGAAGGCTTGACGCGCACGCTTCTTCGCAGACTTGATATTAGCCAAGGGAAAACTCCAAAAACGGTGGAACGGGAAAAAAGGAGCATAATTATCCAACTTGCACCGCGCTACGTCAATGAAACTCCCCGTTTTTGTCACGGGATTGCCGCATGAGCATGCTGCGCTCGATGTTGTCGTTCAGTGCGATGACGTTTATTTCGCGCATTCTCGGTCTGGTCCGCGACATGGCGATCAGCAGCGTGTTCGGTGTGAGCGCTGCCACCGATGCCTTCTGGGTCGCGTTTCGCATTCCGAATTTCCTGCGGCGGTTATTTGCCGAAGGTGCATTTTCTACCGCGTTCGTACCGGTGATTACCGAAGTCAAACAAACACAGAGTCACGTGGCCTTGCGTGAACTAATTTCGCGCACCGCCGGTACGCTCGGCGCAGTGTTGTTGCTGGTGACCGCGCTCGGTGTGTTCGGCGCAGATTGGCTGACGGGAATTTTTTCACCGGGCGCGATCGAGCAACCGGAAAAATTTCAGCTGACCAGTAATCTGCTGCGTATCACTTTTCCATTTTTACTGTTCGTCTCGCTGACCGCGTTGTCCGGTGGCGTACTCAATAGTTTTAATCGATTTGCCCTAGCCGCGATCACGCCGGTGATCCTGAACCTGTGCATGATCGCCGGCGCATTGTGGCTGGCGCCGCGCCTGCAGGTGCCGATTATGGCGCTGGCGTGGTCGGTGCTGGTCGCCGGAATCCTGCAACTGCTGCTGCAACTACCGGCACTGCGCCGACTCGATCTGCTCAGTCTGCCGCGCTGGGGATGGTCGCATCCGGGTGTTCGACGCATCCTGAAGCTGATGATTCCGAGCCTGTTCGGCTCATCGATCATGCAGGTCAATCTATTGCTGGATACGCTGATCGCATCGTTTCTGATTTCGGGTTCGCAGACTTGGTTGTCGCAGACCGATCGCCTGCTCGAACTGCCGCTCGGCGTGTTCGGCGTGGCGCTCGGCACGGTGATTTTGCCGAGCCTGTCGCGGCATCATGTCAGCACCGATCGCGATGGTTTTGCCAAGGCACTCGATTGGGGTTTGCGCACCGCATTGCTGATTTCGCTGCCAGCGATGCTTTCGCTGGTGCTGCTGGCAAAACCCATCATCGCGACTTTGTTCCTGCACGGCGCATTCACGCCGCACGATGTCGCGATGACCGCCTTGAGTTTGTCGGCATTGAGCCTGGGGTTACCAGCTTTCGCCCTGGTCAAGGTGCTCGCACCGGCATTTTTTTCGCGCCAGGACACCACCACGCCGGTACGTGCCGGAGTTGCGGCGATGGTCGCGAACATGGCGATGAATTTTCTGTTCGTTGGAACTCTGTTCCTGTGCTGGCGCGATCCGGCCAATCCATCGGGTACATTGCTGGCGCAAATTCAAGTCATTCCCGGATTGCATGCCGGCCTCGCGCTGGCCAGCGCGCTCGCGAGTTATCTGAACCTGTGGCTGCTGTGGCGCGCGGTTGGGCGTGATGGCATCTTCGTCAGTCAACCCGGCTGGGCCAGTCATTCATTGCGTTTGCTCGCAGCCTGCGCCGCCTTGGTGAGCGTGCTGTTGCTGGGGCTGTGGTGCTGGCAGGATTGGCCGACGATGGCGGCAGCGATACGGGTATTCCGACTCGGATTGCTGATTGCCTGCGCCGGTCTGGCATTTGTCGCGACCTTGTTTGCCTGCGGATTTCGACTGCGCGATCTGCACGCGCATTGATTGGTGCTGGCGCGATGCTGCGCTGCAATGACGGCGATTTAATCGTTATACTCGACAGAATGACTTTCCTGTTTCGTGATACCAGCGGCGCCTGCCTTGCGCCACTTGGCAGCGTGATTTGCATCGGCGCTTTCGACGGGCTGCATCGTGGTCATCAGGCCATGCTGGCGCGCGTAAGCGAGTGCGCGAACGCAATGCGACTGACGCCGGCAGCAATCAGCTTCGAACCCTTGCCGCGCGAATTTTTTGCGCGCGGTATAGCGATGCCGCGGTTGTCGAATGCGCGCGAAAAAATTGCGGGAATCGCCGCCTCCGGCATGCAACGGTTGTTGTCGCTGCGCTTCGATGCAAACCTGAGCGTGATGAGCGCCGAAGATTTTGTGGTGCGGGTCTTGGTCGAGCGGTTGAATGCGCGCGAAGTCTGGGTCGGGCAGGGATTTCGTTTCGGACACAAACGTTCGGGTGATTTTGCGTTGTTGCAGCAGCTCGGGCCGCGCTACGGATTCCTCGCGAGAGAGTTGGAAACGATCCAGCACGATGGCGAACGGATCAGCAGTTCGGCGATTCGCGAGGCATTGGCGGCGAGTGATTTCGCCGCGGCGGCACGCGGACTTGGTCGCGCGTTCAGCATGCGCGGACACGTCGTGCGTGGTCAGCAGCTCGGCCGTGCGCTCGGTTATCCGACTGCCAATCTGCGCCTCGGCACGCGTGTCGCGCCGGTACAGGGAATTTTTGCGGTACGCGTACACGGCGTCACTGACGAGCCTTGGCCCGCGGTCGCGAGTCTTGGTGTGCGCCCGACCGTGAACGGCAAGGAGCCGCTGCTCGAAGCGCATCTGTTCGATTTCGACGGCGATCTGTATGGTCGCCGTATCAACGTGGAGTTCGTCGCAAAATTGCGCGACGAAGAAAAATTCGACACCCTCGATACGATGGTCGAGCAGATTCATCGTGATGCCGCCGCCGCCAGACACATCTTGAACTTTCCCGGAAAAACAGCCGAAGCTGGAGCTTGACGCGTGACTACCGATTACAAGAGCACTATCAATCTGCCGCAAACCGATTTTGCGATGAAGGCCGATCTGGCCATCCGCGAACCCGGCATGCTGGCGGTGTGGGAAACCCAGCGGCGTTATCAGCAGATCCAGCAGATCGCGGCTGGCCGCGAGAAAACCTTCGTGCTGCACGACGGTCCGCCGTATGCGAATGGCGCAATCCACATCGGTCATGCGGTCAACAAGATTCTCAAGGACATGGTGGTCAAGTCGCGCCTGCTCGCGGGCTTCCGTGCGCCGTATGTGCCGGGCTGGGATTGCCACGGCTTGCCGATCGAAATTGCGGTTGAGAAAAAAGTCGGCAAGGTCGGGCAGAAAATCGATGCCAAGCAATTCCGTGAAGCCTGCCGTGCGTATGCGTCCGAACAAGTGAGCTTGCAGCGCGAGGATTTCAAACGCCTCGGCGTGCTCGGCGACTGGGAACATCCGTATCGCACGATGGATTTCAAGTACGAAGCCGACATGCTGCGCGCACTCGCAAAAATCGTCAGCAACGGCCATCTCGCACGTGGCGCGAAACCGGTGCACTGGTGTTTCGATTGCGGCTCGGCGCTGGCCGAGGCCGAGATCGAATACGCCGACAAAACGTCACCGGCGATCGACGTCGCTTACGATGCGGTCGATCCAAAAGCGCTCGCGGCGAAATTCGGCGTGACGATCGACGACGGCGATATCGTTGCCGTGCCGATCTGGACCACGACGCCGTGGACGCTGCCGGCAAGTCTGGCGGTGACCCTCGGTGCGGCAATCGATTACGTCCTGGTCGATGGCCCGAAGCGCGGCGAGCAGCGGCAACTGCTGGTGCTCGCGATGCCGCTGATCCGTAAAGTGCTGGAGCGCTACAAAGTTGAAGGTGTGCATATGCTCGCCGGTAGCCAGAGCGTGCTCGGCACCGAGCTGGAACTGATGCGCCTGCACCATCCATTCTACGCACGCGAAGTGCCGATCATTCTCGGTGATCACGTCTCCGCCGAAGACGGTACCGGCGCCGTGCATACCGCGCCCGGTCATGGTGTGGAAGACTTTATCGTCGGCAAGAAATACGGCCTCGACGTGCTCAATCCGGTCGGTGGCAATGGCGTGTATCTGGCCGATACGGAAATCTTCGCCGGCCAATATATCTGGAAGGCGCAGGATACGATCATCGCGCTGCTGCGCGAGCGCGACGTGTTGCTGGCCGATGAAAAAATCACGCACAGCTATCCGCATTGCTGGCGCCACAAAACGCCGGTCGCGTTTCGTGCGACACCGCAATGGTTCATCAGCATGGAAAAAGCCGGACTGCGCGATGCTGCCCTGGCTGCGATCAAGAACGTCGATTGGGTGCCGGGCTGGGGCGAAGAACGCATCGCCGGCATGGTCGAAGGTCGGCCGGACTGGTGCATCTCGCGCCAGCGTACGTGGGGCGTGCCGATTGCGCTGTTCGTACACAAATCCACCAGTGAACCGCATCCGCGCTCGATCGAATTGATGGAGCAGGTGGCTTTGCGTATGGAACAGGGGGGCGTCGATGTCTGGTACGAACTGGATATCGCCGAGTTGCTCGGCGCCGATGCCGAGCATTATGAGAAGGTCACGGATATTCTGGATGTGTGGTTCGATTCCGGCGTGACCCATTTCTGTGTTGTCGATGCACGGACCGAATTGGCCGATGACGGCAAACATCCGCATACGGTGATGTATCTCGAAGGTTCGGATCAGCATCGTGGCTGGTTCCAGTCATCGTTACTGACCTCGGTAGCGATGCATGGCCGCGCGCCGTTTGCACACGTACTGACGCACGGTTTTGCGGTCGATGCGCAAGGCCGCAAGATGTCGAAGTCGGTCGGCAATGTCGTCGCGCCGCAATCAGTAATGAAGACGCTCGGCGCGGATGTGCTGCGCTTGTGGGTGGCGTCCACCGATTACCGCAACGAGATGTCTGTGTCGGATGAAATCCTCAAACGCGTGTCGGATGCGTATCGGCGCATTCGCAATACCGCACGTTTCCTGCTCGGCAATCTCGCGGGGTTTGATCCGGCCAAACATCTGCTGCCGGTCAGCGAAAACCTGCTGCTCGATCAGTGGGCGATCCAGCAGGCGCACGAGCTACAAAAGTCGGTTTGCGAGGCTTACGATCGTTTTGATTTCCCGACGATCGTGCAGCGCATCCAGAATTTCTGCAGCCTGGAAATGGGCGCGTTGTACCTCGACGTGACCAAGGATCGGCTCTACACGATGCAGGCCGACAGTCATGCACGGCGCAGCGCGCAGAGCGCGATGTATCGCATCCTCGAAGCGATGGTGCGCTGGCTTGCACCGGTATTGAGTTTCACTGCCGAGGAAATCTGGCAGCATATGCCGGGCGAACGTGGTGAGTCCGTTTTGTTCGAAACCTGGTACGGCGAGCTTGCGGTTGTCGAAGCCAACGATTCCGCTTACTGGAACGATCTGTTAGTGATACGCAGCGCGGTTGCGCGCGTGCTCGAAGGCATGCGCAACGAGGGCAAAATCGGCGCGGCATTGCAGGCGGATGTCACGCTTTATGCTGACTCTGCCACGCGTCTGCGCTACGCGCCGGTGGCGGCGGAGTTGCGGTTTTTCTTCATTACTTCCGGCCTGAATTTTGCGGATATATCGAGCAAGCCGGTCGATGCGGTCAAGGTCGACATGAGTCAGGCGGGCACACCCGAAGCGGAAGTATGGATCTCGGCCCAAGCGAGTTCTGCAACCAAATGTGTCCGCTGCTGGCATTATGTGGCGGATGTCGGTAGCAATGCCGAGCATCCTGAAATCTGCGCACGCTGCATCGAGAACGTCGCCGGCAGCGGCGAAACGCGGAAGTATTTCTGATGCTCGTAACCAATACGGCACATCCTTCAGCGATGAAATCGATTACTGCACAAAATGCTTTGTTATGGCTGCTGCTGTCGTTGCTCGTGATCGTGCTTGATCAAATCAGCAAGGGCATTGTGCTGGCGCAGATTGAGCTATACCACACGGTGCCGGTGATCGCGGGTTTCCTCAATTGGACGCTGGCATTCAACGAAGGTGCGGCGTTCAGTTTCCTCAACGATCAAGGCGGGTGGCAACGCTGGCTGTTCGGTCTGCTGGCACTCTGCGTGAGTTTGGTATTGATCGCATGGCTCAAGCGTACGGCGCGCGGCGATTGGCGCACGGCATTGCCACTGGCTCTGGTGATTGGCGGGGCGCTCGGCAATCTGATTGATCGTGTGCGGCTCGGGCATGTCGTTGATTTCATCCAGGTGTATTACGGACAATCGTATTTCCCGACATTCAATGTCGCCGATTCGGCAATCAGCGTCGGTGCGGTTTTGTTAATCGGGCTGAGTCTGTTCGCAGGCAACACGGCCGCGAAAGGGCGATAATCGCGCTGCATGTTCACTGGTCGGCCCCGATGTTCCAGGGCTGATCGCGACGGAAAATTTTACGGAGATCGTGGTGGAAGTTCTGCTAGCCAATCCTCGCGGTTTTTGCGCCGGTGTCGATCGCGCCATCGAGATTGTGGAACGCGCACTCGAATCGTTCGGCGCACCAATATACGTACGCCACGAGGTTGTACACAACCGTTTTGTCGTTGATGGCTTGCGCTCGCGCGGCGCGATCTTTGTCGATGAACTCGCCGAAGTGCCGGACGGTGCGACAGTAATTTTCAGCGCGCACGGTGTCTCGCAGGATGTACGCAGCGAAGCCACTTCGCGTGGCTTGAACGTTTTCGACGCGACGTGTCCATTGGTCACCAAGGTGCACATGGAAGTGGCGCGACACTGCAAGGCCGGGCGCGATGTGGTGCTGATCGGCCACGCCGGCCACCCCGAAGTGGAAGGTACTCTCGGGCAGTGGGATCGACTGGCAGGCAAGGGCAATATCTATCTGGTCGAAACACCGGAAGATGTCGCGGTATTGCATGTCAATTCGCCGGACAATTTGGCTTATGCAACGCAGACCACATTATCGATTGACGATACTCTGGCCGTGATCGAGGCTTTGCGTCAGCGTTTTCCCGCGATTCTCGGACCGCGTCACGACGACATTTGCTACGCCACGCAAAATCGCCAAGATGCGGTCAAGCGGCTGGGCCAGCAATGCGATCTGGTTTTGGTAGTTGGTTCGCCAAACAGCTCCAATTCAAATCGCCTGCGCGAACTTGCCGAGAAACAAGGTGTGCCGGCCTACCTCATCGATGGCGCCGAAGATATTGATCAAGCCTGGGTGCTGGGACGGCAGCGCATCGGCGTCACTGCCGGCGCATCTGCTCCGGAGAGTCTTGTGCAGGGTGTGATCGCGCGTTTGAACGAGTGGGGCGCGAGCAGCGTGCAGCATCTTGAAGGCAAGCCGGAAGATGTCACATTTGCGTTGCCGAAAGAGCTACGCATCAAACTGCTGAATTGAACCTTGACGCGAAACTTCAACCTCACTCGCTCAAGACGCACTTTTCTGCCGCGATAATTGACGTAGCGGCTACCAACAATTCAATGGGGGCCCAGGCGCTGGGGTCTTGGCGCCGACGGATGTGAGCGTAAGCGTACCGCACTTGTCCATTAGCTGATCACCGTTCGGCGTCGCTGTCAAAGTGTAGGCAGTATAGGGGGTGCCGACCTTGGTGCACACCGCAACGATGGTGTACCAAGCAGTGCCGGACAGTGGCGAGTTGACGGTGGGGCCACCCCCGCCCGCGCACAGCGAACCCGTCGCCAGCGAATAATCACGATCGACCGTGAACATGCGCTCCAGTATTTGCGATTGCTCGGTCAGGTCGGTTTTGCCTTGGGCACGGCGTGACTTTCGAATTTGGTCGTTGTAAGCGGGCAAAGCAATCGTGAGCAGGATCGCGATGATCGCCACCACGATCATCAATTCGATCAGCGTGAAACCTTTCATTCTTTTCATTTCAATTCCCCAATGGAACGCGGGACGGCGAAAACCGCCCCGCGACCGATCAATGTCGGTTCTAGCGTAATTGCCGCCAAGATACGCGGCCACATGAAATCGGCTTCTGGATAGCTTTGTTGGCGCTATTCGGCAGTACCCACTTGCAAACATCAGTTGCGACCGGAGTCAGCGTAGGGTCACAGCCCGGAGGATCACCCCCGATGCCCTGGATGGTGCAGGGGAAAGGTGGGCTGGTACAACCAGGGTCGCCCGGCTTGCAATTGATCGCTGGTACGCCGCCACCATCCTGCATATTGACTACCGGTGAAGGATCACCCTGTGGTGAACCGGTACCGATAACCGTCCCTGACGCACCTTTTGGCGGGGAGGTATAGGCGCCACTGCTCGGTGGGACCTCGCTGAATGACGCTGATCCAGTAACGGCATCGAGTTCCAGCAAGCTGTTCTGACCGCCGGGTACGCAGACGCTTCCGGTTGGCATGAACGTATTGATGAGCGCCGTACCCAGGATCACCGCAGGTGCGGTGATCACGCGATCTGCCTGCAGCAAATCGGGCCCACTGCTGAATGACAGATCAAGATACCAACCCAGCTTGCCCGTTGGATTGACCGAGGTGCGGTAGTCGACCGGTTTCTGGGTAGAACTCAAATACCCATTCGTGATACCGGTGAATGATTGCTGCTGCAAATCGGTTCGCCCGCTTACGAGCACAAGTGCGGTGGTCGCAAGTGCCGCGTTGCCATCCCAGATCCCATACACAGTTTGTGTAGTGGCTGCGGCCGGGCTGGCATCGTTGATATCAATGTATTTGCCGGTACCGAAAATTATCACCACACCGCCGGCCGGGTTACCAACCGCGTCCATGCCGCCGGTAATGTGCTGTACGTTGGGTGTTGAAGCGCCATCTTTCGCCGTGAACAGCGGCGCGCCGCCGAGGCCGATTACCCAGCCGTTGTTGCCGTTGCCAGTCTTGGATGGATCATATTCAAACTTCCAGACGTTGCCCAGGTAGTCACCGGCATAGATGACATCGCCGACGCGGTCACCGGTCGTGTCGAGGAATGCCGGTGTTGCCAGGCCATTCGGATGTGTAGCGTCTCCCGATCGAGTATCCAGCTTGGCGATATGCGCACCGGTTCCGGCATCACGGATATACAGCACCGCGTGATTGTTGTCGCTGTTCAGACCGTTGCCGAATACCGCCGCCCATTTTCCTGATGGCAGCAGTCCCAACTGTGGACGACCGAGGAACTGGCCCATGTCAGACGTCGGCGTTTCGCTCTTGTCGTTGAATTCCCACAACACGTTATTTTGGGTGAAGTGATTGGGGTCCGTAACGTCGAGTGCAAATACCGAACGTGCGCCCGAACCGGTCGATTCAAGCAGGAGCTCCTTCCAGCTGGAGTTGAAATACGCGTCACCAACGGTTGGCGAGCCATCCACATAATATTTATGCGTGTAGCCCGGCCGCGCCAATAAATTGAGCGGCTTGGTGGTGCTGGAGATTACTGCGTTCGGGATGTAGGCGAAAAGTTCTTTGCCACCGTTGGGATCAAGCGTGCCGGTTGAGGTTTTGCCGGCGCCGTTGTATGCATGCAACATGCCGTCATTGGAACCAACATAGATCTTGGGCGTCGTGCTCTTGGCGGCTACGAAGGCGGCGTAGGTGGTATTCCCGGTAGCGACGCTATTAACGGTGGCCGGCAACTGGCTATAACCGTAGCTCGTTTTCGCGACCACTGCGGGAGTCGAATTCAATATGTCACCGATTCTCGCGCTGCGCTTGCGATAGAAGGCTGTGGCCGGAATTTCCTTGCTTTGATCGCCGAGGAGATAGGCGATCAAATCGTCTTCGGAGTAACTTGCGCTCAACCCGGTCATCAGCGCCAGTGAGGTTGCCGAGCTTGCGCCGCCTATACCGGATGTTGAGAATGGCGCGCCCACATAGGTGCCGATAAGTGTTGACGGCACTGCCGTATAGACATTGCGCGAGGCGGCGACTGGAAGTTTGCCGTTTGCGCTCCACTCCGCTGCACCCAATGTGCCATCCGCTTTGAGATCAAATGCGCCCACATCGCCGGTCCAGTCCGCAGCGGTGTACGTCACCTCGTAAGCGTAGGTATTGTTCTGCACATAACGGGCTGCGCTTGAGGCGATGCTTGCCGCCGGACCCGCTGCGGTGAGAATCCCGTCGAATGCATGTTGCAGCTGTGCCTTGAGTCCGAGCGCATTGGTAACCAGGAAATAGTTGTCCGGGGTGCCGGCCTTGGTTTTGTCCCATTGTCCCGATACCGGAAGCGCGCCTGGCCCCGAAGCGCTGAAGCCGCCATACTTGGCCGCAAACCAGAGCGGATCCTTGAGCAGGGTTGCCGCCGTATTGCTGCCGGCGGTGAAGGTGCGGGTATGGGTGTAGGGCAAGGACGGTCCGGTTGGGCAGGCAGGGTTAGGCGTCAACTGGCCACTAACCGTACACTGACCCGCCGAATAGCCGTCAGGAGTATCCAAGCGATAGGCCGGATCGGTTGCAGCGACAGTATCGCGGTCGCGCACCTCAAGATAGACCCCGTCCGCATTCGTGCCGGAAATAACGTAGCCGGAATGCTGGATAATACAACCCAAAGCATATTCAGAGTTCAGAGTCACCGTCAACGATCCATCGAGGTTGCCGGTCAGCTCGTAAATGGTGATGGCATCCATATCATAATCATGGCCTTGCTCCGAATCCTCGTAACTGACGCGGAATTTCGCATAAGGCAATCCGCCATTGACGGTCAAATCGATGCTGCCGCCGAGATTGGCAAACTTGTCGATGTAAAATCCGACGATCTGATTGGTTGCCTGAAATGCGGTCGTGGGGGAAGACCCACAGCCGCCGATAGATTTGGAAAACGGCACCAAGGTTATATGCTGTGTGGGTGTTAGTGGGATATCCAGGCTCGGCAAGGGCGATGCCAGCGCAACCGAAAAGGTCTGTGTATGTGTTCCTGGCGCCAGCACGTTCACGTCATGGGTATTGCCGTAATAAGCAATGCTGCCCGCATAATAAGTGCCAAATTTTGATGGCTCCTCGGGGCTGATGCCACGAATATCCTTGAATGACGAAACAAGCTTTGCCGTCGGATTATCGTCCACGTTAGACCCGGATTCGCCGACATAAATCGTTTTTGATCCGGGAAATTCGTTGTTCCAGATGGCGTCGCCCAGGGTGCTGACATTCAGCGCCGAGAGATTGCTAGGCAACGAACCGCTCGGTACCGAAACCGCACCGTAGGTTGCACTTGAGCTGAATGAGGTGCCGGGCAATCCTCCGTCGTAGGAGGTATTGATATCCGTAACAACGGTTTCGAAAGGCTTGGCGCACGCCAAGTTACCGAGGCCATTATTCGCAATGGTATCGTATGGATTTTGCCAAGTAGCAAGGGGCATATTCAGCGCGGCGTCGTCGGACCCGGCATCGGTGTAAGTATATTCTGGCTCGCCACCACCAGCGCCCGCAAAATAGCGCAATGTTTCAAACATCATCCCTGCGACAGGATTGCCCCAAGAGCGGCATTGTCCATCAGCTGCAGGCAGCCAGCCTGCAGTTCCGCCCGACGGGCAAGTGTGGTGATAAAAATCTGAACCATAGTCATTAATTTTAATTCCATCAAGCGTGCTGATGATTCCTTTAAATCCCGTTTCATTCCATTTGAATATTCCATTTGCCGGATTGACTTCGTCCGAAAATGCGCCAACGTTCTTGCGCAGCACTCCGCCTTGATGATTGTGGGTGTAAGAGCCCGTCAGCAAGCCAAATAGCATCGAACCGTTTTCGCCATAGTCGTGTAACAAACCTGTCGGCTTATAGCTCACCACCCCCACGGAGTTGGTATATTTTTTACAATTGGTTTCATTCAATGCTACTGATGCACATACCTGCACTCGCGTTACGTACTCGTCCACACTCGTGGTAGCAAGCGAAGGTATGGATTCATCGGTCCATTGCGTGATGGTGAGGGAAGAAAACGCAGATGCCGGCACAATCTGCCAGTTGGTGTTGCTTGGCGTTTTCCAGTACAGCACATATGAGCTGCCGCCTGTACCTTGCTGGTGGCGGAACGTGATTGTGGGTGTATCGCCACTGCTGAAAGAAATACTGACCGCGTTGGAAGAATTAGGGTTGCCTGCAGCAGCATGGCCGCCATACCAGCTTGATATTTTAGTTCCACCGTTGGTGATGGTAGCTTCTACACCATCGTCACCATCGACACCAAACTGATACGTGCCTTTGGTGGCGTTAGTGATTTGAGTAAAAGTCCCCTTAAATTCTGTAATAAACTGATTCTGATCACACTGCGGGCTAGTTTTGGGAAACAAATTCCCGGTGCCGTTAATATTTAACGCGGTAGCGCCGCCGCACAATTGGGATGGCACTGCATATGTGGTGAACAGAGCTGCGAACCCGATAGCGTCAGCCGGATTGGGCGGGGCTGCAGTTGCCGTGTTCGCATAGGTCAGACAATTTACCTGTTGGTTCGCTGAGTTTGAACATCCATCACCGCCTTGACCTCCCCATTGTGATTCAATCGCTACCCAATTCCAAATGCGGTATGGGGCGTTTTGCATTACCCGCAGTTTTGGGTTTCCGGTCGGATTCGGGTAAACGTTATCTGTCGTTGTGAGCCCTGTAATGTCTTTGTTCAAGGTGGTATTGGCGAACAATAGATTGGTGCCTGTGGCAGGATTACTATAGGGCGTGTACTTGCTGATATCGTAGTATCGCCTTGTACCTTGAACAATCGCTCCAGTAGAAGCATCTGTCTTGTCGCCGAGATACTCCTTGCCTGAGGTATGGTCATCTTGAAGAATCATCGCTCGTTCAAGAATCGTACTAATAGCGGTGTCTGTTGAACGTGTGCCGCCGTAAAATACCTTGCGAAGCGCGTCAATGCGTGAAGTGGTGAGATAATTTAAGTAATCACCACTCCATGATCCCGAACAGGTTTTATCAGCGGTCGTTACTAGCGGGTTAAATTGGCCGAGGCTGTAGGTGTAGCATTTATATGAATCAAAATAACCATAGTAATCGATCGGCTTGGGTAGCCTGGTCGGATAGCCTTGGTACCCAACATCAATAATTCCGTCGCCATCGAGATCCGATGCGTCGTTATAAGCGGTGTTAAACAATTTGTGATCTTTACCCACGACCAGCATATTAAGCGGCGGCTGACTGGTGGATGAGGCGAACAGCGGCTGATCGGAGATTGGAATGGCCGGCGCTGCCGCGAACGCAATACCAAATATCAACCCGGAAAGGGCAATTACCCCGGCTATGGCATTGTGCAGTTTTGCGCGCGTCAAAAATGTATTCATTGTTGCATTCATGTCGATTTCCGCCTGGCGGCTATGAAACAGATTAGTGGACATACGTGGTTTGCACTACGGCTGAGGCGCCGGCTTTCTGGCCAATGCCGCCTGCAGAAACGTAATAGAAATACACGTTGTTCGAATTGTTGGTTTTGAGCGAAACGTTGAGATTGACTTTGCCTTGCTGTACGGAATTT
>JAYVLO010000062.1:0-4287 GCA_043759455.1 Pseudolysobacter sp.
CGATCGCGGTTTCGCTCGGGCCGATCAGCATTCACTGGTATGGCCTGATGTACCTGCTCGGTTTTGTGCTGGCCGGCTGGCTTGGCAATCGCCGCCGCGCGGCGGGACGATTGCCGGTGTCCTACGAGCAGTTTTCCGACATGGCGTTTTACGTGATGCTCGGCGTGATCCTCGGCGGTCGCATCGGTTATGTGCTGTTCTACGGCTTCGCCGAATTGCTGCACGATCCGCTGATGATCTTCCGCATCTGGGAAGGCGGCATGTCGTTTCATGGCGGTTTGCTCGGCGTGCTTTTGGCCGGTGCAATCTGGTCGCGCCGCAACAACATGAAATTTTTCGACACGATCGATTTTGTCGTGCCGCTGATTCCGATTGGCCTCGGCCTGGGTCGCCTTGGTAATTTTATCGGCGGCGAATTGTGGGGCAGACACACCGATCTGCCGTGGGGCATGATTTTCCCGCGTGCGCTGGATGCGCTGGGAAAAACCCGAGACGAGTTGTACCAGATGTACCTCGCCGGTCAATTGAACGCCGAGGCGCGGCATCCGTCGCAGCTTTACGAATTCGTGCTCGAAGGGCTGGTGCTGTTCACCGTGCTGGTGATTTTTTCGCGCAAGCCGCGCCCGCGTTACGCGGTGTCGGGTCTGTTCGCGTTGTTGTACGGATTATTCCGATTTGGCGTCGAATTCGTGCGCGAGCCGGATATCCAACTCGGGTATCTCGCGTTCGACTGGTTGACTATGGGCCAGCTGTTGTCGGTGCCGCTGATCGTGACCGGCATCGTGTTGCTGTGGTTGTCGCGCCGCGCGCCGGTTGCATATCCGGGTGTGGCGCAAGCCAGCGCCGCGTAGCAAAACCCAATCTTTGAGCCGCCGCATGCAACAGTATCTCGACCTAGTTAAAACGATTCTCGACAGCGGCAGCTGGCAGGAAAATCGCACCGGCGTGCGCAGCATCAGTATGCCAGGCGCGATGTTGCGTTTCGACCTGCAGCAGGGATTTCCGGCGATCACCACACGTCGGCTGGCGTTCAAGTCGGCCATCGGCGAGCTCGTGGGATTCCTGCGCGCCGAGCGCAGCGCCGCTGAATTTCGCGCGCTCGGCTGCAAGGTATGGGATCAGAACGCCAACGAAAATTCGCAGTGGCTGAACAATCCGTATCGCAACGGTACTGATGATCTCGGCGATATCTACGGCCTGCAATGGCGGCAATGGCCGGCGTACAAAGTGCTCGGTGCGAACAAAACCGTGCAGATTGCCGATGCGCAGCAGCGCGGTTTTGCGATCATTGCGCGCTTCGCGGAAAACGGCGACGAAAAAATCCTGCTGTACAAGGCGGTCGATCAATTGCGCCAATGCCTCGATACGATCATCAACAATCCGGCCGATCGACGCATTCTTTTCCACGGCTGGAACTGCGCCCAACTCGACCAGATGGCTTTGCCGCCGTGTCATCTGCTGTACCAGTTTCTGCCGAACGTCGCGTCGCGCGAAATTTCGCTGTGCCTGTACATCCGTTCGAACGATGTCGGCCTCGGCACCGGCTTCAATCTCACCGAAGGCGCAGCCTTGCTGCATCTGGTCGGGCGACTCACGGGTTACACACCGCGCTGGTTCACCTATTTCATCGGCGATGCGCACATCTACGAAAGCCATTTGCCGATGCTGCACGAGCAGCTCACACGCGCGCCGATGCCGAGCCCGCAGTTGCAGATTTCCGCGCGCGTGCCGGACTTCCTTGTCACCGGAAAATACCAACCCGAATGGCTGGAAAAAATCGAGCCGTCGGATTTCTCGCTGTTGAATTATCGGCATCATGCGGCGATGACCGCGCCGATGGCGGTCTGAGCCGCTGTACTAAAGTGTCAACGCTTCCGGCGAATCGCGATGCTACAATTTTGCCGATGCGTTGCAACGCGTAGCACACGCCTTGTCGCGCCGCCGAGCCAGATCGCGCTTGTCGAATCCCGCCATTTAATCAGGAACTGCCATGAAGAAAGTCTACGCCGATGCCAAGTCCGCGCTCGATGGATTGCTGCACGATGACATGACCCTCGCCGCCGGTGGTTTCGGCCTGTGCGGTATCCCCGAAAACCTGATCCAGGCGCTGGTCGACAGCGGCGTGAAGGGTCTCACGATCGTCGGCAACAATGCCGGTGTCGACGACTTCGGCATGGGACCGTTGTTGAAGACGCGGCAGGTGAAAAAAGTCATCGCGTCCTACGTCGGCGAGAACAAGGAGTTCGAACGCCAGGTGCTGGCCGGCGAGCTCGAACTCGTGCTCACGCCGCAAGGCACCCTTGCGGAAAAATTGCGCGCGGGCGGTGCCGGCATTCCGGGTTTCTACACGCGTACCGCGTTCGGCACCAAGCTCGCTGAAGGCAAGGAAACCAAGCGTTTCGGCGAACTCGATTATGTGCTCGAAGAAGCGATCCACGCCGAGGTTGCCATCGTCAAGGCGTGGAAGGGCGACAAGTCCGGCAACCTGATCTACAACAAGACCGCGCGCAACTTCAATCCGATGATCGCGACCTGCGGCAAGATCACCGTCGCCGAGGTCGAGCATCTCGTGGAAGTCGGTGAGCTCGATCCCGATCAGGTGCACACGCCGGGCATTTATATCGACCGTATCATCCAGGGCCGCGATTACCAGAAGCGCATCGAGTTCCGTACCGTCACGGGCGTGGCCGCATCGAAAAAGGATTCGCCGATTCGCGATCTCATGGCAAAACGTGCGGCGCAGGAATTGCGCGATGGTTATTACGTCAACCTTGGCATCGGCATCCCGACCCTGGTGGCGAATTTCATTCCCGACGATATCAACGTTACGCTGCAATCCGAGAACGGCCTGCTTGGCATCGGCCCGTTTCCGACCGAAGACAAGGTCGATCCCGACCTCATCAATGCCGGCAAGCAGACCATCACCAGCATTGCGGGATCGAGTTATTTTTCGAGTGCGGATTCGTTCGCGATGATTCGTGGCGGGCACATCGATCTGTCGATACTCGGCGCGCTCGAAGTCGCCGACAACGGCGATATCGCCAACTGGATGGTGCCCGGCAAAATGGTGAAGGGGCCGGGCGGTGCGATGGATCTGGTCTCCGGCGTGCGGCGCGTGATCGTGCTGATGGAACACTGTGCGAAAGACGGCAGCCCGAAAATTCTCACGCAATGCGATTTGCCGATCACCGGCAAGGGCGTGGTCAGCATGATCATCACCGACCTGTGCGTGTTCGAGGTGAAACCCGGCGGCGGACTCGTGCTGAAGGAGCTCCATCCGGGCGTCAGCGTCGATGACGTGCGCAGCAAAACCGGCTGCGATTTCGATGTGCAGGTATGACGAGTGCCGATAAGCCAGGCGTCGCTATTCCGCGTATCGCACTGATCGCCGCGTTGGATCGTAATCATGCGATAGGCCGCGACGGCGACATGCCGTGGCATCTGCCCGCCGACCTCAAGCGCTTCAAGGCGCTGACGCTTGGCAAGCCGATCCTGATGGGGCGAAAGACCGCGTTGTCGATCGCCCGCGCGTTGCCCGGGCGGCGCAATCTGGTGCTGACACGGCAGTCCGACGCGCCGTATGACGATCAGGAAGTGGTTGCTTCGCTGGACGCCGCGATAATCGCTTGCGCCGATGCCGATGAACTCATGGTGATCGGCGGCGGCGAAATTTATGCGTTGACCTTGCCGCGTGCCACGCGTTTGTATTTGACCTGGATCGATACCGAAGCTGCCGATCCCGATACGTTTTTTCCGACGTTCGATTTGTCGGAATGGATCGAAACTTCACGCATCGAACATGCAGCCGATGCCCATCACAAGTACGGTTTCAGCTTTGTGGATTATGCTAAAAAGTAAAACTGTCTGTGAGTTTCATATAGAGATATTTTCGCGAGACAGTGATCCTGCATCGGCCAGATCGCAGTAATATTTCATTGGCTTTAGAGGGGAACGCCATGAAAACATATTTACTTTTTTTCTTTTGTTACCATCGCCAAGGAACCCCTGAACTGGCCGCCGTTTTGCGCGGCAGATTCAACATTGCTTCGTGCTCGGCTCCTCAGAGTCAAAACTCGATGGTTTGTTCGGCGTGAGGCGACTTTCGCGTCCTTCTTTTCGCTATTCGCTATTCGCTATTTCCTCCTCAATAGGCGTCCAGCAGACGCAGTACTTCTGCGGTTCCAGGTAATCGCCGTCTTGCCATCCACAAATTCGATAGCGCGAACCGGGTGAGAATTTGCGCAGTGTTTTTCGTCAGTCCCTGGAAACGGACTTTGACGTAACCGA
>JAYVLO010000063.1:0-15309 GCA_043759455.1 Pseudolysobacter sp.
TTTTTGAAGCACTCGCCTCACGTCCACGCCGCGAGATTCTGGCGTATCTGTCAGCGCACGAGCTGACAGCGGGCGAGATCGCGAGTCGATTCAAGATGAGCGCCCCGGCGATTTCGCGACATTTGTCCTTACTTGAAGCCGCCGGCTTGGTGGTGAGTGAACGCCGCGGGCAATACATCGTGTACCAGCTCAACCAGGACAATCTCGTCAATACACTGACCGGATTTGCATTTGAAATATGTCCGACCGCAGGTCCGCTCAAACGCGAGTCCAGAGCGCTGAAAAAAACCAGGACTCGAACCTGACTCAAATAGCGTGGGAGAAGGATATGGACGGCGAAAGTTTGCGTTCGCATCGCGCCGAAGCCACGGCACTGACCGATGTGGTCGAAGGTCGTGTGGTATGGGAGCCGGTACGCTCGCTGTGGTTTTCCGGCATGGCGCTCGCTGCGATCATCGGTGGCGCGCTGACCTACCGCTGGGGCGCTTTTATCCTCTTCGCAGTATCAACTGCACTCGTGCTGTTGCTCGGACATTCCGTCGGCATACACCGCAAACTTATTCACAACAGTTTTCAATGTCCGAAACCGCTCGAATATCTTCTGGTGTATTGCGGCGTACTGGTCGGCCTGTCTGGGCCGCTCGGATTGTTGTGCACGCACGACCTGCGCGATTACGCCCAGCGACTTCCACGCTGCCATGATTTTCTTCGGACACTGGCTGATCGGTTATTTCGCGCATAACCATGGCGACATGCACCACGAAGTTCGCGGCGCGGCGGTGCAGGGTCGCAACGTGCCATTCACCGCGCTGTTGACGATGGGCGAATCCTGGCACAACAACCATCACGCATTTCCGGGATCGGCCAAGTTTGGTCTGTATCCCGGTGAATGGGATCCGGGCTGGTGGTTTCTGAAAGCGCTAGAACGGTATGGTCTGGCATCGCATTTGCGCACACCGGTCGACTTGCCGTATCGCTCGGAACTCGTTTCAGTCGGGGCGAGACCGAATCCATCTACGATCGGTACGCAACATTCTGTTGAGGGGTCGTATTGATGGATCGCTTGTATGCACCTTCGGCGATTCCACCCTCACCGCCTACCGATCCACTCGACAGATTGCCTTTCTCCGGATGGTGGCCGCTGGTCGCTGGCGCACTTTCGGGCATCGCCTTGCGCCTCGTTTTCATGGGCAAACCCGGCGGAATATACGCAGCCATGATGGGCTCATTCATCTACCTCGCACCGTTGCTCGTAGGCATCGTGACCGTGTGTATGGCGGAACGTCGGAAGCGCCGCAGCTGGACCTATTACATCTGGGCACCGATGCTGGCCAGCGTTATCTTTGTCGCAGGATCGCTGGCAATCATGATCGAAGGCATCATCTGCGCCATATTGATCGTGCCACTTTTCGCACTGCTCAGCGCCGTTGGCGGACTCGCCATGGGAACCGTCTGCCGCATGACAGGCTGGTCGCAGCGCGCGATGTATTCGTTCGCGGTGCTGCCGCTGGTGCTGGGTTCGCTGGAGTCGCGTATCGCATTGCCCGAACGCGTAGAGACGATCGAACGCCATATCCTGATCGATGCGCCTGCAGAAAAAATATGGCAGCAGATCTGGAACGTCAGCGAGATACGTCCACGCGAAGTTGATCGCGGCTGGATGTATCGCCTTGGCGTGCCGTTGCCGCTCGCGGCGGCGACCGAGCAAACCGCCGATGGATTAGTGCGGCGGATCACGATGGGCAAGGGAATTCATTTCGACCAGGTGATCACGGATTGGCAACCGAACCGTTACGTAAATTGGTTCTATCGTTTCAGCAAGGATTCGTTTCCGGCGGCGGCGCTCGACGATCATGTACTGATTGGTGGGCAATACTTCGATCTGAAAACGACGTCTTACACGCTGATAGCGAAAGGCGCGGCGACCGAACTGACGATCCGCATGCAATACCGCGTGAGCACGCCATTCAATTGGTATGCCGAGCCGATCGCGCGGCTGTTGATCGGTAACTTTGAAGAAGTCATCCTCGATTTTTACCGGAAGCGCAGTGAGGAAAAATCCAGCACGATCTGAGCAAGAGCATGGCAAGTGATTATTCCGCGAGTCGTATTTAGCGGCCTGCTTTCAACGCGAAAGACCCTACTGCTCAGTGCTCAGCGTGCCGATTGCGCGAGCTGTTTAATGTGCGCCAGCGTCGCCAGAATCTGGCGCTCCTGCGCGAGATAATCGATCGCGCGCAGGAGCGCCCTGCCGCGCAAGAGTTTGATCGCGGCGAGTTACTGAAAATGACCGTCGCTGCGATGCGCGCGGAACACCGTGCCCATGCCGCCGTGGCCGTTTCATCGACCAGTTTCCACGGCCCCAGCACATCGCCGATTTTCAGGCCCTCGCTCGCCACCGCACTCAACAGCTGACCAAGCTGCTGCGCAAAACGATCGGTAGGCATCGACTGCGCGCCGATCAGCGCGCACTTCGGCGCTGACATCGGCATCGCTGGTAAGTGCGCGCAGGCGCTCGGTCAACTCCGGCTCCGTCAGACCACAGACCTCGGCGAACACCGCCTTGATCTCGGCAAACGTGTCAGCTTGCATCGGCGGGTTCCACTCAGTGCACCCAGCGTCCGCCGCGCCGACGTGGCGGGCCTTTCGCCGCTGCCGCTGCATTCGCGGCCTTGGCGGTTGCCTGTTCAAGGCTGCTCAGCGGCTCGTGATTCCAATATTGGCCGATGCCGAAAACCGCGGCGGGAATCTGCGCGAGGCATTCTTCGTATTCCTCGTCGCTGAGCGGCGCGAACTCGCTGTCGGCGGTGAAGATGCCTTCCTCGACCGCCAGCGCCATGATCGGTCCGAGCAATTCCATCAGTTGCGAATCGGCAGCGAGGCGTGTTTCCCACGCGCGTGCGCGCATGTCCACGCCGCGCGAAAAACCTTCGCACCAGCCGTTCGCACTGAGCGTGGTTTCGTTGTCTTCGAGTTCGACTTCGCCGAGGATCGGCTCGTAACTGTCCGACTCGATTTCGAGTAAGACCGATTCGTTGAGTCGGGCGATCAGTTCGAGAATGCGCTTGCCGTGCTCGGCGTCGACGAACGGTTCGTGCAGCACTTCCGGTAGCCATTCTTCGGACGTGATCGGTTCCGGCCCGATACCGACCGCAGTCAGTAAACCGTGCACGCCATCGAGCAACAAATCGTCGTCGCCGGCATGCGCGCGCAAAAAATTATCGAGTTCTTCCAGCTCCGCGTCATCCAGCACGGCCGGCCAGTCTTGCTCAGTCATCGCTCAACTCCAATAGTGCGGGCGTGTGATCGGAAGGGCGCTCCCAGCCGCGCGGTACGCCATCGATGCTGGCGCCACGACAGCGTTCGCGCAAGGCCGCGCTGGCGAGGATCAGATCGATGCGCAGGCCGAGGTTACGCCGGTAGCCGGCCTGCCGATAATCCCACCAGCTGTAGTGGCCGGCCTCGACCTGGAACAGGCGAAAACTGTCGTGCAGGCCGAGATCGAACAAGCCCTGCAGCGCCGCGCGTTCGGGCTGCGAACAGAGGATCTTGCCGCGCCATGCCTCGGCATCGTAGATGTCGCGATCTTCCGGCACGATGTTGAAATCACCGAGCACGATCAGGTGCGGATGGCGTTGCAATTCCGCGCGCAAAAACGCGGTGACCTTGCTCAGCCAGTCGAGTTTGTAGGCGTATTTTTCGGTGCCGACATCCTGGCCGTTGACCACGTACAGATTGACGATGCGCAGGTCGCCGATCGTCGCGACCAGGATGCGCCGCTGCGGATCGTCGAGGCCCGGAATATCGGTCAGCACATCGCGCGCCGGTTCGCGACTCAGCAGCGCCACGCCGTTGTAGGTTTTCTGACCGGAATAGACGCAGTGATAACCGAGCTCGTTGATCGCCGCGGCCGGGAAACGCGCGTCTTCGAGTTTCGTTTCCTGCAGCGCGACAATGTCCGGCGTGGCCGCGCGCAGCCAGTCCAGCAGGTGCGGCAAGCGCACATTCAGCGAGTTGACATTCCAGGTCGCGATCTTCATCGGTCAGACATCAGTGTTTGTTCGGGTGGACATCGTAATCTCAACGCCGCGCGGCGCCCACTGTTCGGGATCGCGTCTGCGCGGAGATTCATTTTTGTAGATGCGATTGCGCCACGGAAAAGCAGAAACGGCGTCGCACGCACCTGCTTATTATCGCGCAATGCAGAGCGCAGTTGGGTTTTGCCAACGACCAATTTCGCGACCTGACGAATGGATATCGCACAACGCAAAGATGCTGGCGATCTCGCCGAATTGCAGCACATGCAATCGCGGCGACTTTTCTCTGCAACTCGCTTGACATTTTCTTGACGCCTAATGCGTGGCTTGTACGCCGCCGCCTGCGTTTTCAAACGTCGGGCACTGCGAGCGTTTGCCGAATTTCCCATCCAGGTAACCGTCGCCATGAAATTTACTCGCCATCCCCTGTCTCTCGCCTTGAGTTTCGCCGTGCTCTGCCACGGCAGCAATGCCTTTGCCGATACGCTCGCGGATACGAACGCCGCGACTGCGCCGGATGCGAGTGCAGCATCGTCCGCCGCGCCTGCCGATGCGGCAACGGCTACCTCCGAGCTCGATACCATTTCGGTGGTTTTCGAAGGCAGCACACGCCAGGTGCAGACGGTCGGTCGCGAGGAAATCAAGAAAGCCGCGCTCGGTACCAGCCCGCTCAAGGTACTCGACAAATTGCCCGGTGTGTATTTCGAATCGGCCGATGCGTGGGGCACCTACGAGTGGTCGCAGCGCATCACGTTTCGCGGTTTCAACCGTCAGCAACTGGGTTACACGCTCGACGATATTCCGCTCGGCAACGGCGCGTATTCGACCGACAACGGGCTGTCGGTGAATCGCGCCATCCTCGCCGAAAATATTCGCAGCATCGAGATCGCTCAGGGCGGCGGCGCGCTCGGCATGCCATCCAGCAATAACCTCGGCGGCACCATCGCGGTGCACACCGATGATCCAAACAAGGACGCCGGCGTGCGCATTTCGCAGGGCTTCGGCAGCAACGATGCGTGGCGCAGTTTCATCCGCGCCGATACGGGCGAGATCAACGGTTTCAGCGCGTATCTGGCGGGTGCGAGCACCAAGAGCGAGAAGTGGCGTGGCGATGGCGCGCAGGATCAGAGCATGCTGAACGCCAAGGTGGTGTATCAGTGGGGCGGCAACAAGATTAGCGCGTTCTTCGACCTTGCCAATCGCGATGAAACGGACTTTCAGGATCTGTCGCTGGATCTGATCAAGCGCGATGGCTATCGCTTCGACAACTTTCAGCCGAACTGGGCTGCGGCAGTGCAGGCGGCGAACTTCTACATAAATCACATCGGCACCGCGCCGACCGGCACCACCAGCGTCGACGATGCGTATTACAGCGCGCGCGGCATTCGTCACGACAATCTCATCGGGGTCAAGGGCGAGTTTGCGCTAAGCGACAACATCTCGTTGCGCACCACCTTGTACAACCACACGGATAAAGGCCAGGGGCACTGGTTCACACCGTACAAAGCCTCCCCCGATGGCACGCCGATTTCGCTGCGTGTGTCGGACTATCGACTCGAGCGCAACGGCGCGGTGGCGGCGTTGAATTTCGATTTCGGTGCGCATGCTATCGAAGCGGGTTTCTGGTACGAACAGGCCAACAACAACGATACGCGTGGTTATATCGCGCTGAGCGGCCCGCTTGACGATACGCATTTCTACACCAACTTTTTCGCCACGCAATTCCAGCAGCGTTTCAGCACCGAGACCAAACAGGCGTATATCCAGGATACCTGGACCCTACTCAACGACACGCTGAAAATCAACTACGGTTTCAAGGCGCAGAACATCCAGACCGACGGCGTTTCGCTGATACCCAACACGCGCGGCTCCGGCAGTCTGAAGGCCGATGACAATTTCCTGCCGCAGATCGGTGCGAGTTACAAGTTCGCCGAGCACGAAGATGTGTTCGCCAACTACACCCGGAACCAGTCGGCGTTTACGCCGGGCCTGGCCGGGCCGTGGTCGGCCGGTGCCGCTGCTTTCACCGCCGCGCAATCGACCTTGAAACCCGAGCAATCCACCTCGTTCGAAGCCGGGGTGCGCAGCACGCATGAGACATATCAGGCCTCGGCGACGGTGTACAACGCCGAGTTCAGCAATCGCCTGTTGCTAATCTCGCCGTGCCCGGGTATCCAGAGCTGCCCGACCCAGTTTGCCAACGTCGGCAAGGTGCGCAATCAGGGGGTCGAGCTGGCATTGTTGTGGAAGCCGATCCAATCGCTGAGCTGGCTGAATTCGTTCGCTTACAACGACTCGAAATATCGTTCCAATTATTTCAACGGCGAGCTGGTCCAGATCGCCGGAAAACAAGTGGTCGACGCGCCGAAAAAATTGTTCTCGAGTTCGCTGGATTATCGTTTCCTCGATGGATTCAGCGCCAATCTCAGCGCGAAATATACCGACAAGCGCTACTACACGTATCTCAACGATCAGACCATTCCGAGCTACTGGATGTTCGATGCGGCGCTGAGCTACGAGCGCACCGATCTGAGCTGGAGCAAGGATATGCGCATCAGCCTCGGCGTGAGCAACCTCGCCAACAAGAACTACATCGCCACGGTCGGCACGAATGGTTTTGCCAAGGACGATCCGACCGGCACATTCGCCACATTGCTTTCAGGCGCGCCGCGACAGGTTTTTGCTTCGCTCGATCTGCGCTGGTAATTGGTTCCGCACGCATCGCGCATGGCTGCCGATCCTCCAGGCGGCAGGCATGCGCCGATGCGTGTCATCGGCTCGCCTAAACACAGGATTGCCATGAAATACCCGTCACGTTTTTTCTGCCTGCTCGCGCTGTGTCTGCCGCTCGCCGCACATGCGACACAACACACACCGGTACTGCTGATTTCGCTGGACGGTTTGCGTCCCGGCGATGTGCTCGAAGCCGAGCAGCGTGGGCTGAAAATTCCGACCCTGCGGCGGTTCATGAGCGAAGGCAGTTACGCCAACGCGGTGCATGGCGTGACGCCGACGCTGACCTATCCGAGCCACACCACACTGATCACCGGCGTATCGCCGGCGAGGCACGGCATCGTCAGCAATCTGACGTTCGATCCGACCCTGAAAAATCAGATCGGTTGGGCCTGGTATGCCGAAGATATTCGCGTGCCGACGTTGTGGGATGCGGCACATCAGGCCGGACTGCGCACCGCCAACGAACACTGGCCGGTGAGTGTCGGCGCGCAGGTCGATTTCAACCTGCCGCAAATCTGGCGCAGCGGCATGCAGGATGACAGAAAACTGCTCAAGGCATTGGCCACGAAGGG
This sequence comes from Pseudolysobacter sp., assembly GCA_043759455.1. Lineage (GTDB taxonomy): Bacteria > Pseudomonadota > Gammaproteobacteria > Xanthomonadales > Rhodanobacteraceae > Pseudolysobacter. Next base: position 7,346 of record JAYVLO010000063.1, read on the forward strand.
CCTGCTCGACAACATGGAGCACGAGCTCGGCCCGTACGCCGATGGCATTGACGAGAGCATCGAGGGCGACGAAAATCGCGCGCGTTTTGCGGTGCGTTTGATCGAGAGCAAACATCCGCAATTCATGACCGCCTATTTCACTGCGCTGGATCATCAACAGCATTTATCCGGGCCGGATACGCCAGCCGCACACGCCACGCTGGAACGCCTCGACAGCGTCGTCGCGGCGCTGATAACTGCGGCGCGCAAGGCCGATCCGCGCAGCGTGATCTGCATCGTTTCCGATCACGGTTTTGCGCCGCTGCATCACGATGTGAATCTGTTCGCTGCATTTGCCGATGCCGGCCTGTTGCGCTTCGATGCGAGCGGCCAGATCAGTGGCTGGGATGCCGCGCCATGGTACAACGCCGGCGCCGCCGCGATCGTGCTGCGTGATCCAAAAGATACGGCGGTGCGCCAGCGGGTTGTGAGCTTGCTCGACAAGCTGCGTAGCAATCCGGATCTCGGCATCGATCGTGTGCTCGATCGCGCACAGATCGCCGCGCTCGGCGGCAATCCGCAGGCCGATTACTGGCTCGATTTCAAACTCGATTACGAGATGGGGCCCGATCCGAAAGCGCCGCTGCTGAGCGCCAGCCACTATCTCGGCATGCACGGTTATCGCGCCGATTTGCCGGCGATGCAGTCGACGTTCCTGATCAGCGGTGCGGGCATTCCGGCAGCGCATGCGCTGGGCCAGATCGATATGCGCGATATCGCCCCGACCTTGGCGAAGTTGCTCGGCGTGAGCTTGCCAAGCGCCGAAGGCAAACCGGTGCTTTAGAACTCGCAGCGGATGCGCTCTGGTTGTCCAGAACGCATGCAGGGAATTACGCCGCGAGGCCGTAACTGCGCAGCAACGCCTCGGCGTCCGGTTCGCGACCGCGGAATTCGATGAATGATTCCAGCGCCGGTCGCGAGCCGCCGACCGCGAGAATGCTGCGGCGGAATGCGGCGCCGGTCGCGGCATCAAAAACGCCGGCTTGCTCGAAACGTGAGAACGCGTCGGCGGACAGCACTTCGGCCCACAGATAGCTGTAATAACCGGCCGAATATCCGCCAGAAAAAATGTGCGTGAAACTGTGCGCCATGCGCTGCCACGATGGCGGTTGGATCACCGCGACTTCGCGCCGAATCTCGCGTGCCAATTCTTGCACCTGGGCACCGCGCGCCGGATCGAATTCAAGATGCAGGCGGAAATCGAACAGCGCAAATTCGAGCTGGCGCACGAGGAACAGCGCCGCCTGAAAATGTCGCGCTGCCTGCATGCGCGCAAATAATTCATCGGGCAGCTTTTCGCCGCTTTGGTAGTGCCGCGCGAACAGATTCAGTGCATCGCGTTGCCACGCGAAATTCTCCATGAACTGGCTCGGCAATTCGACCGCATCCCACTCCACGCCGGCGATGCCTGAGACACCTGGATAATCGACTTCGGTCAGCAGATGGTGCAGGCCGTGACCGAATTCGTGGAACAGCGTGATCACGTCGTCGTGCGTCAACAGTGCTGGTGCACCCGGTGTTGGCGGCGCGAAATTGCATGTCAAGTAGGCGATTGGCAACTGCACTGAAGCACCGTTGCGAAAGCGCGTGCGACAGACGTCCATCCACGCGCCGCCGCGTTTCGCGCTACGCGCAAACAGATCGACATACGCGCCAGCGATGACATTTCCCTGCGCATCCAGCACGTCGTAAAAACGCACATCGGCATGCCACACATCGACACCGCTGTGCGCGCGCAAACTCACGCCGAACACGCGCTGGGTGATCGCAAACAAACCATCCATCACCGCCGGCAGCGGGAAATACGGTTTCAATTCTTCTTCGCTCAGGTCGAAGCGCTGCAACCGCAGTTTCTCCGACGCGTAAGCGACATCCCACGGCTGCAAATCACCAATTCCCAGTTCGCTCGCGGCAAAAGCACGCAGCTCGGCCAATTCATTTTCCGCGACGGGCTTGGCGCGCTTGACCAGGTCATGCAGGAACTCCAGCACGGCTTGCGGATTCGTCGCCATCTTGGTCGCGAGCGATTCTTCCGCGGCGTTGGCGAAATCGAGCAGCTGTGCGGCTTCGTGGCGCAACGCAAGAATTTGTTCGATGCGCGCGGTGTTGTCGAAACGTCCGGCGTGCGGACCTTGCTCGGACGCGCGCGTATTCGCCGCGGTATAAACGCGTTCGCGCAAGCCGCGCTCATCGGCGTACGTCATCACCGCCTGCACGCTGGGCTGCTTCAAGGTGATGCGCCAGCCGTCGATTTTTTCTTCCTCGGCATACGCGCGCAACACCGCCAATCCCGAAGGTGGAATGCCGGCGAGCGCGGTCACATCGGCGATGTTTTCGCCCCACGCATCGGTCGCATCGAGCACCGCTTCCTCGAACTCGGTGCCGAGCTTCGCGAGTTCGTTGGCGATCACCTTGAAGCGACTGCGGGCGGGTTCTTCGAGCGCGACGCCGGACAATTTGAAATCGCGCAGCGCATCGTCGGTCAGGCGTTGTGCGGCGCGATCGAGTTTCGCGAAATCGGCACGGTCGGCAACCGCTTTCACCGCCGCATACAAATCGCGATTCTGGCCGAGCTCGGCCGAATGCTCAGTGATCTTTTTCAGCGCGGTTGTGTAGGCCTTGCGCAAGGTCTCGGAATCCTTGACCGAATGCAGGTGCGACACCGGCGACCACGCACGACTCAAACGATCTTCGAGCTGCTCCTGCAACAACATTACGCTGGCGAAATCGCGCGGCGCATCGCTCGCCAGCAGCGCATCGATTTGCGTGCTGTAGTCGGCGAGGATGGCATCGATGGCCGGCTCGACATGTTCCGGCAGGATGGCCGAAAACGCGGGCAAAGGGGCTTCGCTGAGTAACGGGTTCGCTGTGGACATGACGTTCTTCGTGTCGAGGAGTGCTCAAAGGTGGAGCGTGTCGTGCGGAAAATCAAGCATTCATGCGTATCGAACCACGCCCGACAAAGGCATTATCGGCCCCGCAAAAATGTGCAAACGCATTTGAGTCGGCCGAGCGCCACGCACTACACTGCGGAATCTGAAAGCCTGCGTCGGATATTTCGCTGGCGAACATCTATCGAGTCCCGCCGGTGAGCGAAATACCCGATCCGACCGATTTGTTTTCCGTGCGCGACCTGTTGCGCAGCCTACCGATTTTCCGCCCTCTCGACGAACCCGCCTTGGCCGCGTTGGAGCAGAAACTCGAATGGTTCAGCCTGCCCGGTGGTGCTGCGTTGTTCGACATCGGCGATCGTTCGGATGCGATGTACGTGCTGAAAAACGGCAGCCTTGGCATGTTCGGCCATGACGCGAAAGATCTGCTGCAGCGGATCGCGGTGATCGCGGCCGGCGAAACCGTCGGCGAGGTCGGATTGATTGCCGACCAGCCGCGCCATGTTTCGGTGCGGGCGTTGCGTGATTCCGAATTGCTGCGTCTGGCGCGCGCCGATGTCGAGGATCTGCTGGCGCGTTATCCGCGAGCGATGTGGTCGTCGGTGCGCGTGGCTATGCAGCGCGTGCTGGCGCATCGCACGCACCAGCCTTCCGCGCCGCGCACGTTTGCGTTATTGCCGCACGATGCGGGTGTCGATGCGCGTGTATTTGCCGAGGAATTACGCATCGCGCTGAGCGGTTTTGGCGCGTGCGCGGTAGTCGATGCAGCGCAGGCGCGACATCAGCCCAGCGAGTGGTTTAGCGCGCTCGAATCGCGCGTGCAGTATGTGATTTATCTGGCCGACGCGACTTCGGACGAATGGCGCGCGTTGTGCGTGCGCCAGGCCGATTGCCTGTTGCTGCTGGCGAACGCCGCGAGCGCCGCCAGCGCGTGGCCGGAAGGCGCGTGCGAGGACGCCGAGCAGGCGCTGCATCGACCACGCCATCTGATTTTGCTGCACCTCGAAAGTCTGTTGTTCGGCGCGGCACAGCGTTGGCTGGATGTGGTGCCGAATGCGCAGCATCATCACGTGCGCCATCGCGCCGACACCGCGCGTGTAGCGCGCCTGCTCGCCGGGCGCGGCATCGGCCTCGTGCTGTCCGGCGGCGGCGCGCGCGGTTTTGCGCACATCGGCGTGATCAGGGCGTTGCGCGAAGCCGGCATCACCATCGATCGCGTCGGCGGCACCAGCATCGGCGCGATCATCGGCGCGGGCATCGCCGCCGACTGGAGCACCGATGAAATGATCGCCGTATACAAACGTGCGTTCGTCGATGGCAAACCGCTGCGCGACTACACGTTTCCATGGATCGCTATGGTGACCGGACGGCGTTCGGCGCATCTGCTGCGCGAGGCGTTTGGGTGGCGCGATATCGCCGATCTGGTGCTGCCGTATTTCTGCGTTTCGGCGAATCTCACGAGCGGCAAGATTGATGTGCGGCGGCACGGCCCGCTGTGGTTGTGGCTGCGCGCGTCGAGTGCGATTCCGGGCATCCTGCCGCCGGTGCTGCATCATGGCGAAGTGTTCGTCGATGGCGCGGTGATCAACAATCTGCCGGTCGATGTGATGCGCGCGCAGGGTGTCGGCGAAGTGATAGCGGTGGATATTGGCGCCGACGATATCCTGCATGCGAAGGTCGAGGAATACGCATCGCCATCGTGGTGGCGACTGTTCATCGAGCGCAAACTGCATCAGCGACCGTATATTTTCAGCATCCTGTTGCGCTCGGGCATGGTTAATGCGGAGGTCGCGAGTATCGAGCGCCGCGCGCTGACCAGCCTGTTGCTGACGCCGCCGCTGCACAATATCGAGCTGCTGAATTGGCGCGCCTACAAGCAGGCCATTCAGGCCGGTTATGACTACACCGTGCGTGTGCTCGAAGACCAGAATCGCGAACACGGCGCCGAGGCACCGCTGTTCGATGGCACGGCAAAAGATGACAAACGCGACATCCTGCCGATAGCGATCGCGCCAGGATTAAAAAAAGTTTGATCGCAGCGGAGCGAATATGCAAAAGAGCAAACGGGCGGGATTCATCATCGATTGCCAGAGTGCGGATCTCGAATCCGCCACGACTTTTTGGTGCGGCGCGCTCGGCTTGCAGGTGCACAAATTGCCCGAGGTTGAAGCCGAAAAATACGCGCAGCTGACCGATCCGCAACAGCGCTTGCATACCGAAGTACCGGCGGTCGCGCATCCGAGCCGCGTGCATCTGGATATTGAGAGCGACGATGTCGAGGCCGAAGTGCAACGTTTCGACGCGCTGGGTGCTGCGCGTATCGGCCAGATCAATTCCTGGTGGCTGATGTCGGCGCCGACCGGCCAGCGATTTTGCGTCGTGCGCAGCAAGGGCTCGGAGGACGTTCAAAAGCACGCCACGAGCTGGTCGTAGACGGCCAAACATTTCCAGGCAAGGTATATTCGTCGCCAGCGGCAACATCTCCGTCTTGATCTATTCGGGAAATCACCATGCGTTTTGAAGGCACACCTGCTTATGTCGCCACCGACGAGCTAAAGCTCGCGGTAAATGCGGCGATCACCTTGCAACGGCCGCTGCTGATCAAGGGCGAACCCGGCACCGGCAAAACCCTGCTGGCCGAACAGGTGGCACTTTCTCTCGGCGCGCCGCTGATCGAGTGGCATATCAAATCGACCACCAAGGCGCAACACGGCTTGTACGAATACGATGCGGTATCGCGGCTGCGCGACTCGCAGCTTGGTGACGCCAAGGTGCAGGATATCGGCAACTACATCGTGCCCGGAAAACTCTGGGAAGCGTTTACTTGTGAGCAGCGCGCGGTGCTGCTGATCGACGAGATCGACAAGGCCGACATCGAGTTTCCGAACGATCTGCTGCGCGAACTCGACCGCATGGATTTCTACGTTTACGAAACGCGTCAGACCATCCGCGCGGTGCATCGTCCGGTAGTGATCATCACCAGCAACAACGAGAAGGAATTACCGGACGCCTTCCTGCGCCGCTGTTTTTTCCACTACATCCGTTTCCCGGATGTGGAAACGCTGACGCGTATCGTCGAGGTGCATTTTCCGGGCTTGAAACGCGAATTGCTGCATGAGGCGCTGACTTCGTTCCTCGCCTTGCGCGAGCAGCCGGGGCTCAAGAAAAAACCATCCACATCGGAATTGCTCGACTGGCTCAAGCTGCTGTTGGCCGAGGATATTTCGATCGAGGTCTTGCGCGAAAAAAACAGCAAGAAAAGTATTCCGCCGCTATACGGCGCGTTGCTGAAAAACGAGGCGGACGTGCAGCTGTTCGAGAAGATCGCGTTCATGTCCCGGCGTGGGAGCTAGTTTCCAGCGCGGAAAACAGCGGCAGTCCATACAGGCTGCCGCTCGAAGATCGCTCAGTGCTTGCTCGCTGCTTTTCTCGCATTCGCCGTTGCTGCAGCGGCATTGGCGGCGGCGGTCAGCGCCTTGGCGTCCTCCGGTGTGGCTTCGTCATTGCCTTTTTCCTTGAGGATAAGCTCGCCGGCGTCGTTCCAGCCGACGCGCGTGGTTTGGGTCGGACTCTTGCCGTTTTCGGCAAAATCCTGCTTGATCACCATCCACACTTTGCCGTTGTTGAAGGCGTAAAGGGAGCTGGTGCGGCCCTTCTCGCCGATATCCACCGTTTCGCGCAGAAAGCGCAGATCGTTGTTCGAGTAGAACGCATCCCAGCCGAGGTTGTAGTCTGCCGTTTCGCGCGAACCGGTGATGCGGATCATCGCACCGATATTGTTTTCGAGCTTGTGGAAATCGTCGTTGAGTTTTTCGCTGGCGGTACTTTCCGGATTGAGCAGGATATCGACCTTGACCGGGCCACCCTTGGTCAGCACCGGATATTCGAGTGCCGGTACAAAACGACGCTCGCCATCCAGCAGCACTGCCTTGATCACGTAAATATCCTTGGGTACGATTTTCGATACATCGATCGGCAATTCGAAACTCGCCGGCACGGCGGTGATCGGTGCGAAGGTTTTTTGCGCAATGACCACCGACTGCTGATTGACATCCACCAACGACACGTCAAGTCTTGCGTCTGCGGAAAGCGGAATCTTCTGCCTGTAGTTCACCGTGCCGGTAATGCTGGTGACAGCCGGAACAGCGGCAACGGCATTCTTTGATGGTGTTTCCGACTGTGGCGACGAATTGCATCCGGCCAGCGTTAGGCCGGCGATCAGGAGTGGAACAAGTTGCTTGCGCATGATGATGTCCTTGGGAAAGCCGGGCCGCTGGCGCAAGACTCGCCAGTGTCCGGTGCTGTCGTTATGCTGTGAGTTGAGTGTGCTGCGGACTAGTTTAGCAAGACGTGAAGGTCTGAGGCGCGGTTCAACTGCCATACATTGTACGATACCTTACGTAGATAACCCATCAACGCAGATATAGCGCGACGGCGAATCACGACTGAACGTTGCATCGACACCAACATCGCGGACCCGCAGGCAGGAAACGATCAAATCATGTTGACGCGTTTTTTCTACACCTTGCGTGCGGCCGGTCTGCAGCCGAGCGTGACCGAATTCCTGGCCCTGCTCGAAGCCTTGCAGGCCGGCCTCGCGGCGTTGTCGCTGGACGAGTTTTACCTGCTCGCACGCACCTGCCTGATCAAGGACGAAACGCGTTACGACCGATACGATCGCGCCTTCACCACGTTTTTCCAGGGCATCGGCGAAATCTCGCTGGAGCAGTTCGGCGATGTGCCCGATGAATGGTTGCGTCGTCATGCCGACCTGCTGTTATCCGACGAGGAAAAGGCGCGCATCGAAGCGCTCGGTGGCTGGGATAAACTTATGGAAACCCTGCGCCAGCGCATCGAGGAACAGAAGGAACAACATCACGGCGGCAACCGCTGGATCGGCACCGGTGGCACCTCGCCGTTCGGTCATTCCGGTTATCACCCGGAAGGCGTGCGCATCGGCGGCGCATCGAAAAACCGCCGTGCGGTGAAAGTGTGGGAGCAGCGCGATTATCGCAATCTCGACGATACGCGCGA
>JAYVLO010000064.1:0-16704 GCA_043759455.1 Pseudolysobacter sp.
AGCTCGGCGTAGGAAGCGTCCTGGTAGTCGGTGAGAAACCGCATGCGACGGGCGATCTGCTCGTCCAGCGATTCGCTTAGGTGCAGATCGTTGATCGCGGCGGACTCGCTGGAACGTTCTGCCACCGGCGCCGGCGGATGCGCGGCGGCCTGCACTGCAGCGATATCGTGCGCCGCCAGACGGCCCCACTGGAACGCCGTCTTGTTCATCTCGATCGCCGCACCGTTGAGTTCGACCGCGCGCATCAGCGCCTCGAAACTCACCGGCACCTTGCCCTGCTGCCACGCGTAACCGAGCATGAAAAGATTGCTCGCGATCGAATCGCCCATCAGTGCTACCGCGAGATCGGTGGCATCGACCAGGTCGGGATTCTTGCCACCGAGCGCGAGCTTCACCGCCTCGATAATTTCCTTCGCCGGAAACTGCATATCGGCATTGCGCGTGAACGTGCCGGGCATCGCCTCGTAGGTGTTAAGCACGACGTGCGCGCGTTCGGCGCGGATTTTCGACAGCGCCCAATAATCGTTGACCACGACCATGTCGCAGCCGATCACGAGATCGGCCTCGCCCGCAGCGATGCGCACGGCGTGGATATCTTCGGGCGTCGGCGCGATACGAATATGGCACGTCACCGCGCCGCCTTTCTGCGCGAGGCCGGTCTGGTCGAGCACGGTGGCGCCCTTGCCTTCGAGATGTGCGCCCATGCCGAGCAGCGCACCGATCGTCACCACGCCCGTGCCGCCGATGCCGGTGACGAGAATATTCCACGGCTGTGTAAGGCCCGGCAACGTCGGCAGCGGCAATGCATCGAAACCGGTTTTTGTGGCCGAACCCTTGCGCTTTTTCAGCGCGCCGCCGTGCACGGTGACGAAGCTCGGGCAGAAGCCGTTAACGCACGAATAATCTTTATTGCAGTTCGATTGATCGATGGCGCGCTTGCGCCCGAATTCGGTTTCGAGCGGCAACACGGAAACGCAATTCGACTTCACGCCGCAATCGCCGCAGCCTTCGCAGACCATCGAGTTGATCATCACGCGTTTGGCCGGATCGGGCATCTTGCCGCGCTTGCGGCGACGGCGTTTTTCCGCGGCGCAGGTCTGGTCGAAAATCAGCACGCTGGTGCCGGTCGTTTCACTGAGGCGGCGCTGCACGCTGTCGAGATGTTCGCGCGCGTGGAACTCCACGCCTTCGGGGAAAATCTCGGGCTTCGACCATTTTTCGATGTCGTCCGACATCACCACGATGGTTTTCACGCCCTCGGCGCGCACCTGATGTGCAATGTCCGGCACGGTCAGCGTGCCGTCGACCGGCTGGCCGCCGGTCATCGCCACCGCATCGTTGTAGAGAATCTTGAACGTGATGTTGACGCCGGCCGACAACGTCTGGCGAATGCCGAGCGAACCCGAATGGAAATACGTGCCGTCGCCGAGATTCTGGAATACATGTTTGGTTTCGGTGAACGGCGCTTGGCCGCACCAGGTCGAACCTTCGCCGCCCATCTGCGTGAAGGTGTCGGTGCGCCGATCCATCCACGTCACCATGTAATGACAGCCGATGCCGCCGAGCGCGCGCGTGCCTTCGGGCACGACGGTGGAACTGTTGTGCGGGCAGCCGGAACAATAATGCGCAGCGCGCGGAAAGTTCGGTCGCGGCAAGGCTAGTTCGGCCTCTTTCGCCTGCATGAAGGCGAGCCGTTCCTTGATGCGGTCCGAAGTGAAAAAGCGCGCGAGTCGTTTTGCGATCACACCCGCGATCGTGGCCGGTGTGAGCTCGCCGGTCGAGGGCAGAATCCAGTTCTCGGCTTCGTCGTACTTGCCGACCACCGATGGGCGCGTCGGCCAGTTGTACATGTATTCCTTTATCTGCGCCTCGATGAACGAGCGCTTTTCCTCGACCACGATGATGTCTTCGAGGCCATGCGCGAACTCGCGGATGCCTTCGGGTTCGAGCGGCCAGGTCATGCCGACCTTGTACACGCGGATGCCGATGTCGGCGCACGCGCGGCGATCGATACCGAGGTATTCGAGCGCTTCGAGCACGTCGAGATAACTCTTGCCGGTGGTGACGATGCCGAGCCGCGCGCGTGGCGAATCGAACATCACGCGGTCGATCCTATTGATGCGCGCGAACGCGATCGCGGCATGCATCGCGTACTGATGCAGGCGCATTTCCTGGTTCAGCGGCGGATCCGGCCAGCGGATGCTAAGGCCGCCCGCCGGCATGCTGAAATCTTCCGGCAGCAGGATATCGAGCTGGTGCGGATTGACGTTGACGCTGGCCGAAGATTCCACCGTTTCGGCGATCGTCTTGAAACCGACCCAGCGCCCGGTGAAACGGCTCATCGCCCAGCCGAGCAGGCCCATGTCAAGGATGTCCTGCACGCCGGCCGGGTTCAGAATCGGCATCATCGCCGAGACAAATTCCTGCTCCGAGCCGTGCGGCAAGGTCGACGAACGACACGCATGATCGTCACCCGCCAGCGCGAGCACGCCGCCGAGTTTCGAGGTGCCCGCGGCGTTGCCATGCTTGAACACGTCGCCGCTGCGATCCACGCCCGGACCCTTGCCGTACCACATCGCAAACACGCCATCGTATTTCGCGCCCGGGAACAGATTCGCCTGCTGCGAGCCCCACACCATGGTCGCGGCGAGGTCTTCGTTGAGACCGGATTTGAACTCGATGTTCGACGCTTTGAGATGTTTGCCGGCGCGCCACAATTCCAGATCCAAGCCGCCGAGCGGCGAGCCGCGATAACCGGAAATGAATCCGGCAGTGTTGAGGTTGGCGGCGCGATCACGCATTTGTTGCATCAACGGCAAACGTACCAGCGCCTGCACGCCGGAGAGATAAATGCGGCCTTGCGCGCGCGTGAACTTGTCGTCGAGGGTATAGCTGAAATCGATTTGCGGGGCGGGCACGGACATACAGTCAATCCATCAGCTGCGAAGTGCAGAACGCGAATTCTAACATTCGTGCCCGGTCCGCGATGAATTTACCCGTGTGTTGGAGGGTGTGTGCTCAAAAGCAGATCGAGCTGCAGCGACCGAAACAGCATCGCTGCAGCTCGAATCAGCAACGTTGCTGTTATTGTTTTTCTGACCCTGCCGTCACGGCTGCTTTCTGGCCTTCGGGGCTGACCGTCATCGTCGCTGCATCGCGTTCGGTGTTGGCTGCCAGGCTGGGCTCCTCGCATTGCACATTCCCCGTAGTGCCCCACGCCTGATAGGTCACGTTTGATCGGCTCGCGGCAACGCGGGTGACGTTACTCGGCCTGCAGGTTTCGGTCTTGCCGAGGATGGCATGCACTTCGACGCTGAACTGTTTGCCATCAGCGACAGATGCGAGTGACTGGCAGACCGTTCTTCCAATCGGAAACGAGTGCGACCACTCGGTACCACGCCCCTCCGAGGTAATGCGCATCTGAGCGGCATACCCGGCGCCGACCAGCAGGCTGACGCAGGCATTGGCCTGGGCGGAGGCAACGTTGACAAGGGCGACACTGCTGATGAGCAGAGCAATTAGAGCAAGCATGGTGCGACGAATATTACGCATGGTGTATTTCCCCACAAGGCTGTTAGCGCGTCACTTCGGATTCGACCATCGGGCAATGTGACGCGCTGGATTTATCGCCGGGTGGTGCCATTGCGGTGAAATCCATTCCGCTGCAGTCGCCGGGCAAAACTACGCTTTTGCGGTGCGTGGACGGTCGGGGAAAATCGTTAGCCGCGCTACCTGGAATAGTCCGCAGATGGATCGGTGATGTTGAAAAAATCGCGCGCGGACGTTTTGGCGTGATCGTCTCCTTGCCTGTGCTGAGTTTTGCTGCGTTGTACAGATATCGCGATATGGCCGATCGCTTGCGCACAGGCGACATCAGCTGTTGTCACGTCGCGGCTTGCGTGCCGCATATTCATCTCGCGAAAAATGTTCCGCTAGCCAACGTGCATCCGTCGGGAGGATTCCGCGATCAACGCGATACCTGTGCGGGTAGGCGCAAGTTCATCCGCAACAAGCGGGCGATGCAGCCGTGCTGGAAATGTTTTTACAGTGCGGCTTGGTTTTTAGCCCGACTGTATTTTGGATACGCCATATCGCGATACCAGGCATCGTCAAATACGTCGAGTCGCCTGAATTTTCAGCCTGATCTGCAACGCCGATGAAACCGGTTTATCCGGCCTGGCTCAGGGGCCGGTCGCACCTGTGGCACCGGTCGCTCCGGTCGCTCCGGTCGCTCCAGTAGCACCGGTTGCCACGTTCAAGGCGATCAGCATGAGCGACGTATTGCTGCCGACAGGAAGTACCACCCCGCACGCGCCCGAACAGGAAAGTTGCAACTGCACTACGTCGCCAGCATTCAGCGAAAGAATTTCCTCGGCGAAGAGCGTGGCGGCTTGACTACTCGTGACGGTAGTTGGAAAAGTGATGCTGCTCGCTGTGCCTGGCTGGCTGACACCATTAACCGTTAACTGCCCGGATACGGTTGTGCTCTGGCTGCCGAGAGCGAGCGCAGGATTTGCCGCATAACTGGCGCGATAGATACCGGCCTGCTGCATCACCACCGCGCCAGTCGCAATATTCAGCACCACACCGGATGCATATGCATTTTCTGGGAGCACGATATTCTGGAAGACCCCTCCGCCAAACAGAGGCTGTGCTGTGGTGATTTTGTGAGCGACGAACACCGGCAGGCTCGGGTCGGTGCCGGTCGGGCCGGTAACGCCGGCAGCTCCGCTACTGCCCGTGACACCTGTCATGCCAGCGCCGCCGCTCGGACCCGATGGCCCGACCAGGCCTTGTAGCCCCGCTGCTCCTGTCGCGCCGACTGCACCGATATTTCCGTTGGCGCCCGTCGCACCGATTGGACCTGCGCTCCCGGTATTTCCGCTGGTACCGATCAAACCAGTCGAGCCTGTTGCTCCCGCGGAACCGGTCGGCCCCACACTGCCGACGCCACCTGCACCGGTGGCGCCAGCCGAACCTGTTGCACCGTTAGACCCAGTGGGGCCTACCAAGCCGATGCCCGTGGCGCCGGTCGGGCCGGGATCACCGGCGATACCGGTCGGACCAGCGGGCCCGGTGGGGCCGAGCGCGCCATTACCGGTTCCCGCGGCACATGGGCCGAGCAAGCCAGTGGTCGTGTCGAAACACACCAGCGCGCCTTGTTGCAGCGATGCGCCGAGTCCCGGCAGCAGCAGATTGCCGTTGCCATCGACCTTGAAGCGGATCGCGTTGCCGGTGCTGTCCTTCACCACAAACCCCCCGCCGCTCGGCGGTGTCACGCTGATATCCTGAGCGTGTGCAGCGTTGCCGAAAGCCAGCGTTATGGCCAGCGAGAGTGAGGACAGGCGGAGATTTTTCATGACGCAATTCCTTGATGGAACCAGCAGCGGAAATAACGAAGATCAGTCGAATGAGATTATTGGTCGCTACCGAGCGCACGCGTGTCGAAGAAAACGGCACGTCGAAAATCTGCAGGATGGCCGACGCGAGCTGAGGCGAAAGTGTTTGCATGGTTCCCAGCCCCCTGAGTTTGCGCCGATAAACCGCAATTGAAAACGCGGCCCAGCCGCTGCCGACGTAGTGATTGTGCAGCATCACCCCTCGCCTTGCATTACTCGCGCAGCGAATTTGCAAAACCGCCGTTTTACGTAATGGCGGCGCCTGCGTGGCATGATGCGTGGCAAAGGAGATCACGCTATGTCCGAATCCGCCAAACCGTCCGTTCGCAAGATCATCAAGAGCGCCGTGCAAAAGCCGGCGCAGCATGTCGATGCGGTGGTCGACAGCACCGCCGAACTGCTTCACAGCAGCGGCCACATGCAGCCGGGTGATGGCATCATTTCCAGCGTGATTGCGTTGTCGCTCGGATTCCTGAGCTTGCTCGCGGTCGCCGCGTTTCATTTTCCGCAATACCTGACCACGCCCGAACTGCGCCACCAATATTCGGTCGATACTTTGCGCCTGATGCTGTTCGGCGGTTTGTTGCTGGCGGGCGGACTGGCGTTGAAAAATCTTGTGGTCGGGCGCCGCCGTAATCTGAACATCGTCGCGTTTCTGTTCGTGTTGATTGCGGTCGCATGCGGCGGATCGCGCGTGGTGGTGACCGATTTTTCCGACCACACGCCGTACATCGGCCTGGACTGGTTCATCATCGACCTGCTCGGTTCCACCACACTATTTGTGGTCATTGAAAAACTGTTTCCGCTGTATCGCGACCAGGCGATTTTCCGCAAGGAATGGCAGACCGACATGAAACATTTTGCGGTCAATCATTTCCTGGTGGGTTTGATTCTGATGACGGTGAATTTTCTGATTCATCACATGTTCGGCTGGCTGGTCAGCAGCGATTTCCAGCAATACGTGCAGCACATTCATTTTATTCCGCAGCTGTTGTTGTGCATTCTTGTCGCCGATCTCGCGCAGTACTGGACCCATCGCGCCTATCACGAGGTGCCGTATTTCTGGCGTTATCATGCCGTGCATCACAGCGTGAAAACCATGGACTGGCTGGCTGGTTCGCGGCAGCACATGCTGGAGCTGATCTGCACGCGCGTGCTGGTACTCGCGCCGCTGTACGTGCTCGGTTTCAGCGAGGCCGTGATCAATGCCTATATCATCGTGGTCGGCTTCCAGGCGGTGTTCAATCACGCCAACGTGCATTTGCCGTGGGGGCCGCTGAAATACATCATCGTCACGCCGGATTTCCATCACTGGCATCACGCCTCCGATGACGAAGCGATTGATCGCAATTACGCCGCGCATTACGCGTTTCTCGATCACCTGTTCGGCACCGCGGTGAAGGTGCCACCGACCAGACGTTTTCCGGCCACCTACGGCGTGGTCGGCGATTACATGCCCGATGGATTCATCCGCCAGCAGATGTTTCCGTTTCGCGCGAAAGCGGCAGCAATGCCCCAGGATTGAAGATCTTCGATAAATTGCTCCTGCTCCGCATATGTCAATTATCAAACGGGATAAATCCATGTATGGATTCATTGCAATCGCGCTGTTCTGCGGCCCTACCGTTCTGGCGTTTGCCAGCGATGGTGGCCTCGACACCACGTTTGGCAGCGGCGGCCTGGGATTGACCGGGCTGACCGATGCAATCGGCAACGGGGCACTCGGTCCGGTGATTCAGCCCGATGGCAAGATCCTGATCTGCGACACACGCGTCAGCAACGGTAGTTCCGGCAGGGATTTTTTCGTCGCCCGCTTCAATGCCAACGGCACGCTCGATACCAGTTTCAGCTTTGATGGCAAGGTCACGATCGACTTTGCTGGCAGTACTGGGGACGACTCTTGTGGTGCCATTGCGCTGCAAGCCGATGGCAAGATTGTCGTTGCGGGTACAACTTACGGCGCCAGCAACAATAACGATTTTGCGGTCGCCCGATTGAATAGCGACGGCACCCTCGACACGTCGTTTGGCGCCGGTACCGGCAAGACTACCGTGGCATTCGATCTCGGCGGGACCAACAACGATGTAGCCACAGCGGCAGTGATCCAGCCGGATGGCAAAATCCTGGTAGCCGGCAGTGTGGCAACCGCTAGTGACGGCGATGACTTCGGTATCGTGCGCTTGAATGCCGACGGCAGCCGTGACTCGTCCTTCAATCTCACCGGCAAGGTATCGATCGGTTTCAATCTTGCTGGCAGTACGTCCAGGAATGATAACGTGACCGGCATGGCACTGGACGCGGCAGGTAACATCGTTATTGCAGGTTACGCCAACAAGGGCAATCTGAACGACGATTTCGCGGTGGCGCGACTATTGCCGAACGGGCAACTCGATGCAAACTTCGATGCGGACGGGCGTGCCACCGTGGCTTTTGACCTCGGCGGCGGCAGCGGCAGCAACCTAGATCGGGCGCTCGGGCTGACGATTCAGCGCGACGGCAAGATCCTGCTGATCGGCGAATCGGATACATCGACCAGCACAACGCCCAACGCCGACGTTGCAGCCGCGCGTCTATATCCGGACGGATCGCTGGATGGCAGTTTTGGCACCGGCGGCAAGACCCTGGTCTCGTTCGATTTGATGGCGAACGGTTTTGATGTGGCATTCAGCGCTGCTGAACAAGGCAACGGCAAAATCGTATTGGCGGGATATTCGCAGGCTTCGTCTGGCAACGCCAAGGCCACGGCGATGCGTTTGAATCGCGACGGTACAACGGACATCCAGTTCGGCAGCCTCGGCAAGCGAGTCTTCGACTTCGCATTAGGGAATCCCGATGCCCAGGTGTTTAGTGGTGTCGCTTTTCAGGGTACGCAGATTGTCGTATCGGGCGCCCTCGTTGCCGCGGGGAGCAACGGCGTTGACGACTTCGTTGCGCGCCTGACAAACGATCTGATTTTCGCTGACGAGTTCGAGTAGTTCCCGATACGACAATTCGCCAGTCGCCCGCCGCGTAATCGTCTGGCGGCGGATCGATCATCAGGCAGCGTGCGCCACCGCTGTCACACCGAGCGCGATCAGGATCGACTTCGCCGCCTCACGGCCATCATGCACCGCGCGCACCACCAGATCGGCGCCGCGCACCATGTCGCCGCCGGCGAAGATGCGTGGATGATCGGTCTGGAACGGCAGGCGTTGTTCGGCACCGAAACCGCCGACGCGCAGTCGTTCGTTGTCGTGCAAGGTCACACCGTGTGTCGCGAGCCAGACCGGGGGATCGGGCTGGAAACCGAACGCGAGGATCACCGCATCGGCAGCGATATCGGTTTCACTGCCGGCTACATGTTCGAGCCGTGCGCGACCATGGCCCTCTTTCACAAGCCGCGTTTCGACCACGCGTACGCCGGTCACGCAATCCTCGCCGAGGATCGCGATCGGCTGGCGATTGAACAGAAAATGCACGCCTTCGTCGCGGCTGTTTTTCACCTCACGGCGCGAGCCGGGCATGTTGACTTCGTCGCGCCGATAGAGGCAGCTCACGCGCGTTGCGCCCTGGCGGATTGCGGTGCGATTGCAATCCATGCCGGTGTCGCCGCCACCAAGCACGACCACACGCTTGCCACTCAGATCGACATGCGGTTCGGCCAGCGTGGTACCGCCAGCAAGCAGTTGCCGCACATTGCTGACGAGATACGGCAGCGCCGCGTGCACGCCGGGAAGATGCTGGCCGGGTATCGCGCCATCGACAAATCGATACGTGCCGAGGCCGAGAAATACCGCGTCGTAATCACGCAGCAAATCCGAAAATTCCATATCGCGACCGATCTCGCAGTTCAAGCGAAACTCCACGCCCATGCCTTCGAGCACCGCGCGACGTGTGGCGATGACTTGTTTTTCAAGCTTGAACGGTGGAATGCCGAACGTCAGCAGACCGCCGATTTCTTCGTAGCGATCGAACACCACCGCTTGCACGCCGGCGCGCGCGAGTCGATCGGCGGCGGAGATTCCGGCAGGCCCGGCGCCGACGATCGCAACACGTTTGCCGGTGGCTTTGACTTGCGAAAGGTCGGGTCGCCAGCCCTGCCGAAACGCTTCGTCGACAACGTATTTTTCGATGCCCCCGATCGTCACTGCGCCGAAACCTTCGTTGATCGTGCACGCGCCTTCGCATAATCGATCCTGCGGACAGACACGGCCACAGACTTCCGGCAGCGGATTGGTTTCGTGCATCAACGTCGCGGCTTCGAAAATGCGGCCATCCTGCACGAGCTTGAGCCAGTTCGGAATGTAGTTGTGCACCGGGCATTGCCACTCGCAATACGGATTGCCGCAATCGAGACAACGCGCGGCCTGTTCGCTCGATTGGCCGGGCTCGAAATCGCCATAGATTTCGTTGTAGCCGAGCACACGCACCTGCACCGGCACTTCGCGCGGCATCACGCGCGGTACGCTCAGAAATTTGAAAACATCGGTACTCATCAGGCGGCTCGCTTCAGGGCGTCGATCAATGATTCGAGGCTCGCGGCCTTCGGTTTCACCAACCAGAATTTGTGCAGGTATTCGCGGAATTCGTCGAGGATCTGCTGACCCCAGACGCTGCCGGTTTCGCGGGCGTGGGCGATGATTAATCCGCGCAGGTTCTGCACGTGATTTTCCATGCCCTCGTGACCGATGCGATGGATGTCGATGAGCTCGTGGTTGTAGCGATCGACGAAATCGCGCTCCTGGTCGAGCACGTAGGCGAAGCCGCCGGTGAAACCTGCGCCAAAGTTCAAACCGGTGCGGCCGAGCACAACCACGGTGCCGCCGGTCATGTATTCGCAGCAATGATCGCCCGCACCTTCGATCACCGCGACCGTACCGGAATTACGCACGGCAAACCTTTCGCCGGCCTGGCCTGCGGCGTACAACTCGCCGCCGGTAGCGCCGTACAAACAGGTGTTGCCGATGATCACGGTCTTGCGTGCTTCGAAGCGCGCGAGTGCGGGCGGATACAATACGATCTTGCCGTCAGCCATGCCTTTGCCGACGCCGTCGTTGGCCTCGCCTTCAAGATAAATATGTACTCCGCCGGCATTCCACGCGCCGAGACTTTGTCCGGCGCTACCGCGCAGGCGCAGCACGATCGGCGCGTCGCGCATACCGTGATTGCCGTAGCGTCGCGCCACATCGCCGGACAATCGCGCGCCGAGCGTGCGATCGGTATTGCGCACCGGATACGCAAACTCGCCGCCACGCTTGGCGTCGAGTGCATCGAGCGTATCGGCGCTGATGCGCGCCGCGAGTGTGCCCGGATCGCGTGGCGCATTGCGCGCCGAGACACAGGTCTGCGCGACCTCGACCCCGAGGCCGTTATCGCTGAGCAACGGCGACAGGTCGAGCTGTGTCTGCTTGATGCTGCTGCCGACTTTTTGCCGTAGTAAATCTGTGCGACCGACCAGCTCTTCGAGCGAGCGCACACCGAGCATCGACAACAGTTCGCGCACATCCTGCGCGACGAAGCGGAAATAATTCATGACCATTTCCGGCAGCCCGGTGAAGTGCAGTTTACGCAGCACTTCATGCTGGGTGGCGACGCCGGTGGCACAATTATTGAGGTGGCAGATACGCAGATATTTGCAGCCGAGCGCGACCATCGGTCCGGTACCGAAACCGAAACTTTCCGCACCGAGAATCGCCGCCTTGATCACGTCGAGCCCCGTCTTCAAACCGCCGTCGGTCTGCAGCCGTACCTTGTGCCGTAGTCCGTTCAATCGCAGCGTCTGATGCGCTTCGCTGAGGCCGAGCTCCCATGGCGTACCGGCGTATTTGATCGACGACAGCGGACTTGCGCCGGTGCCGCCGTCGTAGCCGGAAATCGTGATCAGATCTGCATATGCTTTGACCACGCCGGCGGCGATCGTACCAACGCCAGCGTGCGCGACCAGCTTGACCGAAACCAGTGCATCGGGGTTAATCTGCTTGAGGTCGTAAATCAGTTCGGCAAGGTCCTCAATGGAATAAATATCGTGATGCGGCGGCGGCGAGATCAAGCCGATGCCAGGTTTCGCGTAACGCAAGCGCGCGATCATTTCGTTGACCTTGTGGCCGGGCAACTGGCCGCCTTCGCCGGGTTTTGCACCTTGCGCGATCTTGATCTGCAGCACCTCGGCGTTGATCAGATATTCCGGCGTCACGCCGAAACGGCCCGACGCGACCTGCTTGATCTTCGAGGATTTCTCAGTGCCGTAACGCAGTGGATCTTCGCCGCCTTCGCCGGAATTGGAACGTGCGCCAAGCCGGTTCATCGCGATCGCGAGCGCTTCATGCGCCTCGGGCGAAAGCGCGCCGAGCGACATGCCGGCAGAATCGAAACGTTGCAAAATCGAATCGATCGGTTCGACGTCGTTGAGCGGAATCGCGCGACGGCCTTCGCGGAATTCGAGCAGGTCGCGCAAGGTCGACGGCGCGCGCGAATTCACGTGATCCGCGTAGATACGGTAATCGATGTAATCTCCGCTGCGCACCGCGGTTTGCAGGCTTGCGATCACGTCCGGGTTGTACATGTGATATTCGCCGCCGTGCATGAACTTCAGCAGGCCGCCGGGCAACAAAGTTTCGGCCTCGTTCCACGCATCGAATACCTGCTGCTTCATCTCGCGTTCGATGTCGATGAAACCGGCGCCGCCGATGCGCGATGGTGTGCCGGCAAAACAGCGTGCGACAACTTCGTCGGACAAACCAACGATCTCGAATAAACCCGCACCGCGATAACCGGCGATCGTCGAGATGCCCATCTTCGACAGGATTTTTAGCAGGCCCTTGCGAATGCCGCGGCGATAACTACGGCCGAGCTCGCGCGGTTCGCCATCACTCTTGCCGCTGATCAAGCCGTCGCGACCAAGATCGAACAATGTTTGATACGCGAGATACGGATACACCGCCGTCGCGCCGTAACCGATCAGGCACGCGAACTGATGTGGATCGCGCGCGCTGCCGGTTTCGACCAGCAGGTTGCAATCGCAACGCAGGCCGGTGGCGATCAGGTGCTGATGGATTGCGGCGGTGACCAACAATGAATGCGCGACCAGCATGTCGGGCTTCGGATAACGATCGCTGATGAAGACGAGCACCGCGCCGTTGCGCACCGCGGCTTCGGCGGCGCTGCAATAACGATCGAGTGCGGCGGCGAGGCCTTCTTTTTCCTCGTAATAAATATCGATGAAAACCTGCGCTTCGCGAAACTGCGGCAAGCCGAGAATCTGCCGCAGTTTGCGCTGCGACAGGATCGGTGAATTGAGCAACACCTGATGCGCGTTTTCCGGCGACAGATCAAACACATTGCTCTCGCGACCGATCTGGGTGACGAGCGACATGACCAGGCTTTCGCGCAACGGATCGATCGGTGGATTGGTGACCTGCGCGAACGCCTGACGGAAATAATCGTAGAGCGACCGCGACTGCAAAGACAGCACCGCGAATGGCGTATCGTCGCCCATCGAGCCGGTCGCTTCGGCTTCAGTTTCGGCCAGCACTTTCAATACCGAATCGCGCTCCTCGCGCGTGAGTGCAAATAGTTTCTGGAAGCGTTTCAGTGTCGGTTTGTCGAACGGTTCAGCCGCCAGACTCGGGTCAATCAGGTCGGATTCGAGAAAGGTCACGCCGTTGCGCAGCCATTGCTTGAACGGTGCGCGGGCGCGGTTCACCGCGTCGATTGCGGCTTCGTCGAGCAGGCGATGTTCCTTCATGTCGATTGCGATCATCTGGCCCGGGCCGAGCCGGCCTTTAGCCACGATCTGGTCATCCGGCACATCCCAGATGCCGGCCTCGGAGGCGATGATGAAATGTCGGTCCGCCGACAACGCCCAGCGCGCTGGACGCAGGCCGTTGCGATCCAGCGTACACGCGGCGTAACGGCCATCGCACAACACGATGCCGGCGGGGCCGTCCCACGGCTCGGTATGCAACGCGTAATATTCGTAGAACGCTTCGAGATCCTGGTCAATATCTTCGCGCGCATTCCACGCCGGCGGAATCAGGATGCGCATCGCTGCGAGCACATCCAGGCCGCCGGCCAGCAGCACTTCGAGCATATTGTCGAGCGACTGCGAATCCGATCCGTCCATGCTGACGATCGGATCAAGTCCGCTGAAATCGACCAGCGGCGAAGCCAGCTTCGGCGCGCGTGCGGCGGCCCAGCTGCGATTGGCTTGGATCGTGTTGATTTCACCGTTATGCGCGAGCAGGCGAAACGGTTGCGCGAGTTTCCAGCGGGGTTGGGTGTTGGTCGAAAATCGCTGGTGAAACGTCGCCGCGCTCGCTGCGAGCGCCGGGTGGGCGAGATCGCAGTAGAACGCGCGCAATGCGCCCGGCATCACCATCGCCTTGTAACCGATAGTGTGCGCGGACAAGGTCACGACATAAAAGTGTTCGTCGTGCCTGAGCGCTTTTTCGGCGAGGCGCCGCGCGCGAAACAAGGCACGTTCAAACACTGCCTCACTCATGTCGGCCGGCGCGTTGACGAAGATTTGCGCAATGTGCGGGCGCACTGCCTCGGCGAGTTCGCCACAAACATGAAGATCGAGCGGCACCTCGCGCCAGCCGGCAACATTCAAGCCGATCGCCTCAAGCTGTTTGCCGAGCTCGGTTTTCGCAGCGCTCGCAGCGGTGACATCGGGCTGCAGAAAAACCACTCCGGCGGCGAAGCGTTCCGCAACCATGATGTCGGATGCTTCGGCCAGCGCGCGCAGCCACGCGGTCGGGCGATACAACAACAGGCCGCAGCCGTCGCCGGTCTTGCCATCGGCGCCGACCGCTCCGCGATGCGACATGCGTTCGAGTGCGCTGAGCGCGGTATCGACCAGCGTGCTACTGGCGCGATCGTCCAGACTTGCGATCAACCCGAAGCCGCAGCTATCGTGTTCGAAGGCGGCATCGTAAAGACCTGACTTGCGGAGTGACGGCATGGCTTGCGCTCGAGCTGGCGGGGTGACCGCACACCTGGCCCGTGTCTGCGTTGTGGCGCTGGGTGGTTTCAAATCCCGATCGGGTCAAGCCGCGCAAGCAGCTCCGCAGCAGGAACACTCCAGGCTGCACGCACATCGTTGCGCACCTTGCGGTGCGCCGATAAGTCCACGTGTGGCGACATTGCTGGAAGAGGGCGCGTTGCTGGCACTATCCGCGTCATTTGAAAACACCGCAAAACGCTGCACGACAGCTTTCGCGGGCGGCATCCGGGGATGATTCCGATCGTGACTTAATCACACTTGTTGCGTTGCGTCAAAAGTTTCATTTGTAACGGTTTGGCCGTATAGACGTCCGCACGGAAAAACGATCGATCTGGATTGACGTCGGTAACACGGGTCCTACAGCGCATCGCCATCCACTTCGCCGGTGCGAATGCGGATCACGCGATCCAGTGCATACACAAAAATCTTGCCGTCGCCGATCTTGCCGGTATGCGCGGCGTTGGTGATGGCCTCGACCACGCGCTCAAGCAGCGCTTCGGTTACCGCCACTTCGATCTTGATCTTCGGCAGGAAATCGACGACGTATTCGGCGCCGCGATACAACTCGGTGTGACCTTTCTGCCGACCGAAACCTTTCACCTCGCTGACGGTGATGCCCTGCACACCGACTTCGGCCAGCGCCTCGCGCACATCGTCGAGCTTGAACGGCTTGATCACCGCGACAACCATTTTCATGAAGCTTCTCCTGCGATCGTTAGCGGCAATTCGTGCACTTTAGCCTAGCCGGTGACGTGCGCACAGCTCGCGTGATCATGCGCGCACGAAATTATTTTCAAATCTGCTGAGACAAACCGCGCTCCAGCCACTCCTTGTAAGAATATTCCTACAAAAAAATCATCGACTGGCTGACAGAACGCACTGAGCCGAAAGGGTAAACTGACGCCGTGATGTTGTCCTTCGATCGATGAGGTAAACCATGATCAACCTGCAAAATATTGATGAGCTGGCGCAACGCCTCGCCGCACTCGTACCCGAGGGCGCACGTGAGGCCAAGGACGAGCTTAGTGCGCATTTTCGCGAAACCCTGCGTGTTGGTTTACGAGGTCTTGATCTTGTGACCAGCGAGGATTTTGCGGTGCAGCGCTCGGTGTTGTTGCGTACTCGCGAGAAAGTCGAGGCGCTGGAACTGCAAGTCGCGGCACTGGAGCGTCAGGTTAACGGAAGCACCACCGCAACACCCAAACATTGAGAATTTTTGTTCCGGAAAAACAAGTCAGACCTTGATGACGCAGGAGTTCAATCAAGGTCGTGGAGGTAACCGAAAAGACAATCAGGAATTCAGGATGGATGTTTATAGCGTCATCCTTGCAAGTTTCCCGCTAGTGACGAAGGCCTGGCTAATCTCACCCATTGAGCCAGGTCGGCGCAGCATGGCCGCGCCGCAACCCATCCAGGTTGTCATGCCTATAGGATTACAAGCGCTACCACGGACGATGGCAGCTTTTACAGGAAAGTCGCAAGCGGGGTTTTTATTGCCACAGGCGGGATCGGCGGCGCAAGAAGCACCGCCAGCAAGGGATCTGCAGAAGCAAATCCGCACTGCGGAGCTGGTACGGAGGGAGAGGCTCAGGACGAGCCGAACATATCGATCGCGCAAGCCGTCGCTATGTCGGAGTCGGGTCAGTACAAACGATCCACACGGATGTGGGAAGTGCCACCGATTGCTGGGAGCAACCGCGGTGGTCGGATTCGGCGGGTCTGAACAAGTCCAGGAGGGGCTTGTTCAGAACTTTCCACATCACACACTACGGAATTTTCATTCGCCAAGATCGCACCGACCGGTATGAGTCTGGCAATCGTCAACAGTCGCGCCCAGGATGGCGTCGCCGCGCCGCCGGTCACGGTCGAAGTACATTTATCCGGTGGCTTACCCGGAACTTCCATTGTTGGCCTGCCCGAAACCGCAGTGAAAGAAGCGCGTGACCGCGTTCGTGTTGCGATCCAGAATGCGCAACTCGAATATCCGGCCCGACGGGTAACCGTCAGCCTCGCGCCGGCGGATTTGCCGAAGGACGGTGGTCGCTTCGACTTGCCTATCGCGCTCGGTATTCTCGCGGCGGCGGGACATATTCCGAAAGAGCCGCTCGCGCATTACGAATTTCTCGGTGAGCTGGCATTGTCCGGTGAACTGCGTGGCGTCACCGGCGTATTGCCCGCAGTGCTCAAAGCCGCCGACGCAGGGCGCAGCGTGATCGTGCCGCAACAAAACGCCGCCGAAGCATCGCTGGCAAGTTCGACGGTTACCTATACCGCCAATTCGTTGCTCGAAGTCTGCGCGTTTTTGCGCGGTGCCGGTCGTCT
>JAYVLO010000065.1:0-40590 GCA_043759455.1 Pseudolysobacter sp.
CGGCGAAATGCTCGACGTAACCGGGCAGATGTTTGGCCGAGCAGGTTGGCGTGAATGCACCGGGCACCGAGAACAGTACTACTTTTTTACCCTTGAAAATTTCGTCGGTATTGATCGCCTGCACGCCGTCCTTGAAATGATTAAGCGTGGCATTCGGAATGGTATCGCCAACATTGATGGTCATTGATGCGTCCTCGGTGGATGATGCGGTGGTGGATCGAAATGGCAGCAATAAAGTGCGCAGCCAGCGACTTCATTTTACGACTTTCGTAACGCGCGGTCTGCGTCGCCACACTTGCTGTAGGCCTCTGCGAAAATCCAGTCCTCGAAAGCCGGCTTTTGAAAAACGCGCTCTTGAAAGTGCGCACGCCAGCCCTACCTTGGTGACATGGGCGCCGTGGTGTGCCCGCCATTCTGTAGAGGAAAGAACTATGGTCAACCTTCATTACCGCACTGCGCATCCGCATTTCAAGCAAGTGCTGAATACGCTTTTTGCCAATGCGCCGGCAGATGCCGCAGCGAAAGCCACTGCCGGTGAGTGGATTCCACGCGTCGACATCAAGGAAGAGAACGATCGCTTTGTCATCCTCGCCGATATCCCCGGCATCGATCCGAACGATATCGAAGTGAACATGGACAAAGGTGTACTCTCGATCAAGGGCACGCGTGCTGCGGATGCAAACGTAGATGGCGAAAAATTCACGCGCGTGGAACGCGTTCGCGGCAGCTTCCAACGCCAGTTCTCATTGCCTGATACGGCAAACGCTGAGGGGATTACGGCAGCAGGCAAGTTCGGTGTGCTGGAAATCAGTATTCCGAAAAATCCGCTATCGGCACCGCGACGTATCAGCATCAGTCACTAAGTCGTAAACTGCTTGAGTTGCCGGGCCTGCGGTCGGTGATCTGACCGCAGGCCGCTTTTTTTGGAATGTGAGCAGCCCCGAAGATTGATCTGATCTTGCGTTGTCGGCATTGGCATGCACGAGAATGGACGATAGTTTTGCCGGGTCGGGCAACGGCATTCCCACGCATGAGCTACAAGATTCACTGAGGGATTTTCATTTCATGCAGTTCAAAGATTATTACGAAGTTCTGGGCGTCAAACCCGACGCAACGGACGCGGCGATCAAGGCCGCGTATCGGCGGCTAGCGCGCAAATTTCACCCGGATGTGAGCAAGGTGGAAGGCGCCGAAGAAAAGTTCAAGGGTGCCAACGAAGCCTATGAAGCGTTGAAAGACCCGGCCAAGCGCAAGGCCTACGATCAACTGCGCGCGCGCGGCTATCGCCCCGGCGAAGAATTCAACCCGCCTCCCGATTTCAGCGATGGCCAGGGTTTTTCCGGCCACGGTGGCGAGAACGAAGGTTTCAGCGATTTTTTTGAATCGCTGTTCGGCAATGCGAGCGGCGCACGCGGTCGACGCCCTGCCGGGCCACGTCGTGGTCAGGACGTTCGCGCGCGTGTGCACATCGATCTTGTTACTGCATACCAAGGTGGCAAGCAGCGTTTGACCTTGCGTGATCAGGGCGGTAGCGAACGTGCGCTCGAAGTAAAAATCCCTGCGGGTATCTTGTCCGGCCAGCAGATCCGCTTGGCGGGGCAGGGTTCACCCGGCGCGCAAGGCGGCCCGGCTGGTGATCTATTGCTTGAAGTCGAGCTTTTGCCGAACGCCCGGTTCGAGCTGGATGGCAGAAATGTCTTGCTGCAACTGCCGATCACGCCTTGGGAAGCCGCATTGGGTGCGAGTGTGGCGGCGCCGACCTTGGCCGGCAATGTCGATCTCAAGGTTCCGGCCGGTTCGAACAGTGGCAGAAAATTGCGTTTGAAAGGGCGTGGGTTACCGGGATCACCCGCAGGCGACCAGCTCGTGACTCTGGTGATTCATGCGCCGGTGCCGAGCACCGATGCACAACGAAAAGTCTACGAAGACATGGCGCGCGAATTCGATTTTGATCCGCGCCAGCCAGCGACCTGATTCGGCGAAGGTCACTTAAACGACAAAACCGATCAGCCGCAGGGCAGGATCGGTTTTGGGAGAGTCAATTCGCAAAACTGCAAGGAATCTGGCGTAATGTCGCCTCAGGCAGCGGTGAGCAAATTGCCAATTGCTTCGGTAAGCTCGGCCTCGTTCACCGGCTTGGTGACATAGGCTTTCGCGCCTTGGCGCAAACCCCAGATTCGATCGGTATTCTGATCCTTGGTTGTGACCAGTATCACCGGAATATGACTGGTGGTTGGGTCCTTCGATAGCGTGCGCGTGGCCTGGAATCCGTTGAGATTCGGCATGACTACGTCCATCAGGATGAGGTCAGGCGTCTCACGCTTGGCTGCTGCAACACCCGCAGAACCATCCACGGCGGTCACGGTCTTGTGGCCCAGCTTTTCGACCATACGAGTAAGACTCACCAGTTGAGACGGTGAATCATCGACTATTAAAATTTTCGCCATGACATCCCCCATGTCGAGTGAACAGCGATAGATTGTTTGTACATATCCACGACAATATCCCATATCCGCCGAGCCATCGATACGCGCGAACACTACCGCATATCGCCTTACTTGTGCCGCTCGCGATGCAAGTGTGCAAACCGCTGCATCCACCCGTCCACTGTAGCACTTGTGCGGCGGAAATTTTACTGAAATTCGCGTTTTTACGCTATTTCGACCGAATAGTTGTTTGGCATGAATCGTGGTGATTTATCTCGGTACGACAATTGATTAACCGTCGACTTTCACCACGGTGCGGCCAAACGAGGCGCCGGCGAGCATGGTGTTGAATACATCCGGCAGGCCGGTCAAGCCGATTTCGCGGGTTGCGATCTTGTCGAGATGCGCGGGTTTCCAGTCGCTACCGAGGTGCTGCCAGATGTCGTCACGAGTGCGACGGGCGGTACCGCTTGATGCGATGCCGAGCAAACTCACGCCGCGAATGATAAAGGGCATCACGGTCGTGGCCAGCTCCGGGCTGCCAACGAGACCGCAACTGGCGATATTGCCGTACGGATGAATCGAACGCGTCAGGCCGGCCAGCATTTCGCCGCCGACATTATCGATGGCACCGCCCCAGCGCGAGGCTTCGAGCGGACGCTGCCCCCAGTACAAATCAGTGCGCGAAATGCATTGTTTGGCGCCAAGTGCGATCAGATCATCGAAATTTTCGAGCTTGCCGCTGATTGCGTGCGCCTCAAAGCCCGCGCGCGTCAGGATATCGATCGCCAGCATGCCGACACCGCCGGTCGCACCCGTTACCACGATTGGTCCGAGCTCAGGCGTCTGATCATTCTGCAGCATGCGATACAACGACAGCGCCGCGGTGAAACCGGCGGTGCCGATGACCATTGCTTCGCGCAAACTCAAGCCACTCGGCAGCGGAATGACCCAGCGAGCATCCAGTTGCGCGTATTCGGCATAACCGCCATCGCGGTTTTCCGAAAGGCCGCTACCGGTGACGAGCACCGCATCGCCCTCCTTGAAGTTCGCATCGCTCGAACTGATCACATGCCCGGCCACATCGATGCCACCGACCAATGGGAACTGACGCAGGATTTTACCCTTGCCGGTACCCGCCAACGCATCCTTGTAGTTGACCGAGGAATATGCGGTCTTGATAACCACTTCGCCGGGATTCAGATCGCCTCGCGAAATCTGTTCGATGCCGGCACGATGGCTTTTGCCATCAGCATGAATACGGAACGCGTTGAATGCGGTCATAGAGTTCGGAACCTGATCGTCAAATATTTCATAGGCGGATGATAGTGGCCGCGAGTCCGGCCGGCTACGAGCACCACGATTTCGGCATGTCTCGGTATCCGCTTTCGAGGCACTCAATTACTCAAGTAACTCGACGGATACAGTGCCTTCAGGGTCCACCGCCAGCCACGGGCAGGATTGCCCCGCATAGCCCGCAGAACACTTTGAGGTCGCTGCACCGCGGAGGGCGGAACTTGTGTAGATTACTATGTAGCGCGCATGGAGACTTTTGCCGATCAAAGGAACCAACGCCGCAAAACCATCATTTTCTGTAAGTCCAAACTCCAGGCGGTAATCTGGCTGGTCGATTGTGGCGAGAACTTCAAAATTTTTATCAAGCAACAGAATTGCTGGTTTTGCGACGCTTTGCTTGACCCCACTCATATTGCTGCGAATTCGCACAGTATCTTTAGCCGAGTTCGCTGGTAGGGAGAAGCCACGCGCATAGGCGTTGCTGCCGTCGACCTTGATGACGTTCAAGCTGCGATCATGCATGTACTTGGCGCGCGCCGCAGGCACCAGCGGCGAAAACGTCAAATCTTTGAGGTTCGTGCAACAGGTGCTGCGTGCATCAAGCAGATCGTAGCTGTTCAGCGTGTTCTTGATCGCAGACTCGGTGCTGCATCCACCACACAGCAGTGAAAGCCACACCAGTAGTGCCATCGAATAGCGTGTTCTTGTCATGGAATTTTTCGCTCTATTTTCCTTACGGTGATTACGCGCTTGGTTCAGCGGCGTCATCGCTGTAAAGATATTTGTGCGCATGCGGGCACACATTCCCGGCGTCGCATTTCTTGCCTGAGACCACTGGCAGCAATGCTTCTCTCAATTGTTGCGCATTAAACTTGTGCGGCGGAGTATTTGTCAGTGGACCCTTCAATAAACGAATTTGGGCGCCCAAAGCTGGTTTTGGACCAGAGGCGGGAGAGCCTGGTACAAAAATAACTCCACCGCCGCCGTGTGTTTTCACTGTCGCTGGTGCGCCCGGATTCAGCAACTCCTGCGGATCCACGCTCATACTGAGATTGATCTTTGAAATAATCTCGAATCCTGCATAACCCTTGTCGAGGGTGAACTCAGCGCAGTGCCACAACCAATATGTCTGAACGGTTTCATAGTTGGTGAAACCGTTGCCGGAAAAAACGATTTGCCATACATCTTCCGTGATCTGCTTTTCGTCGAAGCCGCCGGTCATACTGGTGCGTTGATAGTTGGTCGCACACCCGCTCATCACAGCGACGAGCAATATAACCAGTAACTTGTTCATCCGTGATCCTTGGTAGAAAGTTGAATTGCGGGATCAGTTGGCTTTGTGGATCGCGCGTTTATCCACTGCCAGCGCTGCTTCGTGCACGGCTTCCGACAGGGTGGGATGTGCGTGCACGATACGCGCGAGATCTTCAGATGAACCCTTGAACTCCATCGCCACAACACATTCGGCGACCAGTTCGGAAACATTCGCGCCGACCAGATGCACGCCGAGAATGCGATCGGTTTCCGCATGCGCGATCATCTTCACGAGACCGGCGGGTTCGTTCATCGCCACTGCACGTCCGATTGCGGCGAACGGGAAGCTGCCGACCTTGTACGGCACGCCTTCTTCCTTGAGCTGCTTTTCGGTCTTGCCGACCCAGGCGATTTCCGGCTCGGTGTAGATGACCCATGGAATCGTATCCATGTTGATATGTCCGGCCTTGCCGGCGATGAGTTCGGCGACCATCACGCCCTCCTCGAAACCCTTGTGTGCGAGCATCGGGCCGCGAACGCAATCGCCGACGCCCCAGATACCTTCGACACCGCTCCAGCAATGTTCGTCGACCAGGACACGGCCACGCTCGTCGAGCTTCACGCCGGTGCCTTCGCCGAGTACGCCGTCGGTGTAGGCGCGGCGGCCAACAGCGACCAATAATTTATCGACCACGAGCTGTTTTTCGCCGTCCTTGCCGGCGTAGCTCAGGTGTACTTCTTCGCCCTTGATTTCTGCTTTCGACAGTTTCGCGCCGAGTTCGATTTTCAGGCCTTGCTTGGCGAATTCGCGCGCTGCAGCCTTGGCGATATCGGCATCGGCGGCGCCGAGAAAATCCGGCAATGCCTCGATGATCGTGACGTCACTACCGAGGCGTTTCCAGACGCTGCCGAGCTCGAGTCCGATCACGCCCGCGCCGATCACGCCGAGGCGTTTTGGCACGGTGGCGAAATCCAGTGCGCCGGCGTTGTCGACGATCAACTTGCTGTCGAATTTCGCGAACGGCAATTCGATCGGCACCGAGCCGGTCGCGATCACGACATTCGTTCCACTCAAGGTTTGTTTGCTGCCATCGGTAGCGGTTATTTCAACTTGCCGATCCTTCAACAGTTTTCCCTTGCCGGCAAACGGCGTGATCTTGTTCGCTTTGAACAACATCGCCACACCGCCGGTGAATTGCTTGACGATCTTGTCCTTGCGCCCGACCATCGTCTTGACGTCGATTTTCGCATCGCTCGTGGTGATGCCATGCACATCGAAATGCTGGGTCAGGTTCCAGAACTGCTTGGACGAATCCAGCAGCGCCTTCGATGGAATGCAGCCCACGTTGAGGCAGGTG
This sequence comes from Pseudolysobacter sp., assembly GCA_043759455.1. Lineage (GTDB taxonomy): Bacteria > Pseudomonadota > Gammaproteobacteria > Xanthomonadales > Rhodanobacteraceae > Pseudolysobacter. The sequence goes on from JAYVLO010000065.1 coordinate 6,335, forward strand.
CCACCGAGCGCGGGCTTGCCGTCCTTGCCGATGTAGTCATCGATACATGCGACTTTCAGGCCAAGTTGCGCCGCGCGAATCGCCGCGTGATAACCGGCCGGACCGGCGCCGATGACGATGAGATCGAATTGGTCGGACATGGCAATTTTCCAGAATTTGGCGGGGAACAGGACGCGGGAAACGCGGCGTCATCAACCGAAGGCGTCATTCCAGACAACGTTGGAATGACGGTCTTTCAGGTTTTGGCAAGTATCAAAGTCCTAACAGCATGCGCTGAGGATTTTCGAGCTGGTTCTTGATATCGACGAGGAACAGCACGGCGTCTTTGCCATCAATGATGCGATGGTCGTAGCTGATCGCGATGTACATCATCGGTGCGGCGATCACCTGGCCGTTTTCGACGATCGCGCGTTCCTTGATCGTATGCATGCCGAGGATCGCGCTCTGCGGCGGATTGACGATCGGCGTCGACATCAGCGAACCGAATGTGCCGCCGTTGGTGATCGTGAACGTGCCGCCTTGCAGGTCTTCGAGCTTGAGCCCGCCTTCGCGCGCCTGTTTGGCGAACGCGGCGATGGCTTTTTCGATCTCGGCGAAACTCATGTTCTGCGCGTCGCGCAACACCGGCGTGACCAGACCTTTTTCGGTCGACACCGCGACCGAAATATCCTGGTAACCGTGATAGATCACGTCGTTGCCGTCGACGGAAGCATTGACGATCGGATGGCGCTTCAGCGCTTCGCAGGCCGCCTTGACGAAGAAGCTCATGTAGCCGAGCTTGATGCCGTTGGCCTTCTCGAACGATTCGCCGAGCTCCTTGCGCATCAAGCCGACCTTGCCGAGGTTGACCTCGTTGAACGACGTCAGCATCGCAATCGAATTTTTCGACTGCATCAGGCGCTCGGCGATCTTGGTGCGCATACGCGTCATCGGCACGCGCTCATCCGGACGTGCACCGGTCGGTGCGCGCACGGCTGCGGCGGCGCTCGGCGCGGGTGCGGCAGCAGGTTTGCCGGCGATGAAATTGACCAGATCTTCCTTGGTGACACGACCGTCCCGACCGGTCGCCGCGACGCTGTTCGCATCAATCTTGTTTTCGGTCGCGACACGCTGGCCAGCCGGCGAAAGATCAGCCGATTTCGATGACGTTGCAGCGGCGGCAGGCACGGCTGGCGCCGCCGCAGCGGCAGCTTTCGGCGCATCGACTTTGGCGGCGGGTGCTGCCGCGACGGCGCCTTCTTCGATGATCGCGATCAGCTCCTGGCTGAGCACGGTATCGCCGGTGTTTTTGACGATCGTTTTGAGAATGCCATCGACCGGCGCCGGCACTTCGAGTACTACTTTGTCGGTTTCGAGATCGACCAGATTTTCGTCGCGCTTGACCGTATCACCGGCTTTTTTGTGCCACGTGGCGATCACCGCATCAGAGACGGATTCGGGCAGTACGGGAACTTTGACTTCGATACTCATGGTGATCCTTTTATTCCGAAACGTGAGCAGTAGCGACCGCGGTCAGCAGCGCGTGTTCGACCAGCGCCGCCTGTTCGGCGACGTGTGCGTTGAAATGACCCGCCGCCGGCGCCGGCGAGCGAGGCCGACCGGCGTAACTGAGACTGTGCTTGTTCTCGATGCAGGCCTGCAGATGATGGCGAATCTGGAACCAAGCACCCTGGTTCATCGGCTCTTCCTGGCACCAGACGACTTCTTTCGCGGCTGGATATTTGGCGAGCTCGGCACTGACTTCGTTACGCGGGAACGGATACAGCTGCTCGACGCGCAGGATCGCGACATCGTCGATACCGCGCTTCTCCGCAACTTCGATCAGGTCGTAATAAACCTTGCCCGAACAGAACACCACACGACGCACTTTTTTCGCCGGTTGTTTGGCATTGCTATCGGCAATCACGAGCTGGAAGCTGCCGTTGCTGAGGTCGTCCAGCGATGAAGTCGACGACTTGTTGCGCAACATCGATTTCGGCGTCATCACGATCAGCGGCTTGCGGCAACTACGCAGCATTTGCCGGCGCAGCATGTGGAACATCTGCGCTGGCGTGGTCGGCATGCACACCTGCATATTACTGAGCGCGCACATCTGCAGGAAACGTTCCAGACGCGCCGATGAGTGTTCCGGACCTTGGCCTTCGTAACCGTGCGGCAGGAACAGGGCGAGTCCACACAAACGGCCCCACTTGGCCTCGCCTGAAGAAATGAACTGGTCGATCACAACCTGTGCGCCGTTGGCGAAGTCGCCGAACTGGCCTTCCCAGATCGACAGCGTGCTCGGATCGGCAGTGGAATAACCGTATTCGAAACCCATCACCGCTTCTTCGGACAGCAGCGAATCGACCACCCAAACGCTAGCGCCATCGCGCACCGTGCTGAGTGGCAAATAAGTGTTGTTGGAATGTTGATCGTGCAATACCGCGTGACGATGGAAAAACGTGCCGCGTCCGGAATCCTGGCCGACCAGACGCAGATTAAAACCCTGATCGATCAGCGACGCATAAGCCAGATTTTCGGCGAAACCCCAGTCCATGCGCAGCTCGCCAGCCGCCATCTTGTTGCGATCTTCGTAGATCTTGGCGACACGCGCCTGCAATGCGAGATCCTTCGGCAGGACCAGGATTTTATCCAGCAGTTCGGCCATTTTTTTGCGATCGATCGCGGTATTGGCCGGCTGCTGCAAGGTGCCGTTCTGGTATTTGCTCCAGTCCAGATTCAAACCGTCCAGCGCGACCGGTGCGAGTGCGGCAACCGCGCGGCCGGCATCGAGCTTGCTGCGATAATCATCGACGATTGCCTGCGCGTCGGCGGCGGTCAGCAGATTCTGCTCGATCAATTGCTTGGCGTACAACTCGCGTGCAGTCGGACGCGCACGAATCACCTGATACATGATCGGCTGCGTCGCGGCCGGTTCGTCGGCTTCGTTATGGCCCTGGCGGCGATAACAGACGAGATCGACCACGACGTCGCGCTTGAACTTGGCGCGGAATTCGAACGCAAGTTGCGCGCAATTCAACACCGCTTCCGGATCGTCGCCGTTGACGTGCAATACCGGTGCATCGACCATCTTCGCCACGTCGGTGCAATACAACGTGGAGCGCGCATCATCAACGCGACTCGTGGTGAATCCGATCTGGTTGTTGATCACGATATGCACGGTGCCGCCGATGCGGAAACCGCGCGCCTGCGACATGTTGAGCAATTCCATGCCGACCCCCTGGCCGGCAAACGCGGCGTCGCCATGGATCAGGATCGCGATGACTTGATCGTGAGTCTTGTCCTTGCGCCGGTTCTGGCGCGCGCGCACGCTGCCGGCAACGACTGGGTTGATGATCTCGAGATGCGACGGATTGAAACCCATCGCCAGATGCACGGCGCCGCCCGCGGTTTGAATGTCCGAGCTGAAACCCATGTGGTATTTAACGTCGCCGGAGTGTGCCGGATCGTCGTCGTGCGCAAACTTGCCTTCGAACTCGTCGAACAACTGGTGCGGCGGTTTGCCGAACGTGTTGACCAGCACATTGAGGCGGCCGCGGTGCGCCATGCCGATGACCATTTCCTTGGCACCGTTTGCGGCGCCGCGCTGGATGATGTCGTCGAGCATCGGAATGAGGCTATCACCGCCTTCCAGCGAAAAACGCTTCTGGCCAACGTAACGCGTGTGCAGGTATCGCTCAAGCCCGTCGGCTGCGGTCAATTGCGCGAGGATGTGTTTTTTCTGCTCGGGGCTGAACGGGAATTTGCCGCCGGTGGCCTCCATTTTTTCATGCATCCAGCGCCGCTGTTCGGCATCCGAGATATGCATGAATTCGGCGCCGATGGTGCTGGCATAGGTTGCTTTGAGCAGCGCGAGCAAATCCTTGAGCTTGAGCCGACGCGAGCCGGCTTGGGCCGCGGTATTAAATTCGGTATTGAGATCGGCATCGGTCAGACCGTGGAACGCGAGTTCCAGATCGGGTGCTGGTTGTTTTGCGGCAAGCCCGAGCGGATCGAGATTCGCGGCAAGATGGCCGCGCGAACGATAGGCCGTGACCAGACGCAACACGTTGGCCTGTTTCTGCGCATCCTGCTCGCTGGCCGGCACGGCGGCTTGGGCGTGGACATTGCGATTGCGCTTTTGCGCTTCCTCGATGCCCGCGATTACTACCGAATGCGGCACATCACCGGCTTCGCGTCCGCGAAACGTGTCGAAGTAGGTTTTCCACTCGGGCGAAACACTGCTGGTGTCGTGCAGATAATTTTCGTACAAGCCCTCGATAAACGCGGCGTTGCCGCCGGAGAGTTGCGAGGACTGGGCGAAGTGTTGAAGCAGGTTGGGGTTGGCGCTCACGCTGGCTTACCGAAGTTGAGAGGCGCGTTTGACGCACGCCCGATGGGATTGACGGTCCGGCACAAAACAGTTCGTGCAGATTAAAACCGGCAAATTATACGCGCAAGCTGCGGCATTGCAGCAATAAAATCGGTGGTAATTTGGGCAGGACTCGCGCGGCGCGCATGTTCGCAGATAATTCAATCACCGAATCGATCTGCGACCTTTGTCTACAAACTCAACTGGCGCAGCTCATCGGCGCCGCGCGCGCGCTCCCAGACCTGCTCGAAATAGCTCAGTAACTGGCGATGCCGGCCAGGTGCGTAGCTACCACCTTCGCCTTCGTAGCGCAGCGCATCGGGCCGAAACAGATAACCCGATCGATCGGTTAGGATGAATGCCGACGTGTAGTGGCGGTCTTCATCGAACTCCGGTACACGGATCTCGAATACGCTGGAAAGCCTTTGCGCCAAAGCGATCAGGCGATTGCCGTCGTGCACCGCGCGGTCAGGGTCACGCACGAGGATGCGCACGCGCGAGCCGCGCCCTTGCGTGCCGATATGCTGGAGCGCAGCGAGAATATCGGTGTGATCGAGCAGGCCCGGATCGAGCTCGCGAGTGCAAATCGCAATCTCGCGCGCCGCGCCTTGCAACAGCGCTAGTAGCGTAGCGATCATCTCGTCGCGTGTGGTGGTGTGATAGGCCTGGTTTTGCGGAGTGGGCGCGGGCGGCGCACGTTCGGGCGCGGTCATTGGCGCCAGTGCGAGTCGCATATGCCGGTGGCGGATATTGGCCTCGACAAACTCCTCGCCATAGCTCGCAAAACCGAACGTCTCGTAAAAGCCAATCGCGCTGACTTGCGAATGCAGCTCTACTTCGGCGTAACCGAGTTCGCGTGCACGTTCGACCAGCATGCGCAGGATCGCCGCGCCGACACGCTTGCCGCGCCAGGGCGCACGCACGGCCATGCGTCCGATCTTGCGTTCCGGCGTGAGCCGGCCGGTGCCGATCGGCAAACCGTCATTTGCACGCGCCAGCACATGGTGACTGAGTGCATCCAGCGCGTCCCATTCCTCTTCGCGCGATACTTGTTGCTCGATCACGAAAACTTCTTCGCGAACTTCGCGCAGATCGGCGAGATCCCGATCCCAGGCGGCGTGTTCGATACTGAAGTCCGCGGCTATCGTTTTAGCGGCGGCAGATGCGGGCGTGCTTCGGGTCGGTTGATCGGTCATGCACTGATTCCAAAATGTCCGGCATTCAGCATGCCGCGTACAGTATCAAGTTCGTCCTGCGCGAGTTGCAACAATACCGATGCTTCGATCTCGCGTGTCGCGGTAAGCAAACGTGCCAGGGCCAGCGAACACGCTTGCGTATCGCCGCTCGCGTATAGCTGAGCTGCCTTGCCGACTTTCGCATACGCGAGACGCGTCCACGGATTGCGCTGAAAACGGTGCCCTTGCTGCAAACGCTTGCGCAGCGCGGCGTCGGTCAGCGCGCGAGGGCGCGGCGCCGGCGCATGCGCGTTGCGGTAGCGCGTAATGAACGGACCAAACCATGCGCGCAATTGTTCTTCATCGGCATTGCCAAGCGCGGCCAGAATTTTTTGCACATTCTGCAACGCCGATAGATCGATTTCGCCGGGGAAGCGTGCCGCGTTCAAATCGTTGTCGGTATAGCGTTGTTCCTCGGGCAAACGCTCGGCGATGAACTCGGCAAAATCGCTGAAAAGCTCGGCATGCGAGGGCGCGCGCAGACCGATCGAGTACGTCAGACATTCACCTTCGGCAACGCCGTGATGCGGCACGCCCGGCGGCAGATAAAGCATGTCGCCGGGCTCCAGCAACCATTCGTCGGTCGCTGTGAATTCGGTCAGCAGCTTGAGTTCGGTGTCGCTACGAAATTGTTTAGGGGCATCCGTAGCGGTGCTGATCTGCCAGCGACGCGTTCCGGCCGCTTGCAGCAGAAATACATCGTATTGATCGACATGCGCGCCGACCGAGCCACCATCGACCGCGTAGCTGACCATCACATCATCGATACGCCAGTCTGGAATGAATCGAAATCGGTCGAGCAGGGCGGCGATATTCGCATCCCATTTGTCGACGTCCTGCACCAGTAAAGTCCAGTGCGATTTCGGCAGCGTCGCGAAGTCGGTTTCGGCGAACGGACCGTTACGCAAGGTCCAGCGATCCGTCTTCGGCGCATGCATGATCAGCCGCGACAACGCCATTTCCTCGCAGGCCAGTCCGGCCAGATCATTGGCCGTGATCGGGCTGACGAAGTCCGGCAACGCACCGCGAATCAGCAGCGGCTTTTTCTGCCAGTAGTCGCGCAGGAAACGCGCGGGCGGCATGCCAAGAATGTCAGACATCGCGCGCCAGAACCTCAGCCAGTCCGACATAACTTGCCGGTGTCAGCGCCTGCAAACGCTCGCGTACATCCGCAGGCAAATCCAGCGTGCCGACAAACTGCTGGATCGCTTCACGCGTTATGCCCAGGCCGCGCGTGAGTGCCTTCAACTGTTCATACGGTTCGGGCAGGCCGTAACGGCGCATCACGGTCTGGATCGCTTCGGCGAGAACTTCCCAGCTCGCGTCGAGATCAGCGCCGATGCGCACGGGATCGGCATTGAGTTTGGACAGGCCGCGGCCAAGTGCGTCGAGCGCGATCAGGCTGTGGCCGAAGGCGGTGCCGAGCGCGCGCAGTACGGTGGAATCGGTCAGGTCGCGCTGCCAGCGCGAGATCGGCAGCTTCTCGGCGAAGTGGCCGAACAAGGCGTTGGCGATGCCGAGATTGCCTTCCGCGTTTTCGAAATCGATCGGGTTGACCTTGTGCGGCATCGTGCTCGATCCGACTTCGCCGGCTTTGAGTTCCTGGCGAAAATAGCCAAGCGAAATATAGCCCCAAATATCGCGACTGAAATCGATCAGGATCGTGTTGATGCGACGAAATACATCGCTGATTTCTGCGATGCAATCGTGCGGTTCGATCTGCGTGGTGTAGGCGTTGAACCGCAGTCCGAGCGATTCGACGAAATCACGCGCAAAGATCGGCCAATCGACTTCGGGATACGCGATCACATGCGCGTTGTAATTGCCGACTGCGCCGTTGATCTTGCCGCTGAGTTCGACCAGCGCCAACTGTTTGCGCTGGCGTTGCAGACGCGCGACGACGTTCGCGATTTCCTTGCCGAGCGTGGTTGGCGATGCGGTTTGGCCATGCGTGCGCGACAGCATCGGTTGCGCGGCGAGTGCGTGCGCCATCTGCGTGAGGGTGTGCAGCAATTGATCGAGCGCCGGCAGCAGAACATCGCGCCGCGCATCGCTGAGCATCAGGCCGTAACTGAGATTGTTGATGTCCTCGCTGGTGCACGCGAAGTGCACGAATTCACGCGCGGCACCAAGTTCGGCATGCGCGTTGATGCGTTCCTTGATGAAGTATTCGACCGCTTTCACATCGTGATTGGTGGTGCGTTCGATTTCCTTGATGCGCGCGGCGTCGGCTGGCGTGAAATTCTCCACGAGCTGTTGCAACACACTGCGTGCATCCTCGCTCAATGCCGGCACTTCGACGATTTTTGCGTGCGCGGCGAGTGCTTCGAGCCAACGCACCTCGACCTGAATACGGCGCTGCAACAGTCCGTATTCGCTGAAAATCGGGCGCAGCGACTCGACTTTCGCGGCATAACGGCCGTCCAGCGGAGAGATGGCGGTCAAAGCGGGATGGGTCATTGCAAAGTTCCGTAAAGCAGGGGGCGGAATGATAACGCGTGGCGGCGGTTTGTGGCCGGTCGGCGGTATACTATGGAGGTAACTTCCGGTTTGCGCAGAAATTTATCCACGAGTCGACCTGCTCGCACAACGTGTTTGCAATGGCACGCGACCGAGTTTTGACAGGCGCGCAACTTTCGCGAGCTGTCCTTGGAACTCGGCAACACAGACATGAGGCTTTCTTCGTGATCGAAAAAACGTTGAAGAATCCGCGACCGACCAAATACCGCATAGAGCGCGATAGCATGGGCGAACTCAAAGTCCCGGCGGACGCGTTCTACGGTGCGCAGACCCAGCGCGCGATCGATAATTTCAAGATTTCCGGATTGCCTTTGCCACGCCAGTTTATCCGCGCGCTGGGCTTGATCAAATCGGCTGCGGCGCAGGTGAACGCCGATCTCGGCGGTCTGAAAAAGCCGCTGGCAAAAGCGATTCGCAACGCTGCCGAACACGTTGCAAGTGGCGAGTTCGACGCGCAATTTCCGATCGACGTATTTCAGACCGGATCGGGCACCTCGACCAACATGAATGCGAACGAGGTGATCGCGCATCTGGCCTCCGCTGCGCTCGGGCGCGAGGTGCATCCCAACGATCACGTGAATATGGGCCAGTCGTCGAACGATGTGATCCCGACCGCGATCCAGGTCAGCGCGACACTGGCGGTTGACGAGCATTTGCTGCCGGCGTTGGCGCATCTCATCGCCATTATCGAGAAACGTGCGCGTGAATTGAAAAAAGTGGTCAAAACCGGACGTACGCACCTGATGGATGCGATGCCGGTCACGTTCGGCCAGGAACTCGGCGGCTGGGCGGCGCAATTGCGCTCGAACACCGCGCGCCTGAAAGACGTGCTGAAACGGCTGCGTTGTCTGCCGCAGGGTGGCACGGCGGTTGGCACCGGCATCAATGCGGTCGATGATTTTGGTCCGCGTATCGCCGTGCAATTGAGTAAGCTCGGCGGCGTGCATTTTGAATCGGCGCAGAATTATTTCGAGGGCATGTCCTCGCAGGATGCCGCAGTCGAACTCTCCGGCCAGCTCAAGACGCTGGCCTGCAGCCTCATGAAAATTGCCAACGATTTGCGCTGGATGAATTCCGGTCCGCTCGCCGGTCTCGGCGAGATCGAATTGCCAGCATTGCAGCCGGGTTCGTCGATCATGCCGGGCAAGGTCAATCCGGTCATTCCCGAAGCGATGACGATGGTTTGCGCGCAGGTGATCGGCAACGACACCACAATCACGATCGCCGGCCAGGCTGGTAATTTTCAACTCAACGTGATGTTGCCGGTCATTGCACTCAACCTGCTGCAATCGATTGAAATTCTCGGCAATGCGATGCGCGCGCTGGCGGATTCGGCGATCGCGGGATTCACCGTGCGCAGCGACCATATCCAGGAAGCGCTGAATCGCAATCCGATTCTGGTCACGGCGCTGAACCCGGTGATTGGTTATGAAAAAGGTGCGGCCACCGCGAAGCAGGCCTACAAGCAGAATCGGCCGATTCTCGATGTCGCGCGTGAAACCACGGGCCTGTCCGAAGCAAAACTGAAACAGTTGCTCGACCCGCTGACGTTGACCAAAGGCGGCATACGTGGCGGCTCGGGCGGCGGCTGAATTTACATGCGCGGCATGGCTAATAGCATATTGCAGCGGCGCAGGATGGCGTCACACTGATAGTGGGAACACCAGAAAAGATTGATCTGCCGTTAGTTCAGTCGGATAGTTTGTTTTACCCATGCCGAAGCATTGTTCTGCATGCTGTGGCGGTAGTAGTCCTGCCGCTCGAACCGAGTCAAAAATAATTTTAGTTACCGAGGAAATCGTTGTGAAATTGCGTAAAAGTATACTTTTTATGACGACGCTGTGGAGCGGCATCGCGTTCGCGCAGGATGTTGGTGTGACCGGCGCGGAATTGCTGGCCGGCGCGGGCGACGCAAAACTCGCCGCGCTCGGACGCCAGGCTGCCGATAGTGGCAAACGTGTCGTGGTGAGTGCGCCGGATTATTGGCATGACAAAGTCGCGCAGAAGATTCTTGCTGGCGCGCACGGTGCCAAGATCGATCTGGTGATGAAGGACAGTTTTGTCGAGGCGGTCGTGGTGCGGCTTGCCGACAAAACTTTAGAGCCTGCCGTTGCTGCAGCCTCGGTAAAACCAACGCTACCCGCTGCGCCCGCGGTTGCCGCGGCGAAGCCGGCAGTTGCGGCGACGCCCGCTCCTGTTGCGGCGCCGAAACCGGCCGCGGCAGTCGAGCCCAAGCCGACGCGTGTCGAGACACCTGCACCTGTTGCCGCGCCTGTAGCAAAAGCTGAAGTGGCAGTAGTGCCGGCACCTGCTGCCAAGCCTGTCGAATCCGTTGCGCCTGCTGTTGCAGCGATCGCGGTAGCGCCGACTCCTGCTCCAACCGCAGTTGCATCGGCGCCGGTGGATCAGACGGCTTCAATCCGCAAGCAGCTGGAAAAAAGCCTGAATGACGGAAGCCCGGCCGACGGCACTTTGCAAGTGGCTCAGCTCGATATCGGCGATCAGATCTATGTCGATGAATCGGTGCGTGCGGTGTTACGCCGCAAGGGCGCGCGGCAGCTGTATTGGCTGGAGGGCGAGCTGAATTTGTTGCGCACCGAATTGGCGCCGCTAAGCAAGACCAGTTACGAGGTTAAGGTGCGTATCGACGAGCGGGCGCCGCTGATATTGCGTACCGCCAAAGGTGCCGCGGTCAACTTCACCGGCAAGGTGCCGGATGCGGCGAATGCCGAGCGCATCTCGCTGGAAAAGCAGTTGAATGATGCGCACGCGATTACCGAAACGATCACGATCAATCAATTGCAATCGAACGATCTGATTTATGTCGGATCGGACAGTGCGGTGGTGGTTCGACGCAAGGGATCGGCGCTGTTGCGTTTCTGGCTGGTCGGCGATATCGACCTGGCACAGCATGGAATATCAAGAGAGAGCAATGGCAAATATCGTGTGCTTAGCGAAACTTTGAAATGATGATTTGCGTCGGACCGGGAAAGCATGGCCTTGGTGAATCGAGGCAATTGCTCACGTTCTGGTTGCAGTAATTTTTGCTGTTATGGTCGTTTCTTTTGCGATCCACGGATGGATCGCATGATGATTTTTTGCGCTGCGTTCGCGATCTGCCTATCGCTTCGCGCCCGCTAGAACAATGCGATACCAGCAGTTCGCAACATTCCACTAAGCGCAATCAGTGGCAGCCCGATCAGCGCCGTCGGATCTTCCGTTTGCATACGCTCGAACAATGCGATGCCCAAACCTTCCGCCTTGAAACTGCCGGCGCAATCGTAGGGCTGTTCAGCATGCAGGTAGGCGTCGACTTCCGCGCTGCCGAGATGACGGAAATAAACGTGTGTGGAATCGACGGCGTGCTGAATCCGGCCGTCGCGGCCGTCGATCAAACACAGCGCGGTATGAAAACTAACGGTTCGGCCGGAGCACGCCAGCAGTTGCGCGCGCGCGTTTTCGCGATCGCCCGGTTTGCCCAGCATCTGCGATCCCAATGCCGCAACCTGATCGGAGCCGATGACGATCGCTCCGGGTCGAATGGCAGCCACGGCATTTGCTTTCGCGACGGCCAATCGCAATGCGAGCGCCGTCGAAGTTTCGTCAGGGAGGGCCGATTCATCGACATCCGGCGCGAGCTGACTGAAGTTTTTGGTCAGGCGTTGCAGCAAGTCGCGTCGGTAACTCGAGCTTGATGCGAGGATCAAATCGACGGCGCTGACGGAGCAAAAATCGTTCATCGATGAATGCCCGTCATATGCCTGAATCGATCCGTTCGGCGCAAAAAAAAACGGATGAATCTAGAGGATTAAATCAGTTCACTCAAACCAGCTCGACTGCCAACGCCGTGGCTTCGCCGCCGCCGATGCAAAGCGCCGCAACGCCGCGTTTGCCGCCGCGTGCCTTGAGCGCATACAACAGGGTCACCACCAGCCGCGCACCCGACGCACCGATCGGATGGCCGAGCGCGCAGGCGCCACCGTTCACATTGATTTTTTCGTGCGGGATGCCGAGCTCCTTGATCGGCGTCATCGCGACGACAGCGAAGGCTTCGTTCACCTCGAACAGGTCGACGTCGGCCACGCTCCAGCCAATCTGTTTCAGCAACTTGTCGATCGCGCTCACTGGCGCGGTCGTGAACCATTCCGGGGCCTGGGAAAATGTGGCATGGCCGACGATTCGCGCCAGCGGTTTCAGTCCGCGTTTTTTTGCCTCGTCTTCACGCATCACCACTGTGGCTGCGGCACCATCGGAAATGCTCGACGAACTCGCTGCGGTCACGGTTCCGTCCTTGCGGAACGCCGGCTTCAGCGACGGAATCTTGGCGACATCGGATTTGCCGGGCTGTTCGTCGATTGCATACTCGACATCGCCCTTGCGCCCGGCGACTTTCACGGCAACGATTTCGGCGGCGAATGCGCCCGATGCGATCGCGGCTTGTGCGCGCCTGACCGATTCAATCGTGTACGCATCCTGTGCTTCGCGCGTGAAACCGTACTTGTCGGCGGTGGCCTCGGCGAAAACACCCATCGACAGCCCGTCGTACGGATTGGTCAGTCCATCCCAAGCCATATGATCGACGAGTTTCGCGTCGCCATAACGCAGGCCGGTGCGTGCCGCGACCATGTGCGGTGCATTTGTCATCGACTCCATCCCGCCCGCAACGATGATGCTGGCCGAGCCGGCTTTGATCAGATCATTGGCCAGCATGATCGCTTTCATGCCCGAGCCGCAGACCTTGTTGATCGTGGTGCAACCCGCCGATTTCGGCAGACCCGCCGCGAGTGCTGCCTGACGCGCCGGTGCCTGGCCGAGATTGGCTGGCAATACGCAACCCATGATTACTTCGGATATGTCATCTGCCGCGACACCGGATTGTTCCAGCGCAGCCCTGATCGCAGTGGCGCCGAGTGTCGTGGTGGGCACACCGGTGAACTGGCCGAGCATGGAACCGATCGCGGTGCGCTTGGCACCGACAATAACGATGGAATCAGACATGGAATTCTCCGGGTTGTGAGTCGACCGCGCTCTGCGGTGAATGGAGCATTATCGCGCGCGGCGTCTTGCACTGGCAAACGCGGCGATACGATGAAATGTCAGGATTTGCGTCGATTCAGCAGCCAATGTTTTTGCCGCTCGTTGCCATCAATCACCATTTGCCGTGGAACAGCTCACGGCCAATCAGCATACGACGGATCTCGTTGGTGCCGGCGCCGATCTCGTACAGCTTGGCATCGCGCAGAATTCGACCGGTCGGATATTCGTTGATGTAACCGTTGCCACCGAGACATTGAATCGCTTCGAGCGCGACCTTGACCGCGTTCTGCGATGCGTTCAGCAAACACGCTGCAGGATCGATACGCGACTTCACGCCGCGATCGAAATCCTGCGCGACCAGATACGCAAATGCGCGCGAGGATTGCAGCGCAGTGTACATGTCGGCGATCTTCGCCTGCATGATGCCGAAGGTGCCGATCGGCGCATTGAACTGCTTGCGTTCACGCGTGTAGGGCAGGGCGATTTCCAGCGCTGCCTGCATCAGTCCGATCGGGCCGCCGGACAACACCAGGCGTTCGGTATCGAGGCCGCTCATGAGCACACGCACACCTTCGTTGACTTGGCCGACGATGTTTTCTGCGGGGATTTCGCAGTCCTCGAAAACCAATTCGCAAGTGTTCGATCCGCGCATGCCGAGCTTGTCGAGCTTCTGCGCGGTGCTGAAACCTTTCATGCCTTTCTCGACGATGAAGGCGGTCATGCAACGCGATCCCGCCGGGCGCGGCGCGGTGCGCATGTAGACCAGCAGTACATCGGCATCGGGGCCGTTGGTGATCCACATCTTTGAACCGTTGGCGATCCAATGATCGCCTTTGAGTTCGGCGCGGCAAGTCATCGAACCAACCACATCGGAGCCGGCACCGGGTTCGCTCATTGCGAGCGCGCCGACATGTTCGCCGCTGCACAGTTTCGGCACGTATTTGTGGCGCTGTGCTTCGTTGCCGTTGTGGAAAATATTCTGCACGCACAAGTTGGAATGTGCCGCGTAGGAAAGACCGACCGAGCCCGAGGCGCGTGAGATTTCCTCGACCGCGAGCTGGTGCGCGAGAAAACCCATGCCCGAGCCGCCGTATTCGGTCGGGATGGTGATGCCGAGCAGGCCCATGTCGCCGAATTTGCGCCACAGATCGCTGGGAAAAATATTATCGTGATCGATCAGGTTGGCGCGCGGCGCGATTTCCTTTTCGGCAAACGCGTGCACGGTTTCACGCAGCAGATCGAGTTCTTCACCGAGGGGAAATGGACGCATGATATTTGGCCGTTGGATGTTGGGATTTTGTATGCGAGCCGCGCGGCGGCAATTCCGGAATTTCCAAGCGTGTTGCGCTAGTCGAATATCTCCATGGAAAAGCGCATCGCCGCCATCGTCGGAATGGGACGATGCGCGTTTGCGCGTCGCAATCAATTCATTGGCAGATGCAGGATCCTGCGCCGCAATTATTGCCCGCGCATGCGACCGAGGAAACGTGGTGCGCCGTTGCCCATGGTCGGAAGCTTGATCTTGCCGATCGTGGCGATGCGGTCCTCGGCGAGGCGATCTGCCGCGCGGAAGGTCGGAATCTTGTCGCGCGCGGCGATTTGGAAAATCTTGCCAAGGTTGTAATAGATCGTGCGCATCATGCGCATCGCGCGTTCACGGTTGTAGCCATCGATTTCGAGCGACACGTTCATCAGGCCACCGGCGTTGACCGCATAATCGGGCGCGTACAGGATGCCGCGCGCTTCGAGTTCTTCGCCGATTTCATCGGTGGCGAGCTGGTTGTTGGCGGCACCGCAGATGACCTTGCACTTGAGCCGCGGCAATGTCGTTTCATTGACCGTGCCACCGAGCGCGCACGGCGAATAGACGTCTGCATCGACATCATAAATTTCGTCGAGGCCGACCGCTTCGCAGCCATATTCGTCGACGCACTGTTGCACCGCATCCTTGTTTATGTCGGTAACAAATACTTTCGCGCCCTGCTCGCGCAGAAGCTTGACGAATTCCATGCCGACGTGGCCTGTGCCCTGCACGGCGTAGCTGTATTTGCCGACATCTTCGTTGCCGAACTTGGCATTCAACGAGGCCATCAGGCCCTGCAACGTGCCAAACGCGGTGAACGGCGACGGATCGCCCGAGCCGCCGTGCACCTGATGCACGCCGGTGACGTAGTCGGTTTCCTTGAGCACATATTCCATATCGTTGACGTCGATGCCGACGTCTTCCGCGGTGATATACCGGCCGTTGAGCGAGTTAACGAAACGACCGAATGCGCGGAACAGCGCTTCCGATTTATCCTTGGTCGGATCGCCGATGATCACACCTTTGCCGCCACCGAGGCTCAGTCCCGCAACCGCTGCCTTGTACGACATGCCGCGTGACAGACGCAGGACATCGTTGAGCGCTTCGGCTTCGGTCTTGTAGTTCCACATGCGCAATCCGCCCAGGGCTGGGCCGAGTACGGTGTTGTGGATGGCGATGATTGCCTTCAGGCCGGCATCTTTGTTGTGGCAGAACACAACTTGCTCGTGACCTGTGGTGGCGAGGGTTTCAAAGATCATTACGCGGGAACTCCAGAGATGAGTAAAAAAGTGATTCGATGCAGACATGCGTACGGCATGGAACGCAGTCGACCCACCGTGGCGCTCGCGCAACCCAACCATCGGCGATCCCGCTGGCCTCGTGGCTAAGCGCTGCATCCGCGATAGTTTAATCCAAACACGACGCTGACCAATCATGTTTGTTGCAGATGTAACCGGATTTGACGGCAGCGATCATTCAATCACGCGGCGTAGCTGGCCTGCGAATCGCACTTGCGCTGCGAATTTTTCGATTGCGTATTGACGTGAATCGATTCGCTGGTGATAATTGCGGGCTCGCACCGCCGGGTTGCCGCGCTTCGATACAGGCATCAGGCGTTGCGGGGTGAAACGGCGCCAAAACCGTTTCAGGCAAGACCGTTATCCGTTTAATTGCGCCCGTAGCTCAGCTGGATAGAGTACCTGGCTACGAACTAGGTGGTCGGGAGTTCGAATCTCTCCGGGCGCGCCATTCCGATAAAGGGTGCTTCGGCACCCTTTATTTTGTCGGCAGCGGTTTAGCGGAATGTTGCAGGCCGATCTGGCTGCAGACACGGGTTTGACGATAGGCGTAAACGACTGATTCCAGATTGACGCAATACCTGCCTGTACGTAGTATTCGATACGGGTCGGTAGCGCGCCAACGAGTCGTAAAGTTCTGGATCCGAACGGGGTATAGCGCAGTCTGGTAGCGCACCTGCTTTGGGAGCAGGGGGTCGCGGGTTCGAATCCCTCTACCCCGACCAGATCCGGATCGCGCAAGAGTTTCGAAACGTATGGCATGAAGCTGCACGTGGTCGCGTCAAGGAGGTTCGTGCCTTACACTGTTCGGGCGTTGCGCCCGTAGCTCAATCGGATAGAGCATCGGCCTTCTAAGCCGACGGTTGCAGGTTCGATTCCTGTCGGGCGCGCCAGTACGAACAGTTTCAATGGTGAGCGTAGCTCAGTCGGTAGAGCTCCGGATTGTGATTCCGGCGGTCGTGGGTTCGAGCCCCATCGTTCACCCCAGTTTCAAGCAAGTGGGCCGTTAGCTCAGTTGGTAGAGCAGGAGACTCTTAATCTCTTGGTCGTAGGTTCGACTCCTACACGGCCCACCACTTTCTCGACAGTATCCAGTGACGCCTGCGCAAGGCTGGTACATCCCCAGGCAGAATTCATACTACAATCTCGGATGTAAGCGAATGTGGCGGAATTGGTAGACGCACCAGATTTAGGTTCTGGCGGGGTAACCCGTGAGAGTTCGAGTCTCTCCTTTCGCACCACCCAATGACACAGCGCAGAGATGGCGGCCAACTACCGGGCACGTCAACCCTTCGCGTTTTTCCAGTTAGGAGCCAGCATGCAAATTTCGGTTGAAAACGTGGGCAAACTTGAGCGCAAACTGACGGTGAAACTGCCGGCAGAACAGCTCGATTCGCAGGTCAAGACGCGACTGCAGGAAATGGGTCGCAATATTCGCCTGAAGGGTTTTCGCCCCGGCAAGATTCCACCGAAAGTGATCGAGCAGCGTTTTGGCGCGCAAGTACGCGGCGAAGCCTTTAACGAACTCGTGCGCAACAGTTTCCAGTCTGCGGTCGACGATCAAAAGCTGCGCCCGGCGATGGCGCCGTCGATTTCGACTACTGGTCAAGCGAACAATGGCGAGATTGAATACGTCGCGACCTTCGAAGTGCTGCCCGAGATTGCCAAGATCGATGTCAGCTCACTGTCGGTAACCAAGCCGACCGCCAGCGTGACCGATGTGGATGTCGACCAGATGATCGATACCCTGCGTCAACAGCGCCGCAGCTGGACGCCGGTCGAGCGCACCGCGCAGGTTGGCGACATGGTGTTGTTCGAATATTCCGCGCAATCCGGTGACGTACGCCATCCTGCCGAAGATTTTGATCGTGTTGGCACGGTGATTGGTTCCAATGCGATGTTTGCCGAATTTGAAAACGCCTGTGTTGGTATGAAAGGTGGGGAGGAGAAGAAGGTCGAACTTACTTTTCCGGCAGATTTCCGCATCGCCGAATTGGCCGGCAAGCATGCAGCAGTGGAGCTGAAGTTATCGCGCGTGCAGGAAGCGCAGATGCCGGAACTCGATGATGTATTTGTCGCCAGCTTCGGCGTTACACAAGGCGGCATCGAGCGTTTCCGCGAAGATGTGCGCGCCAATCTCGAGCGCGAGCTCAAGGCGACGCTATCGGCGCGCTTAAAGAACGAAGTCGTGCAAAAACTCGTGGCAGCGTATGCCGATCTCGAACTGCCGCAGAGCATGATCGCGGCCGAGGCGCGTGCACTGGCGCAGCAGGCCGAAGCGCAAGCGCGCCAGGCCGGGCAAAATATCAATCAGCCGCCGGAAGCTTTTGCCGCGATCGCCCAGCAGCGTGTTTCCGCCGGTGTTCTGATCGGTGAAATCGCGCGTCAGAATGACTTGCGTCTGGACTCGCGTCGGGTTGCCGAAACGCTGTCGGCAATCGCATCGACTTACGAAGAACCGGAGCGTGTAGTTGAACTTTACTCGAACGATCCCCAGTTAATGAGCGGACTGCAGAGTCGGGTACTCGAAGACCAGGTAGCGGACTGGGTTGCCAATCATGCCCAAGTCAGCGAGCAGGCTCTGAGCTTCAGCGAGGTCATGCGTCCCAACGCGTGATCTCGAGTTCGGGAAACCCCGATTATGGGATTTTCTACCATCAATAATTGGAGTTCGTAAATGTCCAAGGTATTCGCACCGCAAGGGTTGAATATGGTGCCGATGGTGGTCGAACAGACCTCCCGAGGCGAGCGTGCTTACGATATTTATTCGCGCCTGCTGAAAGAGCGCGTGATTTTCTTGGTCGGACCGATCGACGACTACGTCGCGAACGTCGTGGTTGCGCAGTTGTTGTTCCTTGAGTCGGAAAATCCGGACAAGGACATCAATCTTTACATCAACAGCCCGGGCGGTTCGGTCACGGCTGGCATGGCGATCTATGACACTATGCAATTCCTCAAGCCTGACGTCAGCACGATGTGTATCGGCCAAGCCGCAAGCATGGGTGCGCTGTTGTTGACCGCCGGCGCCAAAGGCAAACGTTACAGCCTGCCGCATTCGCGCGTCATGATTCATCAGCCGCTTGGTGGTTTCCAGGGTCAGGCCACGGATATCGAGATTCATACTCGTGAGATCCTGACGATCCGCGATCGCCTGAATTCGATCATGTCCAAGCACACCGGTCAGCCGATCGAGCGCATTGCCAAAGACACGGATCGCGACAATTTCATGAGTAGTTCCGATGCTCAGGGCTATGGCTTGATCGATGCGGTGCTGGAAAAACGTCCCGTCGACGCAGCAAAAGTCTGATCATTGTTGCGGTCGCGTCAAAACATCCGTCTGCGTTTTGTGACATATCCCCTGCGCCGGCGCTTGCTGGGGCGGGGCCTATGCTATTCTTGGCGTGACATCAAATTGCAATGGACTCGGGATCTGGTATGAGTGACGACCGGCAAAGCCGATCGGGCGAGAGCGGCAAGATTCTTTATTGCTCTTTCTGCGGCAAGAGTCAGCACGAGGTGCGCAAGTTGATTGCGGGTCCAAGCGTATTCATTTGCGACGAATGCGTGGAGCTCTGCAACGACATCATTCGCGAGGAACTTGAGGAAAAGGCCGCCACTGCGCGCAGCCATCTGCCCAAGCCGCGCGAAATTCAGGATGTGCTTGATCAGTACGTGATCGGCCAAAGCCGGGCGAAGAAAACTCTTGCTGTGGCGGTGTACAACCACTACAAGCGTCTGGAATCGCGAGGCAAGAACGACGATGTCGAACTCGCCAAGTCGAATATCCTGCTGATCGGTCCCACCGGTTCGGGCAAGACGCTGCTTGCGGAAACGCTCGCGCGACAGCTCAACGTACCGTTCACGATCGCCGACGCCACCACGTTGACCGAAGCCGGTTATGTCGGTGAGGATGTCGAAAACATCATCCAGAAGTTGTTGCAGAAATGCGATTACGACGTCGAGAAAGCGCAGACCGGCATCGTCTATATCGATGAGATCGACAAGATTTCGCGCAAGAGCGAAAACCCGTCGATTACGCGCGATGTGTCCGGTGAAGGTGTGCAGCAGGCCTTGCTCAAGCTGATCGAAGGCACGCTCGCTTCGGTGCCGCCGCAGGGTGGACGCAAGCATCCGCAGCAAGAGTTCCTGCAGGTCGATACCAAGAATATTCTGTTCATTTGCGGTGGTGCATTTGCAGGCCTGGAAAAAGTCATTCAGGCGCGCTCAGAATCCACCGGCATCGGTTTCAACGCCGAAGTGCGCAGTAAGTCGCAGGCATCCAATGTCGGCAAGGTTCTGGCCGACGTCGAACCGGAAGATCTAGTCAAGTTTGGTCTGATCCCCGAGTTTGTCGGTCGTCTGCCGGTAGTGGCGACGCTCGAAGAGCTCGATCAGGATGCTCTCGTCAAAATTCTGACCGAACCGAAAAACGCGATCACGCGCCAGTTCAAGAAAATGTTCGAGATGGAAGGCGCTGAGCTGGAATTTCGCCCCGAAGCCCTGGCCGCGGTGGCGCGCAAGGCGCTCAAACGCCGCACCGGCGCGCGTGGACTACGTACCATCCTGGAACAGGTATTGCTTGACACCATGTACGAGTTGCCGTCACTGGAACATGTCAGCAAGGTCGTGGTCGACGAAGCCGTAATCAATGGTCAGGCCGAGCCGTATCTGATTTATCGCGGCATGCAGGCGCGGGCGGCATCGGCAGAATAATTCCGGTGCGCTCAAGGCGCGGCACGCGAGATTGCTTGCAAATCCGCACGGCGCCCTTACTTGACGATATGGCAGCGTGCGATCACGCTGCCATTGTTGTTTTTGCCTTGCTGTTTATCCGCTTCGTTGTTCAGGAAATCGAATGGAAAAGACCCCCAAAAGTGTCGCGCAAATTGATGTGACCGAACTGCCGGTGTTGCCGCTGCGTGATGTGGTGGTGTACCCGCACATGGTCATCCCGTTGTTTGTTGGGCGCGAAAAATCCGTGCGCGCGCTTGACGCAGCCATGGACGGTGACAAGCAAGTTTTATTGGTGGCGCAACGTGGCCCGGATATCGACGATCCGCTCGAAGCCGATCTGTATTCGATCGGCACGGTAGCGACCGTGCTGCAGCTTTTGAAATTGCCCGATGGCACGATCAAGGTGCTGGTCGAGGGCGCTTCCCGCGCCGAGGTCGTTCGTTACGGCGAGCGCAACGGTGTGTTGACCGGATTTGTGCGCGCACTCGAGCCGATGTACACGCGCGAACAGCGCGAAATCGATGTCGTATCGCGTTCGCTGACCTCGTTGTTCGAGCAATACGTCAAACTCAATCGCAAGATTCCGCCCGAGTTGCTGACCACTCTGTCGGGCATCGACGATCCGAGCCGCTTGGCCGATACGGTGGCTGCGCATCTCACCGTGCGCTTGCAGGACAAACAGAAAGTGCTGGAGACGGTCGACGTCGGCGATCGCCTGGAAATGCTGATCGGTTTCGTCGATGGCGAAATCGATGTCCAGCAGATCGAAAAACGCATTCGTGGTCGCGTCAAGTCGCAGATGGAAAAAAGCCAGCGCGAGTATTATCTGAATGAGCAGATGAAGGCTATCCAGAAAGAACTCGGTGAATCCGACGAGGCGCCGAACGAGCTCGAGGATCTGGCCAAGAAAATCGCTGCGGCGGGCATGCCAAAATTGGTCGAGAAAAAGGCCAAGGCCGAACTCAACAAACTCAAGCAGATGTCGCCGATGTCGGCCGAAGCCACCGTTGTGCGCAATTATGTTGATTGGCTGGTCGGCGTGCCGTGGAAAAAACGTACCAAGGTGCGCAAGGATCTGAAGGCCGCCGAAGAGGTGCTCGACGCTGATCATTTCGGTCTCGAAAAAGTCAAGGAACGCATCCTTGAATATCTCGCGGTGCAGCAGCGCGTGAAAAAGATGAAGGCGCCGATTTTGTGTCTGGTCGGGCCGCCGGGTGTGGGCAAGACTTCGCTCGGTCAATCCATCGCGAAGGCGACCAATCGCAAGTTCGTGCGCATGTCCTTGGGCGGCGTACGCGATGAAGCCGAGATCCGCGGTCATCGACGCACCTATATCGGCTCGATGCCGGGTCGCATCGTGCAGAACCTGAGCAAGATCGGTACCAAGAATCCGCTGTTCGTGCTCGATGAAATCGACAAGATGTCGATGGATTTCCGCGGTGATCCGTCCTCGGCTTTGCTTGAAGTGCTCGACCCGGAACAGAACAATGCCTTCAGCGATCATTATCTCGAAGTGGATTTCGACCTCTCCGAAGTGATGTGGATCGCCACGGCGAATTCGCTGAATATTCCCGCGCCGCTGCTCGATCGCATGGAGGTCATTCGCATCCCGGGTTATACCGAAGATGAGAAAATCAATATCGCGACGCGCTATCTGTTGCAGAAACAGATCAAGGCGAACGGCTTGAAGAACGACGAAATTGCGGTCGATGAATCGGCCATACGCGACATCGTGCGTTATTACACGCGTGAAGCCGGCGTGCGAAATCTCGAACGCGAAATCTCGAAGATCTGCCGCAAGGTGGTCAAGGAAATTTCTCTCGCTACCGACAAGGCCAAGAACGCAGGCAAAAAGATCAAGCGACGCAAACTGCTGATCAACTCGGAGAATCTCGAAACCTATCTGGGGGTGCAGAAATTCACGTTCGGCCGGGCTGAGGATCAGAATGAAATCGGCCTGGTGACTGGCCTCGCGTGGACGCAAGTCGGCGGTGAACTGCTCAGCATCGAAGCCACAGTGGTGCCGGGCAAAGGCAAGCTCATTCACACCGGCCAGCTTGGCGATGTGATGCAGGAGTCGATCCAGGCGGCGTTATCGGTGGTGCGCGCGCGTGCTGATCAACTCGGTATCGATCCCGAGTTTCATCAGAAGCACGACATCCATATTCATGTGCCCGAGGGTGCGACGCCGAAAGACGGTCCCAGCGCGGGCGTCGCGATGTGTACTGCGCTCGTATCGGCACTTACCAAGGTGCCGGTGCGTGCGGAAGTGGCGATGACCGGCGAGATTACTTTGCGCGGTCGAGTGTTGCCGATCGGCGGGCTAAAGGAGAAATTGCTGGCAGCACATCGCGGCGGTATCACCACCGTGATCATCCCGGAAGAAAACAAAAAGGACTTGGCCGAGATTCCGAAAAACGTCACCGGCTCGCTGGAGATTCATACGGCAAAATGGATTGATGAAGTGCTCGATATCGCCCTCGAAAGACCGTTGACGCCGAACAATAAAATCGTTGCGCAGGATGCCAAGGAAAACAACGAGCCGGCGCGTGAGGGTAGGGAAGAAACTGGCGTGGTCAGACCTCACTGAGCCGGCTTGACGCGCATCGTAGTTGTCAGGATGGCCATGCAATTTCTCGATGTTCTGTCAAGTGAATTTGTCGCTGGAATAGACTCTCCGAAAATAATTCAAATGCTCGCGAACCCGCGCCACGCCTCGCTTGCGTGATGCCATGGGGGCTGGTATAAAGATGCTCCTGCGATTCAAGACACGATATGTTGTCAAAGAAAATGCAGGTAGCGAAATGGTTGGTTTGTCGCATGCGCAACGGCCAGCAAGTGTTTCGTTACAATCCTGAATAATTGCGCGCGCCTATTTCCGTCAGGGAGTACATAAAAATGAATAAAGCTGAATTTCTCAGTGCTGTATCCGAAGAAGCCGATGTAACCAAAGTGGATGCCGACAAGGCACTCGATGCGATCATCACCGTGATCAAGAAAGCGTTGAAGAAAGGCGACGACGTATCGTTGGTAGGCTTTGGTACATTCACCGTGCGTAAGCGTGCTGCTCGTACCGGTCGTAATCCTCGCACTGGCGAACAGATCAAGATCAAAGCCTCGAAAGTTCCTTCATTCAAGGCTGGTAAAGCCCTCAAAGATGCATTAAACTAATTTCCTCTACTGGGTGCTTAGCTCAGCCGGTAGAGCATCGCCCTTACAAGGCGAGGGTCGGGGGTTCGATCCCCTCAGCACCCACCAAGCTGCGGAGTGGTAGTTCAGTTGGTTAGAATGCTGGCCTGTCACGCCGGAGGTCGCGGGTTCGAGTCCCGTCCACTCCGCCACCTTCTTAAGGGCGCCTGTTATGGGCGTCCTTATTTTTTTGTGGGTCTTGAACCGTAATAGTGAAATAATCCGTATTCAACAACGCGCACAGACCGCAGCTGCGGTCGTCGGTGCCGGAGTTATCTCCGCACCGTAGCGCAACCGACCTCAGGGTGTATCACGCTCATGTTGCAAGCACTGCACGACAAGGTATCCGGTACGATTGCGAAGATCATTCTCGCGCTGATGATCTTTTTGCTTGCGATCTGGGGTATCGGGTCTAACCTCACAGAGCGCAACGACACCTATGTCGCCAAGGTTGGCGATCACGAAATATCCACGCAGGATTTTCGCGGCCGCTTCGATCAATATCGCGCACGTGCGCAAGCCTCGATGGGTGCCAACTTCGATCCGCAACTCATCGACAACCCGGTGCAGAAGCGTCGCGTGCTCGATAGCATGATTGACGAGCAGCTTATTCTCGAGGCCAATGACAAGCTCGGTATCATGATCCCGGCGCAGAAGATCCAAGAACAAATCAGGCAGACGCCGCAGTTCCAGACGGATGGCAAATACGATTTGGCTACCTACCGCGCCGTGCTGGGATCGATCCGCAAGACGCCGCGCGAATACGACGAAAATATCCGCAAGGATTTGCTGGCACGCGAGTTGCCCGCGCAAATCATGCAGAGCAGTTTTGTCACGGATTATGATATCGACAGCTACCTGCGTTTGCGGGACGAAAAACGCAGCTTTCGTTATATGAGTTTGGACAAACTTACGGCCGATGCGCCGAAAATTGCCGATGCGCAGGCGGAAGAGTATTTCAAGCAGCACAGCGCGGATTTCATGAATCCGGAAAAAGTGACGATCGAGTACGTCGATCTCGACGGCGCGAAATTGTCGGTCGAGGCGAAGCCGGATGAGACGACACTCAAGGCGCGCTACGAGAAAGAAAAGGCCCGTTTTGTTTCTCCTGAACAGCGTGAGGCTTCGCATATCCTTGTGAAGTTGCCGCAGAATGCTGACGCCGAAGCGCAGAAAAAAGGCCTGCAGGCAGCGACCGAAATTGCCAAACAAGCCAAGGCCAAGCCGGCGGATTTTGCCAAGCTCGCGAAAGAAAAATCCGAAGATCTCGGCTCGAAGAGCGCCGGTGGCGATCTTGGCTGGCTCGAAAAAGGCGTGACTGAAGCGGCATTCGAGGCCGCATTGTTCGGCATGAACAAAGGTGACATTTCCGATCCGGTACTGTCGCCCGAGGGTTATCACATCATTCAATTGCGCGATGTGCGTGCGCAGAAGGAACGCAGCTTCGACGAGGTCAGGCCTGACCTGACTAAGGAATTTGTCGATACCGAGCGGGATCGTGTTTTCAGCGAAGCCGCAGGAAAATTCACCGATCAGGCGATCGCGAGTCCGGGTTCGCTCGAGCCCGCCGCCAAGTCGGTTGGTTTGACGGTGCAGAAGACCGCGCCGTTCACCCGCCAGGGCGGTGGTGAGGGCATCAGCGCCGATCCGATGATCATCAAGGCTGCGTTCTCGGACGCGGTACTTGGGCAGGGCAATATCAGCGATCCGGTGCAACTCGGGCAGAATCATATCGTGCTACTGCGCATTGCCGAAAACGGCCACGTCGCAAGTACGCCGAAGAAACTTGACGAGGTACGTGTGCCGATCAATCTGATTCTGGTCGCGCAAGAACAGACTACGCAAGCCAGGAAACGCGCCGACGAGTTGTATGCACGACTGCAAAAAGGCGAAAGTCTCGACAAGCTTGCCGACGAGTTGAAAGTAAAAGTAAGCGAAAGCAAAGATGTTCTGCGCGCCGATGCAAGCCTCGATAGTAAACTCGTGGCGGATGTTTTTGCCTTGTCGCGCCCGGTTGCTAACACGCCCACTCCGTTGCTGGTTACGCTGGCCAACAATACTTATGATCTCGCAGTCGTGACATCCGTGACGGATGGCGATCCGACGACAGCGAATACGGCCACACGCGACAGCGTGCGCAACGAGCTTTCCCAAGGCATCGGTTACGAAGCCGCGAAAGCATTCATCGCGAGTCTGCGCAAGGAAGCCAAGATCAAGGTTGCCGAAGACCGCATGTAGTTTTCTGCGGTTTGTTCAATACCGATCATCAGGAAAAAGAGTCGCGTATTGCGGCTCTTTTTTTGTCTGAAGTCATAGTCTTGCATGCGTCGATGGGGGTACTTGCTTCCGAGTCGCGCATCCGGGTAAGCTGCGCCAAATCCTGCGGAGCGTTAACCATGACGAATAAAATCGAATTCGCGTCCGATAAAAGCAATTCTTCGGCTACGCCGAAATCCGTCAGGAGCCAAGGGCTGCATATTCCAATGCCTGCCGTGTTGATCGGTCTGGGCATGCTTTCGGCCTCCGCGTATGCCGCACCGGTTCAGGATACCTATTCGACACCGGTGAATACGTCGCTGTCTGGGGTGAATGTTTTCGCCGGCGATGCGGCAAATAACCCACGGGCTGTGAATTGTCTTCAGCCGGCTAACGGCAGTACAAACGTGGCACCGAACGGGGATCTTTTCTACACACCGAACACGGCGTTCCAAGGTATCGACACTTTTTCTTGTGTTGGAACCGACAATCTCGGCAACGTCAGCGCATCGGTCAGTATCTACGTCGGTATTCCGATTCCAAGCCCGGCATCCTTGCCGACGGTAAGCCCGGTCGCACTCGGTGGCTTGGCCGCGATGATGGCCTACCTTGGCATGCGCCGCCGCCGCAAGGTCTGATTCCGCTTCATTCTGCGCGAGACGTCGCTCGTGACGACCGGCGTCCGTCTCTACTCGTTCGTTGAAGCCAGTGGTTATGGTCTGTCTGGCATCGCGTTTGCGCGTGCGCTGGTCAACGCTGGTGTGCCAGTCGAATGGATTCCACTGCGTCATCACGGTTACTCTGCGGTTCCAGCACGAGGCTTGGAACGCGCGAACCTACCGCTCCTGCAGCTAGCCGATGGCGATGCGAGTCTTGCCGATCTCGCCGCGTTGCTGCAAGCCACGTCGCGTCCCGTCGCGCATGACACCGTAATCTTCTACTGCGTGCCGGAGCATTGGCCAGCGCTGGTCGAAGTCGGCAAGCGCAATATCGGTTGCACCGTCTGGGAAACGGATCAACTGCCGGTGCACTGGTTGCCTATTCTCAATTCGATGGATACGGTGATCGTGCCGAGCACGATGAATCGCGATATTTTTGTCGCTTCCGGCACACGCGTGCCGGTGCATGTGGTGCCGCATATCCGGCGTCATGCATGGAACGCGTTCAGCGAGCACGAACTTGTTCAAGCGCGGGCACAGTTCGGCATTCCCGCGCATCATTTTGTGTTTTACACGATCAGCACATGGCAGCCGCGCAAGGCAATTCCTGAGCTGCTGCAGGCTTATGCGCACGCGTTCAGCGCGAATGATCCCGTGAGTCTTGTGCTCAAGACCACACCTGAGGGCAGCGCCGGCCCGCCATTTTTCCATGAGGCTGCCAGTGGCGATCTCGCGCAGGCCGAACTCGATGCCATCGCCGCGGAGGTCGATCACGAACTGCCGCATCTGTGTCTGCTGCCGTATGAATTGAGTGGCCGTAGTATCGATCTGCTGCATCGTATCGGTGATTGTTTTGTCTCGCTCACGCATGGCGAGGGCTGGGGGCTTGGCGCGTTCGAGGCAGCAACACTCGGCACGCCGGTGGTGATGACGGGCTGGGGCGGGCAGTGCGATTTTCTTGGTGAAGACTGGGGCGGTCGCATCGCCTATCGATTATCGGCTACTCCGACATGGCCACCACATCGGCCGTCGTACTGGTCTTCGCAACGCTGGGCGGCGCCGGACATCGCATCCGCGATAACCGCGATGCGCGATACCTACGCCAATTTTTCCGCCGCGGCCGAGTCGGCGCAAGACATCCAGATCAAGCTGCTGAACAGGTTTGCCGAGCCAGTGGTGGCGGCGCAGATTCTGGCTGTGATTCATGGCTGACAATACGCGTGAGTTCCATTTCATTTTTGGCCTGCGCGCGCAGAACGAACCGTTTCATATCCTGCATTATCTGTGTCTGGAATCGTGCCGACAGGTCAATCGACCGCACAAGATCCATCTGCATTTGCGCCATCACCCGCACGGCATCTGGTGGGATCGCATAAAGTCGCATCTGCAAATCCATAACGTCGAAGTTACGCCGCTCGCGTTTGATCCCGCGAAATATGCGAACAGTGCCGAGGGTCGTTACATCGCTGCGGCGGGTTTTTCTTATGCCCATGAAGCGGACTTTTTGCGCCTGCAGATTCTGCTGAAACATGGCGGTGTGTACGCCGATATGGATACGCTGTTCGTGCATCCGTATCCCGACAGGTTTTATGCCCACGAATTTTTGATCGGTGAAGAAGCAGCGATCCCGGACAGCAAAGGCGTATTGCGGCCGTCGTTATGCAACGCCGTAATATTCTCAAAGCCACAGGCGCGTTTTGCGCAAGAATGGCTGCAACGCATGAGTGAGGTTTTTGACGGTACGTGGAATCGACACTCCTGCGACGAAGCCGCTCGGGCCTGGAGTGAGATGCCGCACCGCGTGACGGTTGCGCCGGCCGCCGCGTTTTATCCGTTTGCCGCAACGCCGCTCGGCGTCGCTTCGCTATTCACTGAAAACGCCACATTGCCGCGTGGCGTCTACAGCCTGCATTTGTGGGCGCATTTGTGGTGGCAGGACCAGCGTATCGATTTCACGTTTTTTCACGCAGGTTTGCTGACTGCCGACTACGTGCGTACCGCCGATACGATTTACGCCAGACTGGCGCGACGTTTTCTCGATGACACGTTCGACGATGCATCTTGATATCGACAATTCAGCGATCGATGAACGGACATATCCAATGCGCGCCATCGCGTGGGTCAAATCGCAGCGCAACGGAATGTGGATCTCAGTCGAAAATCAAATCGCCGGTGTGCGACGGCATGACGATACGCCCGAGCGGCGGCACATATTCGTGCAGCCGCGTTTCGAGTACCCGTTTGCGCGCGAGCAGCTGCGCACCATTCAAACCCTTGTGCGCCGGAATCGCCCGATGATGCGCCACCGACCACGCATTGGCGCCGTGAAAAACATACACATACAACCAGGCGGCATCGCGCATTCTTGCAATGCGCCGATTAGCGCGCAGGATATCCAGGCACAGTCCGGTATCTTCACCGCGCAGCAGATCGGGATAACGCGGCACACAGTCGCGGCGACCGAGCAACGTTCCCTGCACAAAATTCAACGGGTACGGTTCGACATTCCAATCGGTCCAGTACATTTCGCCGTGCGCAGCAAACCAGTGCAGCTGATCGCCGAGGAAACAGAAATCCGCGGCCTCGGCTTGCAGCGCCTGCAACTGCATGCTCAAACGCAGCGGATGGTAACGATCGTCATCGTCCCACTGGCAGACGAATTCGCTGTCGGCAAGTTCGACCGAACGATTGCGCAACTCGCCAAGCGACGTTCCCGCCGGTGCGGTATGCGTGCGGATACGCTGGTCCGGAAAATCGGCAATGAGATCGCGCAACACGCTTTCGAATTCGCCACCGGCGTCGTGCACGATCAGCAGTTCGCGGCGGGCATATTCCTGTCGACTGAAATCGACAACGGCGCGACGCAGCATGGCGAGTCGCGTCGGCTGGGTTATGGTCAGGCAAGTGATCGACATGGGCGCACGGATCATCGTACATTTACGGTGAGAATCGCCGCGCTACACATTCGGCATCGGGCGACAAGTCACCATCATTTCTGCGACGCATGAATTACGCAAGCTGCATTTTGACCTATCGAGAAAGCGACAGCCCGGATCGCCGCGCGAACCTGCATGCCATGCTCGCCTGGCTGGCGCGTTTGCCACAGCTGGAAGTGATTGTCGTTGAGCAGGATAGTCTGCCGCGTCTCGGCACCGTACTTCCGCACCCCGCGTGCCGCAACGTATTTGCCTACAATCCCGGACCGTTCAACAAGGGTTGGGGTTTTAACATCGGGTTTCGTTTCGCGCGTGGCAGCGTATTGATTTTTGCCGATGCCGACGTGGTCATCGACGAGCAACTGCCGATCAGTGCGGAGTTATGCCAGCACGGTTATCAGGTGGTGAAGCCATATCGCACCATCGTCGATCTCACGCCCGCAGAAACCGCGATCGTGCGCGACGGAAACTTCGATTATCAGCCCGATCGACGCGACGATGCCGCGACCAGTCGCGAAGGTATCGCCGAATTCATCGTATTGTGCGGCGGCATTTTTTGCGTGCGTCGCGAGGCATTTTTTGCACTCGGCGGTTGGGATGAACGTTTTCTCGGCTGGGGTGGCGAAGACGACGCGATGACCTACAAACTGCAGCGACTGCGATTGTCGACCATTGAGCTCGACGAAGGTCCGGCAATGCATCTGTGGCATCCGCGTTCTCCCGCGACCACGATGGGTCAACCGATGTATGCCAGCAATTGCGCTTTGCTCGCCGACTATCGCCAGCGCAGCGATGCCGAATTGCAGCGCTTCGCCGAAGTGCAGATGCAGATCATCGGTAATCGCGAAAAATATCGGCCACGGCCATGAGTAATTCCGAATACAACCTGATGATCGGTACGCCCGCTTACGGCGGCATGATGCATAGCGATTTTGTGTTGTCGCTGCTGCGTTACCAGCAGGCGGGAATTCGATTTTCATTGATGACAATCGGCAATGAAAGCTTGATTACGCGCGCACGCAACGCCATCATCTCGGCGTTTTACGAGAAGCCAGAGTTCACCCATCTGTTATTTATCGATGCCGATATCGGCTTGCCCGCCGAAGGCGTATCGCGCTTGCTCGCGCATGGCAAGGATGTGATCGGCGCGCCGGTCGCGTTGAAGGGGCGCACAAACGACGGACGCCGCATCTTCAACATCGGTGCGAGTATCGGCGAGGCTGGCGCACTACTGCTCAACGAACGTATCGGTACCGCGGTTTTTATGCTGTCGCGCCACGCGGTGACCGCGCTCGTCGACGATGCAAAAGAAGACGGTCGCATCTACCAACGCATGAGCACGCAGCAAGGTGATCCGGGCGCGGCGATTCACTACGATATCTTCCGCGTCGGCGTCAGCAACGGCGAATACCTATCCGAGGATTATTGGGTCTGCGCCGCGTTGCGCCGGCTCGGATTTGATATCCATATCGATCCGACCATCGTCACGCGGCATCACGGCACGGTATCGGTTTGATGATTTTTTGCGACTTCCGAATGGCGTCGTGGAGATCGCGGAGCAAGTGCGGAGCAAGTCCGGATTTGGCGGGTTCGTCGAAGCCGAGACACGACTACAACTACCACTGAGCATCGCGCTCAGGGGCCGCAACCGTTACAAACCATCATGCAACAACCGCAGTCGGCCGACCGACTGAGCATCGTGGGCGCTCTCACCAACGACGAAAAACGCCATGCACTGACATTGAATTCCGGCGAGATCAAACTTGCCGACCAGGATACGGTAATCAAGCACGGCCAATTTGCGCGAGCGCTGGTTCGGCAGATGGGTGAAATGCCAGTCGCGGAAATGATCGATGCCGCACCGGTCGCGGCGATCGCAGCGCGGTTCGCTGCAGCAGAAGCGGCGTTGAAAAATGCCAGTGAAGTCTGGCTCCGAGCCTACAACCTGTTGTGGTTTTGTTATGCGTTTCGCCATGATCCTGCGGAATCGCTGCAGCGCATGAAAGCGTCTTTCCTCGCGATCGATGGCAGCCTGGACGCGCAGGTGCCGGTCAGATCGAATCTCGGCGCAATGGCGCAAATACCTGCGGCTGTGCTGTGGGCCATCCCGATTTCAGGATCGTCGAGTTGTCAGGACTCAGTCACAGGTTCCTGGCCTGTTCGACCGGCGAGGAATTCAAGTACCCGATGATCGAGCAAACTTTCGCGCCGCTCGCGCTCGATACGATCAGCGCATGGCGCGACGCAAGATTTGAATAGCCGTCCAAACCGCATTGGCTTAATCCGGCCGAGCAATTCGCAAACAATCAAAACCGAGTAAAAGACGGACTCAGTTCGCTTGCGCGCGCGCGAGCATCTGCTTCGCATGCGCAAGCGTCTCGCGCGTGATATCGATACCACCGAGCATGCGTGCGATTTCATCGCGCCGACTTTTGTCGTCGAGCGCATCGATCCGCGTTTGCGTACTGTTGCCATCGCTGACCTTGCTCACGCAAAAATGCTGATGACCTTGCGTGGCGACTTGCGCGAGATGCGTCACGCACAGCACCTGGCGCTGGCTGCCAAGCCGGCGCAGTTTCTGACCGACGACTTCGGCAATCGCGCCGCCAATGC
The DNA here is from genome assembly GCA_043759455.1 of Pseudolysobacter sp. Classification (GTDB taxonomy): domain Bacteria; phylum Pseudomonadota; class Gammaproteobacteria; order Xanthomonadales; family Rhodanobacteraceae; genus Pseudolysobacter. The sequence goes on from JAYVLO010000065.1 coordinate 38,466, forward strand.
CCGAATCGACCTCATCGAACACCATCGTGCCGACTTCGTCCAGCCCGAGTGCGGCGACTTCGATCGCGAGGCTGATGCGCGAAAGTTCGCCGCCCGAAGCCACCTTGCGCAATGCGCGTGGCGGCTGGCCGGGATTCGCGCTGACGAGAAATTCGGCACGCTCGCGGCCATTCGTTTCGGGTGTGGATTTTGCACTCGGTTCGAGCATGATTTCGAGGCGTCCGCCGCCCATGCCGAGTTCGGCGATCAGCTCGCTGACGCGGGTGCCGAGTACGGCCGCCGCTTGCGCGCGCGCGTTGCTCAGCAACATTGCGGCAGTCGTGTATTCGTGCTCGATCGACGTCTGTTCGTGGCCGAGCTGCTGCAGACGCTCGCCGGCGCCCTGCAGTGAATTCAACTCGTCGCGTAATTCGTTTTCGCGTTGTTTCAGATTGGCCATCGGCGTGCGGTATTTGCGCGCGAGTTCGTGCAATCGAGCGATCTGCGCATCGAGTTCGCCGAGACGTTCGGGATCGAGATCGAGCGCATCGCGATAACGTGCGAGTTCGGCATTCGCTTCGACCAGTTGTATTTGCGCCGCATCGATCATTTCGCTGACCGGCGCCAGGCGTGTGTCGAGCAGCGCCAGCCGTGCAATCTCACTTTGCCCGCGTGCGAGTGCGCGCAACAACGCGAACTCGCTTTCGCCATCGAGCAATTCCGCAACATTGGCGCACCCCTGCACCAGTTGCCCCGCATTGGCGAGTTGGCGATGACGTTCGTCGAGTGCATCGAGTTCGCTGGCGGACAACGCATCGCGCTGCAATTCGGCAACCTGATATTCGAGCATTTCGATACGCTCGGCGTGATCCTCGCTGCCGCCGAGTTGCGCGATCTGCGTCGTGACTTCGCGCCAGCGTCGTGCCAAGTCGTTCACTTGCGCCAGGGTGTGTGCATGTCCGCCAAATGCATCCAGCAGTGCAAGCTGGCTGCCGCGTTCGAGCAGCGCCTGATGTTCGTGCTGGCCGTGGATCTCGATCAGGCGTTCGCCCAGCGCCTTGAGTTGCGTCAGCGTTACCGGTCGGCCGTTGATGTAACTGCGCGAACCGCCATCGGCGCGAATCACGCGGCGTAACTGGCATAGCTGGTCTTCGTCGAGTTCTTCGCCTTGCAACCACGCGCGGATGTCGGGCTGGCTGCTGAGGTCGAACTCCGCCGCGAGTTCGGCGCGCTCGCTGCCATGTCGTACCACGCCCGCTTCGGCGCGACCGCCGGACAGCAACAGCAGTGCATCCACCAGCAACGATTTGCCGGCGCCGGTTTCACCGGTCACCACGGTGAGGCCGGCGGCGAGGGTGATATCGGCCTCGCCGACAATCGCGAAGTCCTTGACGTAGAGTGAAGTGAGCATGCGTGAATGCGTGATGTCTATTGAATGGAAACTGCAACAGGAACCCGGCGCAGCGACGCGGATGCGCAGCCGTGGCGACAAGGGGATTTTGGCCGGCTGCAAGTATGTCAGACTGCGGTAAGCCCCGGCCACACTTGTGCGCCCTCACTTGTATTGTCCCGCGAACAACCTTATTGATTCCTGGTGCGGCGCTTGATAGCGTTTGCAGGTTATTTGCGATGCAAAATCCACGAAGCCAAATTCGACTAACTCCAGTTGCTACTAGCCTCAAGTTCAATGAGATCCGCGCCCGATGCCTAACGTTCACCAGCTCGATGCCCGCGCCCGCCAATTGTTGCGCGTGCTGATCGCGCAATATATCGCCGATGGTCAGCCGGTCGGATCGCGCACCTTGGCCAAGCATTCGGGCCTGGACGTGAGCGCGGCGACGATCCGCAATATCATGGCCGATCTCGAAGACATCGGTCTGGTCGCGGCGCCGCATACCTCGGCCGGGCGCGTGCCGACCGTGCAGGGTTATCGTGTATTCGTCGATTCGCTGTTGGAAATGCAGCCGTTGCTGGAGCCGGAGTTCGAGCGCCTGAAACGCGAACTGCCGCCGCATGCCGGTACCGCCGATCTGGTCAATACGGCGTCGTCGCTGTTGTCGGCGATGACCCATTTTGTCGGCGTGGTGACGGTGCCGAAACGCGAGGAATTTCCGTTTCGCCAGATCGATTTTGTCGCGCTCGGCGG
>JAYVLO010000066.1:0-2251 GCA_043759455.1 Pseudolysobacter sp.
CGCGCTCGCCGCGATCGAACATCTGCGCAGCTTCGGTGGTGTGGCGATTCTTTCCGACGGCGACATGGTTTTCCAGCCGCGCAAGATCCAGTGCTCGGGCGTGTGGAAGGCGGTCGACGGCCAGGTGCTGATTTACCTGCACAAGGAAAAAACGCTTGATGCGATGCAGCGTTCTCTGCCTGCGCAGCACTACGTGATGATCGACGACAAGCCGCAAATCCTCGCAGCGATGAAACGCGTACTGGGCGAACGATTGACCACGGTATTCGTGCGCCAGGGACATTACGCGCGCGATGCACAAATGGACACAATCCAGCCTTCGCCTGATCTGACGATCGACACTATCGATCAGGTCTGCGAGCTGACTTTGCCGGAATTCAAAGTCCCGGCCGATACGCCGGGCAGTGCGGTCGCTCATACCGACTGAAATCACTTGTGCAGCGCGCCGCAAACTACCAGGAATAGTCATGCTCGACGACCTCGATCAGCAATGCATCAACACCATTCGTTTTCTTTCCGTGGACATGGTGCAGAAGGCGAACAGCGGTCATCCGGGCATGCCGCTTGGCGCGGCGTCGATGGCCTATGTTTTGTGGAATCACCACCTCAAATACAACCCGCGCAATCCTGATTGGTTCGATCGCGATCGTTTTGTGCTTTCGGCCGGACACGGCTCGGCGTTGCTCTACAGCCTGCTGCATCTGACTGGCTACGATCTTTCGCTTGATGACATCAAGCAGTTTCGCCAGTGGGGCAGCAAGGCGCCGGGCCATCCCGAGCGCGGCCATACCGCGGGCGTCGAAGTCACGACTGGACCGCTCGGCCAGGGGTTTGCGAATGCGGTCGGTTTGGCGATCGGCGAGGCGCAACTCGCAGCGCGCTACAACCGTCCCGAACATGCGATCGTGGACCATCACACCTTCGCGATCGTCAGCGATGGTGACCTCATGGAAGGCGTTGCCTCCGAGGCGGCGTCGCTCGCAGGTCATCTCAAACTCGGCAAACTCATCTGTCTGTACGACGATAATTACGTCACGCTGGCCGGCGCCACCGACATCACATTTTCGGAGAACCGTGCGCAGCGTTTTACGGCGTATGGCTGGCATACGGTAATGGTCGACGACGGCAACGATCTGGTCGCGATCGATGCGGCATTGCAGGCGGCGCGTGCGGAAACCGAGCGTCCATCATTGATCCTCGTGCGCACGCATATCGGCTTCGGTTCGCCGGAGCAGGATACGTTCAAGGCGCATGGTTCGCCGCTCGGCGCCGACAATGTGCGAAAGACCAAACAGAAGCTCGGCTGGCCGACCGAGCCCGATTTCCTGATACCCGATGTGGCGTTGAAACATCTGCGTACGGCGGTCGAGCACGGCGAGAAAAATGAAGTATCGTGGAATAAAAGCATCGATACCTACGCCAGGGCTTTCCCGGCCCTGCATCAGGAACTGCAGTATCGTTTGCGCGGTGAATTTCCGCCCGGTTGGGATGCCGATATTCCAGTATTCGCCGCGGATGCGAAAGGCCTCGCCACACGTGAGGCATCGGGCACGATCATGAATGCGATCGCGCCAAAATTGCACGCGTTGTGCGGTGGTTCGGCCGATCTCGATCCGTCGACAAAAACCGCACTGAAAGACCTTGGCGACTTCAATCCGCCACCGGCAAAAAGCAATGACCAGCAAGGCTCCGACGGTGGTGGCTGGAGTCATGCCGGACGCAACCTGCACTTCGGCGTGCGCGAACATGCGATGGGTGCAATCGTCAACGGCCTCGCTGCACATGGTGGATTTATTCCGTACGGCGCGACCTTCCTGATTTTCTCCGACTACATGCGTCCGCCGCTGCGCCTCGCCGCACTGATGGGCCTGCATGTGGTGCATGTTTTCACGCATGACAGTATTGCGCTCGGCGAGGATGGTCCGACGCATCAACCGGTCGAACAGCTCGCGAGCCTGCGTGCGATTCCGAACCTGATCGTGATTCGTCCCGCCGATGCGAATGAAACCGCCGTGGCTTGGCGCGTCGCGCTGGAAACACGCGCGCAGCCGGTATTGCTTGTGCTGACGCGCCAGGAATTGCCGACGCTCGATCGCACGCATTACGCCAGTGCGGACGGCGTGCGTCGTGGCGCATACGTGCTCAGCGATGCACCGAACGGTGCGCCAGATCTCATTCTGATCGCCAGCGGTTCCGAGGTCAGCCTGATCCTTGCCGCCGCCGAACGCCTGCAAAATGACGGCCACGCCGT
>JAYVLO010000067.1:0-24479 GCA_043759455.1 Pseudolysobacter sp.
AACACTGTCTTGCTTTTGGTCTTCGTCGTCATCTGTATCACCTCGGATTACGAAAGTGAATCGCTTATCCATGTGTCCGGGAAACAGGGGCAAGATCAATGTGCAACGATGGCAAAATGGATTTTTTACGCAGTAAAACACCGCATCGTTAGTCTGCGGAGTTAGACGACGTAACCGCAATGACACACAAGCTCCTGCGAGAGTTTTCTTATAGGCTGGGTGATACCGCGACTTCGTCTGCGGGATTAGACAACGTATTGAAGTCGAATAGCAGTAAGGCCCAATCCAGGAGTTCGCGATGCGCAGTTTTCTCATGGTTACTGCGTGGCTGGGCCTTTGCTTGCCAGGGATTGCTGCAGCTGAAGATACCTCCATCCGCGCAATTCCATTACCCGATCACCGTACACTTGAGATCACCACCCCGGTTTCGTGGCATATGGATGTACAGCAACAACCGGATCGACCACCAACTATTGGATTTCGTTCAGAAGGCGATGCACAGTATGAGATATACATCGAAACACGGTGGCTGGCAGTAGGGACTACTACTGCGATCGAGTTGGCGAGCAAGAAGATTAGGGTTCAAAGTGCGGCCGACTACAAAGCCCCTCGCACCGTCGAGAAGACGGTTCTGGTCAAGCCCTTGGAGGGCGATGAGTTACGCGGTTACTACTATTCGATGACTGATTCAGATTCGGTGCCAGTAGCTGAAAGAGAAGGGTACAAATCTCTAAGCCAAGGATTTATTCTTGTCGGAGATTTCGAGGCTGACTTTGTCATTATGTCGAACGATAGCTCTGGTGAGACTGCACGACTAGTATTGTTGGCAATCCAGAGCATGGCTATTCGCAACCCCCCTCGTAGCTAGTCCGTCTAAAGCGTTGTAAGCGCCGGCCCGCTGCCGCAAGAACTGCTTATCGAATCACGCTGCCGTCTACATCTATCTTGGGCAGATCACGCACCACATGCACGAGCGATCCTCGCGCATGATGCGCATTGCAGGATGTGGACGAAATACACGCAAGCGAGCATCCGCCACGAATCGGCAAAAGGTTTATGCCGAAACCTCGTGCTCGATTGCGCGCTCGACAAGCTGATTCAGGCTGATGCCTTTGGCCGCCGCCGCCACGATCGCGCGCTGGTGCAGCTCCGGCTTGACGCGCGCCATGAATTTGCCGGAAAACGATTTGAATGGCTCGAGGCCTTCTTCTGCGCATGCCTCAAGAAAGACGCGCAGCGAGATTTTTCCCTCCCGGCGAAGACCGGGAATCGTCGTGGCAACAAAATCAGCGCCGCCGTTCAATCCCAGAAACTCACCGCGCAAACGGTCGGTATCGGGATCGTAGGTAATAACGGCTTGATGGCCGTCGATAGTCATGATGTTCATGGATTCACTCCGTTGGATTCGAGCCATTTACGCAGGCTAGCGACAGCCCCTTTGTCGGTGTCTGGCGAGGGATGCGGTTCGTGGTAGACCTGCATTTGGCCAAACATCGAGATGGAAATGCGCGAGCCTTCGCGTTGCTTGATCTTCGCACCAAAATCGAGCAAGAGCGCTTCGATATCGCGCCACTTGATATTGCCCGAAGCAGGATGGACGAAGATGGCAGCGAGGGTCTTGGCGTGTTTGCGTTTCATAAGAAAATAGTATCATAAATTGATACCATTCAACCGACTATTCAACAAGCGCAACTGTCATTGTCGAAATGAGCGGATTCCAAGCTCAATAATGGTATCGAAGCTGCGCAATCAGCAGCGCATTGCCTTCGATCTTGTAAACCACGCGATGCTCGTCGGTGAGTCTGCGCGACCAGAATCCCCAGAGCGCGTGCTTCAGCGGCTCAGGCTTGCCGATGCCCATGAATGGCTCGCGCTGGATATCGCGAATCAGCTTGTTGATGCGCTCGACCATTTTGCGATCCTGCTTTTGCCAGTAGAGATAATCGCTCCACGCCTCATCGGCAAAAATCAGTTTCACTCCACCAGTTCTCGCGTGATGCCCTTGCCGGCGTTCAGTTGCGACACGGCCGATAGCAAACGCTTGGCATTCGCCGGATTGCGCAGCAGGTAAACGCTCTCCTGCATCGCCTGGAAATCCTCCAGTGAAAGCATCACCACAGACTGATCGCCATTGCGCGTGATGATGAGCGCTTCATGGTCGTTGCAAACGCGATCCATTGTGCTGGCTAAGTTGGCACGCGCCGTCGAGTAGGTGATTGCATCCATAATGAAACTCCGCAGTTGTACGCGTTATTGTACACTTCGCTAGCATCCTGTTGATACATGGTCATGCCTCGCCTTCTCGAACCCGCACGCCGACTAGTTTTCACAAAGTACATCGCATTGCTGTTGCTGGCGGTATTTGCGTGCCGCATCCGCGCCGAAACGTTGCCGCTACATGACGGCGATATCGTTTTCCAGACATCGCAAGCGGCGCAAAGTCTCGCGGTTCAAAAAGCCACCGGTTCGCGCTACAGCCACATGGGCATCATCATCCTTCGCGAAGGCAAACCGTTCGTCTTCGAGGCAGCGCACACCGTTCAATACACGCCATTGAACAACTGGATTGAACGCGGCTTCGGCGGACATTTTGTGGCCAAGCGCCTTCAGGATGCCGAGGAAATATTGACGTCGGCGGGGATCGCGCGACTGCATGAAGCCGCCAGGAAATTTGAAGGCCGACCTTACGATCTCACGTTCGAATGGTCTGACGATCGCATCTATTGCTCCGAGCTCGTCTGGAAAATCTATCAACGCGGCTTGGGCATTCGCATCGGCGAACTGCAGAAGATCAAGCAATTCAATCTCACAGATCCCGCCGTGAAAAAGAAACTTCAGGAACGCTACGGCGAACATATTCCCCTGGAAGAACCGGTAATCTCGCCGGCGTCCATGTTCGAGTCACCGCGTTTGGTTACTGTCCGCGAAAAGTGACGATATATGCCGTTCAGAGATCTCCTGGAAACATCGGCAGCATCTTGATCGCGTCGCTATTCTTCGAGATGTGGCTATCGGTGCCGCTCAGTTATTTGGTTTGCAGATTTACGCCAGCCAACGTTCGCGGTGTGGCGCAATGTTCGGCCCGCAAGCCGTCGAGAACATCGATGGCCAATGTTGCGGTCGCTGTCTCCACCTTTTTGTCGGATTTGCCCAGACCCCCGAAGTCGAGATGCGTAGCGTCATCGATCACCGCCAGCCAGCGGCAACCCGGTCCGAGTCCGGTGAAGGCTTGCTCGCGCCACTGGTAATCGCCATCCAGCCCCTGATCGCGCGTGCCGGTGATCTGCAACATCGGCGCGCGGATCGATTGCCATGCGCCGACCGGAAAAACCACGCCCGGACCTTGCGGCGACAGCGCCACATACGCGTCGAAACGCGCGGCGGTTTTTATTCCAAACTTGTTCTGCGCGCCGGCATCGAGCATCACTGTCATCGCGCCCATCGAATGACCGAGCAGTACTTTGTACGGCGCGTGGCAACGCCGCTCGGACCATTTGATCGCCGCATCGATATCGAGGAATCGCGCGCGATACGCATCGGCATTGGTCACTAGTTTGACCGATCTCTGCTTGAAACCGAGCGCCTGGATATCTGCGCGCAAAGGCCCGATGCCGCTTTCCTGGTGACCCCTGATGAGCACGCGCCAACCGTCCTTGCTCAGCGCGGTACCGAGATACGGCATCGCCTTTTCACTGCCGCCGGCGCCGTGCGAAATCAGCGCGAGTGGCGCGCAGACCGAGTTGCGGGCCGGTTCGTAAATCGTGAGCGGCGTATTCGCACCATCGGCGCGCGGCACGGTGATGACTTGCTGTGCAAACACTCATGCGCCGAACGGCATAAATGCGACAAAAGAAAGAATGCGAACAAGTATATTCACGCTGAAATCTCCGGTTTGAGATATCTGGTGAATTTACCTAACGCGTCTAGGTGTCGTGGCGTTGACGCAAAATCTGCGCGGCACTCGGCGGCGCATCGGGTTTGATATCGAGCTCGGCGACGAGGTCGACATAACCCATTCGTTGCGCGAGCATCGCCGGTGTGCGACCGAGAATATCGCACACGCCGATGTTGGCGCGCGCCGCGAGCAACGTGCGCGCTGGCAGCAACAATCCGTGCATCGCGCAGGCATGCAGTGCGCTGACGCCACGCGCATCCTGCAGGTCGATCGCGGTGCGGTTACCAAGCAGGATCGGCAATAACGTCAGCAGATGTTTTTGATCCGGTCGCGGCCCGGGTGCGACGGCGGCACCGAGCAACAGCAGCAAAGCGTTCTGGCCTTCGGTATTGCATAGCGCGATATCCGCGCCGTGTGCGATCAGCACTTCCAGCGTGCGCTGGCAACGTTCGCTGTCGTTGTGGTGGAACGCGAATTGCGCCGCCGCATGCAGCGCGGTGCGGCCTTTGTCATCCTGCGCATTGATCGCAGCACCATGCGCAAGCAGGCGCTCGATGATTTCCGGAAACGACTGCGCTGCGGCCAGCATCAACGACGTGCCGCCGCCGGGAAACGGCTGATCGGTACTCACACCATGCGTGAGCAACAGCTCGACCACCGCGACACGACGCGCATTCACCGCCGCCGCGAGCGCGGTCACGCCACTCGGCGCGGCCTGATTCGCATCGGCGCTGACAGCGAGCAGATGTTCGACCAGATCGGCGTGCCCCGAACCCGCAGCGCGCAGCAGTGCCGATGCCCCTTTGGCATCGCACGCGTTGACATCGAAACCCAATACCAGCAGACGTTTTACCGCATCGATATCGCCGACGATTGCCGCCGCGGAAACATCGGAGGCAAGCAGCGCACGTTGCGGCAAGGGCCAGCGCGACCAGCGCAGCCAATAGGTGAGTTCCGGTTCGGCGCGAGCGAGCGCGAGGCCGAGCGGCGTTTCATTGTTTGCTGCGGGCGCTTCGGCATCGGCACCGGCGCGCAGCAACATTTGCAGCAACGGCAGTGCGAGTTCGAGTGGTTTGTGCAGGGCGGCGTGCAGCGCGGTACGTCCGTAGATATCGCGCGCATTCGGATCGGCGCCGCGCGCGAGCAACTCGCGGGTCAAGCGCAGCATGCCGTGATCCGCGGCGCTGGCCAGCGCGCTGCGACCTTGCGCATCGGGCATGCAAAAATCCACACCGCGCTCGATAAGCTGCAGCGCGAAATCTTCGAGCATCGCGGTCTGCACCTGCGCGGAAAAATCGCAGGGGGCAGCATGCGATTTTTCGGCAGCGATCGCGCTCAAGAGCTGCGCCAATACACCCGCAGCTGACAGACTCGCACCGGCATCGAGCGCGTCGTAAACGGCGGCAAGACTCACCGGCAAACGCGCGAGCAAAACCTGCGGCAGCGATTCGCCGGATTCGGTAATCGCATTCGCATCCCAACCGAGATTCAGCAACCAGCGCCGCGCCGCCGCATGCTCGGGTGCATCGAGTTCGAGATACAGCGCGGCGAGTTGCGGCGATGGCCAATGCCGCGCGCGTTCGCTGAAAAGCTCGACCACGGGCCAGTGGCCGAAGCGTAATGCATCAAGCAAATGCGCCGCCGAATACGCATCGGTCAAGCTGCCGCTGCTTGCGGCTTCGATCATGTTGCGCGGCAGGGAATATTCGGGATCGAGCAGGGCGACGAGATCCCAGCGTCCATTCGCCAGCGCGAAATCCAGCGCGCGTTTGCCGTCCGCTGTTTGTAGTTGCGCATCGGCGCCGAGCGCGAGCAGCTGCCGGATCGTGCGCTCGCCGGCCTGGCGCGACTGGCACGCGATCATCAGCGCACTGCGTCCACTGGCATCGAGCAGATTCGCATCCGGTTTGCGTGGCACCAACAATTCGATCACCGCTTCGGCACCGGCGCGCGCGGCTTCCATCAATGCGCTGACGCCATGCGAATCGACCAGTTGCACCCACGCACCCGCGTCGAGCAAAACGCGCGCGATTTTGGCATGGCCGTTGAGTGCGGCATTCATTAAAGCGGTGCGTCCGAGCGGCCCAATCGCATCGACCTTCGCGCGACGCTTGAGCAACAATTTGATGCCTTCGATATCGTCTTCGGCGATACCGGCGGCGACCGCGAGCACGGGTTGTGCTTTCTCCACATCGAGACGCGCGCCGTGTTCGAGCAGAAACCGCAGCAAGCCCCAATTCGCCATCGCGCACGCTGTTGCCAACGGCGTGTAGCCGGAGCGATTCAGCGCATCGATTTCCGCACCGGCATCAAGCAGCAGTGCGGCGACCACCGGCTCGGCACTCAACGCGGCGTGATGCAGCGGCGTGTTTTCTTCGCCATCGGCAACACGCGGATTGGCGCCGTTGGTCAGCAGCATGACCACCGCTTCGGGCCGGCCCTGATGGCTGTCGCGTGTTGCCGCGAGTAGCGGCGTCAGGCCGTTGTGCATGCGGTTGATATCGGCGCCGGCGGCGATCAGCGCGCGCAACAAACGCAGATCGCTGCAAGCCACGGCGACGATCAGCAGCGAACGTTGATCGCGCTCGCCGGGTGTCGGCAACATGTTCGCATCGGCGCCGCGTTCGAGCGCACCGAGCGCAAGATCGACCTGGCCGGAACGCACGGCGCCAAGCAGCGTGGCATTCAACTCGGCTGGGCTGATCACCTGCGCCAGCTTTTCGCTACGCGCGGTATTCGCATCCGAGACGGCGCGTACGCGTGCGGCGCGACGATAACGTCGTTCGATCTGCGCCTGATTGAACAGCGCGCGCACACTGCGATTTGCGATCACGCAGCACAACAACGGCGCGAGCATAGCGTAGATCAGCAGTGCCACGACGCGCGACTCGACGTTGAGCATGCCGCACAATCCGGCCAGGCTTAGCGCGCCGCAACACAGTAACAGCAGACATAGCGCAACCGGCAAGCCGCTACTGAAAAACATGTCCTGCTCGGCGGTGAGGTGTCCGGCGAATCGCAGGCTGCGCCGAATCGCGGTAACGATCCACGACTCGTTCGCCTGATTCGTATTTGCATCGTCCCAGACATATACCAGCCCGAACGCCGGCCACAGCCGCCACAGACTCAGCAACGCCAACACCAGCGCGGTCGATAATGCGAGCGTGGCGGGCAGCGTGGTATCGCGCAGAATCCAGCGCATCGGATACGCCACCAGCGCCACGAGCCACGCCGTGTAAGCAACCAGTAATACGAAATTCGCGAGACCGCGACGCAGCAAGGTGCGCGCAAAACTGACTTCGAGACCGAAGCCGATCACCTGACACACCGCGGCCAGAGTCAACGCGTCTGCCGCCAGCAGCAAGGCCAGCACGGCCGGCTGAGTGATGAACGCGCTGGCGCCAAACGCGAGCGCGGCGGGAATGAAATAACGCACGCCGGCGAGCCGCACGAGAATTCCGCTGGACGATATGTTCGGCATCTAACCTGTCGTTATGCGCTGATTGTGGCTCGTGCGCAGGCTAGCAGAGCGGGCGCGGAAAAGCGTTAGGCGTTTGTGCCTCTGGCCCAGCATCATTGTACGTTGGTGTATGCCGCAACTCCTGGCGACGTGCGAATCCGCCTGCATCGGAGGATCAGCACAGCGACGCGTTCAGCGCTTCGACGACCCGTGGCAATTGCAGATGAAAACCCTGCATCTGCAGATTTGCCATGACCGCGTTGACGTCTTCGCACGCGAGTTTGCGCTCGGGCGAAAGATCGAGCTCGATGACGAAAGTCAGCGTACCGAGCTTCTCAGCCAGCCCGGCCGGCACCAGATTAAACGCATCGGCATCCCGTAAATATACATAAGCACCTTCCGTGCGCTGGCTTTTGTAGATGTAACACTGCATCGACATACGCTACCCCGAGATTTTCAAACGTCCGCAGGATTATGCCCACCACGATACAAATCGGACAGGGGCAAAACGCAGCTTTCTATGCTGCAGTGCGGTCGCTGTCGTCACAAATCGCGATGCGGCTAGTTTTCGTGTAAGGCCGCGCGTTTGGCCGCGCGCGGATCCGCTTTCAGCGCGGCCGTGGCAGGATGCGAAGTCACCGCGGTTTCCCACACGCCATAGGTCGGATTCGGCAAGGCGAACCAGCGCTCGCCGAACCAGTCCTTGTAGTTATCGGCCAGCGTGCGCCGCGCCGCCACGGTGGTTTGCGAGCCATCGACGAAGTCGCCGAGCTGATCACCGAACATCAAGAGAATGCGATGTTTCTGCGCGACGAGTTTGCGGCGGCAACCTTTCTCGCCAGATTTTTCAGCGCAGCCGGGAGTGGGCGATTCGGCCGCGAAAACCGTAGCCTCGTTTTCCGCCAACGGAAAACCCTGTTCCTTGAGATTTTGTTGCGTGACCGCGGCCAGCGTCTGCGCGCGATTGCTGATATATATCATCGTCACGCTATGCGCCGCAGCAAATTTGGCGAACTCGAGCGCGCCGGGTAACGCATGCGCCGCATGTTGTTCGCACCAGACGCGCCATGCAATCTCATTGAAGCCCGCGTTGTCGCGAATCAGGCGCGCCTGGAACGGCGAATTGTCGAGCACGGTTTCATCGATATCCACGATCACCGCGGGCGACAAACCTTTTGTATCGCCACTGCGTTCGCCTTTCGGCAAGGCTTCCCAAGCCGGATCAGTCAATGCCTTGAGCAGTTTTTCTTCGGCGAGAAGATAGACCTCGCGATACACCAGATCGTGTTCGATTGCGGTCTGCGTCCACAACGTCGCATTGAGACTGTCGTTCGCCGCGAGGTTTGATATCGACGTAGTCTGCGTGGTGGCGAGCGTCGCGGATTTCGGCATGAGCGAGCAACCACCGAGCGCGGCCAGCACAAGCGCGGCGATTATTTTTTTGGATGTGATCATGGCGGCTATTTCCGGAAGCGATTTGGATCAGTGTAACGCGACTGTCACACGCTGCCGATCCGTCGTTATTTCGCGAGCAAAGCCGCGAGCTTGGCCAGATGCGACGATGCCAGCTCGCGCGCGTGTTGCTGATCCTGCTCGACATCACGGCCCGACCAGTGCAGATCGTCGCGCGGCATTTCACTCAGGAATCGACTCGGATCATTCGTCAGAATTTCGCCGAAACGGCGTTTGCGCGCAGCAAAACTCAAGGTCAGATATTCCTTGGCGCGCGTGATGCCGACGTACATCAGGCGGCGTTCTTCGTCGAGCCGGCCTTCCTCGATGCTGCCTTCGTGCGGCAGCGTGCCTTCTTCGACACCGATCAGATAAACGAAACGAAATTCCAGTCCTTTCGCCGAATGCAGCGTCATCAAACGCGCGGCATTGCCGGGATCGGCGCGATCCGCATGCGTGAGCAAAGCAAGTTGAGCGGCCAGATCGCCAGCGCTGCTGCCTTCGCGTTGCATCGCGCGAAACCAGCCCGCGAGTTCGTTGAGATTTTCCAGGCGCCGCGCGCGCGCGGCCTGATCCTTGACCTGCTCGGCGAGATATTCGGCGTAACGCGTACGGCGGATGAGTTCATCGACCAGATCGGCGGCACTCAGCCGCCGTGTGGTTTGCGTGAGTTCGTGGATGAGCTCGCCGAAGCCGACCAGCGCCGCCGCCGGACGCGACGCGAGCTGTTTCAGGATCGCATCACTGGCCGCCGCGCGCAGCAGACTCAAGCCGCGCGACTGCGCGAGTTCGCCGAGTTTTTCCAGCGTGGTGGCGCCGATATCGCGACGCGGCATGTTGACGATGCGCAGGAATGCGGCGTCGTCTTCGGGGTTCACCATCAGGCGCAGATAGGCGAGCAGATCCTTGACCTCGGTACGTTCGAGAAACGCCGTGCCGCCGGTTAAATGATACGGCACACGCGCGAGGCGCAGCGCTTTTTCGAGCGGTCGCGACTGGAAATTGCCGCGATACAAAATTGCGAATTCGTGCCAGCGCGCTTTGTGTTTTTCGGCGAGGTGCGCGATCTCGCCGGCGACGCGCTCGGCCTCGTGTTCGTCGTCGCGGCATTCGAGCACGCGGATCGGCGCGCCTTCGCCGAGATCGCTCCAGAGCTTTTTCAGATGCGCGTGCGGATTGTTAGCGATCACTGCATTCGCCGCGCGCAGGATGCGTCGCGTGCAACGATAATTCTGTTCAAGCTTGATGACTTTCAGCTGCGGATAATCGCGCGCTAGTTCATCCAGGTTGCCCGGGTTCGCACCGCGCCAGGCGTAGATCGATTGATCGTCGTCACCCACCGCGGTGAACGCGCCGCGCGGGCCGGCCAGCAATTTGAGCAGGCGATATTGTGCGGTATTCGTATCCTGATATTCGTCGACCAGCAGATACCGTAGGCGCTCGCGCCAGACCGCGCATATTTTTTCGTCGCTATCGAGCAAAGCCAGCGGCAGGCGGATCAGATCGTCGAAATCCACGGCGTTGAATGCGGCTAGGCGCTTCTGGTATTTCGCATACAACGCGGCGGCTTCGGATTCGCGAGCGCCGAGCGCGGCGGCGGCAGCCTGCTCCGGCGTGAGGCCTTCGTTCTTCGCGCGCGACACCAGGTTGGCGATGGCGTAGAGCTGATCATTCTTGATGCCTTTCGGTAGCAGATCCTTGTAGATCGCCTGGGTATCGTCGGCATCGAAAATTGAGAAGCCGCGCTTGAGTCCGGCGGCGGCGTGTTCGATCTGCAGAAATTTCAAACCAAGCGCATGAAACGTGCAGACCAGCAATTCATCGACCGCATTGCCCTTGAGCAACTTGCCGGCGCGCTCGCGCATTTCGCGCGCGGCCTTGTTGGTGAAGGTGATCGCGGCGATCTTCGCCGGCGCGAGATGACACTTCTCGATCAGGTGCGCGATTTTCTCGGTGATCACGCGCGTCTTGCCCGAGCCGGCGCCGGCCAGCACCAGCAGCGGGCCATCGGTATACAGCGCGGCGGCGCGTTGGGCAGGATTGAGGCTCATCGGTGCAGGCGGCGAAATCGGACGCGCATTCTAGCAGCGTGCGCGTCGCGTTCCGTGCGACGGCGTGCAGCCATGCTGATTTGCAATCTCGCGATCCGTTCGCCAAGCTCCCTATCTCGTTTCATTCACGCATGTCCATCATGGCCAAACTTTATTTCTACTATTCGGCGATGAATGCCGGCAAGACCACGACCCTGCTGCAATCCGCGCACAACTATCACGAGCGTGGCATGCGCACGCTGATTTACACGCCGAAGCTAGACGATCGGTACGGCATCGGCACGGTGCAATCGCGCATCGGGCTGAAAGCGCCGGGACATATTTTCGAGCGCATGCATGATCTGTCGACGTTGACCCGGGCTGACATCGCCACCTTCGGCGCGCTGCATTGTGTACTGGTGGACGAGGCGCAGTTCCTCAGCAAGGCGCAGGTGTGGCAGCTCACCGATATTGTCGATGCGTTGAAAATTCCGGTGCTGGCGTATGGCTTGCGCACAGATTTTCGCGGCGAGCTGTTCG
Organism: Pseudolysobacter sp.; assembly: GCA_043759455.1. Lineage (GTDB taxonomy): Bacteria > Pseudomonadota > Gammaproteobacteria > Xanthomonadales > Rhodanobacteraceae > Pseudolysobacter. Next base: position 11,378 of record JAYVLO010000067.1, read on the forward strand.
AGGGCAGTCAATACCTGCTGGCGTGGGCCGACAACATCAGCGAGATCAAGACCATCTGCAGCACCGGCAAAAAAGCCACGATGGTGGTGCGCGTGGACGACGCCGGGCGAGCGATTACCGATGGCCCGCAGGTGCAGATCGGCGGCAACGAGCGTTATGTTTCGGTGAGCCGCAGCGAGTACAAGAAGATCATCGCCGGCGAAGGCCGCATCGAACTGCAGCAGGCCGAACTCGCCTTGCGCTGAGCACCGCCGGCAACGCGTGTCCGAGCGTCACGCCGCTCGGTAAGCGCGCCGCAGATCGTCCTTACATTCAGAGCGTACCTTTGCGCGATGTCCCCCTGGATCAGGATTGAAAATGTATCGAACCCCCAATGTCAAACGCGAGTCGGTAGCGCGTGCACGCCGTATCGCACCGTCCTCCGGTATCGCGTGGCTCTGGCTGCTGCTTGTCGTTGCCGATTTCATACCGAGTGCCGCGCTCGCGCAGAGCGCGCGGCACATCATCGTCACCGCAATCTCACCGTTACAGCAGACGCTGAACTTCGGACAGCGCGCTCCCGAGCTGTTTGTCGCTCGTGTAACCGACGATACCGGAGCGGGCGTTGCGGGCGTGTCGCTCGCATTTCATCACGCCCCCTGAACCTATTTTTCCGGCGGCAGCAATATGCCCGCCAGATACTCTGTATGGCTACTTCGAGGGTTTTACCCGCGCGTTCGGGACCGCGGTCAGTGATGCCGAGGGTTACGCCCACTGCGAGGGGTTTGTCGCGGGCACAATGCCGGGGAACCATCTGGTTGTCGTGGAGTATTGTCCTTCGGATCAGGTGATCGACGGCGTGGAGCTGACCGACGTGCCAGCAAATATGTCCGCGGAAATATTTTTGATCGGCCAGCCCGATCCGCTAGCCCTGCTGGCCTTATCCGACGCCGGCCTGCTGCTGTTGGCGATCACATTCGGCGGACTCGCGTTGCGCCGGCTTCGTGCAGGGAGCTGGGCTTAGACGGCGTATAGCCCCCTTCGTTATTTCGATTCGTCAGCGCTGGCACTTTGGACAATAAAACGTCGAGCGCTGCCCCAACTGCATCACGCGAATCATCGTGCCGCAGACCTTGCACGGCTCACCGGCGCGGCCATAGACCAATAGTTCCTGCTCGAAATAACCCGGCTCGCCATCGGGATTCAGGAAATCGCGCAGAGTGGTGCCGCCGCGAGTGATCGCATATTCGAGGATGCGCTTCACGTCGCTTGCGAGTCGTGCGTAACGGACACGCGACACCGATCCGGCATCGCGCTCGGGATGAATACCGGCGGCAAGCAAGGCTTCGGCCACGTAGATATTGCCGACGCCGACCACGATGTGTTGATCCATCAGAAACTGCTTGATCGCGCTCGTGCGGCCGCGCGAGGCGTGCCAGAGATAGTCGCCCGAGAAATCATCGGACAACGGCTCCGGCCCGAGTTTGGCGAGCAGGGCATGCGTTGTGCCGGCCGGTTGCCACAGCAATGAACCGAAACGCCGCGGATCGGTGAAACGTAACATCTGGCCGGAATCGAGCAGCCAGTCGACATGATCGTGCAATCGCGGCGGCGTTTCCTGCGGCAGGATGCGCAAGCTGCCGGACATGCCAAGATGCCACAGCGCGCTGCCGATTGCGGTTTCGACCAGCAAGTATTTGGCGCGCCGCTGCACTGCTTTGATGCGCTCGCCGGGCAAGAGTTGCGAGATTTCCGTCGGAATCGGCCAACGCAGGTTCGGTCGGCGCAGGCGCACCTCGGACACTCGCCGACCGATCAGATGCGGCGCAATGCCACGCCGCGTGGTTTCAACTTCGGGTAATTCGGGCACGACGGTTGTCACTCGAACACACTGATCGGATGCAGCCAATGTAGCGCAGTTTTTGCTGACTGGCGCGGCTTGTGCTTGAGCAAATGCTGAGCGCCCCAATGTAAAGTTTGGCGGAAACGTGGCTTGCGCAACTGGTTGCTGTCGTCGGCCTGGCGTATGCTTCGGCACCTCAACCCCTCCTCATCCATTCGGTTCATCCCATGCTTTTTACTATTCTGGATTTCCTCAGCCACGGTCTTGCGAACACTACCTGGGTCGGTCTGTTGGTGTATTTCATGGTGGTCACGCAGCTCACCATTTTTTCGGTGACGTTGTACCTGCATCGTAGCCAGGCGCACCGCGGCGTGGATTTCCATCCCGTGCTTGCCCATTTTTTCCGTTTCTGGAGCTGGCTCACGACGGCCATGATCACCAAGGAATGGGTGGCGATTCATCGCAAACATCACGCGCATTGCGAAACCGAGGAAGACCCGCACAGTCCGGTGATCCACGGTATCAAGAAGCTGCTGCTGGACGGCGTCGGCCTGTACCAGAAAGCGCGGCGCGATCGCAGCAGCACCGAAAAATACGGTCGTGGCACACCCAACGACTGGATCGAGCGCCATCTCTATGCCGCCCACGAAGCCTGGGGTCCGACCTTGATGATGTTCATCAACATCGCGTTGTTCGGTGTTTCCGGCATCGTGATCTGGGCGCTGCAGATGATCTGGATTCCGTTCTGGGCCGCTGGCGTGGTCAACGGCCTCGGCCACTGGTGGGGTTATCGCAATTTCGAAACCACCGATGCCGCGACCAACCTCACGCCATGGGGATTTTTCATCGGCGGCGAAGAGCTGCACAACAATCACCACGCGTTTCCGAGTTCCGCCAAATTCTCGCTGCGCCGGTTCGAGTTTGATATCGGCTGGGCGGCGATCCGCCTGTTCGAGAGACTGGGCCTTGCCAAGGTGTTGCGCGTCGCACCAAGCCTGGATATTCGCCCGAACATCGCTTTGCCAGATGCCGAAACGCTGAAAGCCGTGATCACCCATCGCTTCCAGGTGATGACCGACTATTTCCGCAACGTGATCTCGCCGACCGTACGGGAAGAAGCAGCCCATGCCGGCGCGAGCTTGCGTGATCTGCCGCGACGCCTGCGCCGTGCGCTGATCAACGAAGGTCGCTGGCTCGACGGTCACGCGCGCGAGCGTCTGGCGCAATGGATTCACGAGCGGCCAACCACGGCAACCGTGATGGAATTCCGGCGCCGTCTGCATGCGGTACTCGAAAGCCGTGGCGCCGATAATCTGGCCGAGGGTTTGAAAGACTGGTGCCACGCGGCGGAAGCCAGCGGCATCCGCACCTTGGCCGAATTTGCAGCGCGCCTGAAAGGTTACCGCCTCGCACCGGCGCAGGGCTGATTGGCAATCTGCAGTTTTTGCGGCTTTCGTAACTCACAAACCCGGCCAACAAAAAACCCGCCTCACGGCGGGTTTTTTTATCGATCCGGCACGGCAAACTTTACTTGATCTTGCCTTCCTTGTAGATCACATGCTTGCGCACGACGGGATCGTATTTCTTGATTTCCATCTTGTCCGGCGTGGTCTTCTTGTTCTTGTCGGTCGTGTAGAAGTGACCGGTGCCAGCGCTGGAGGTCAGACGTATCTTGTCACGTTTCGATGCCATGATTCAGTCCTCCTCAGATTTTTTCGCCGCGACCACGCAGCTCGGCGAGTATGGCATCAATGCCGTTCTTGTCGATCGTGCGCAGGGCGTGGGCGGAAACGCGCAGCTTTATCCAGCGATTTTCGCTCGGAACCCAGAAACGGCGTTCGTGCAAATTCGGCAGCCAGCGACGGCGGGTTCTATTGTTTGCATGCGAGACGTTGTTACCCGTCTGCACACCTTTTCCGGTGACTTGGCAAACTCTGGCCATGACATTCCTTAAGCGTTGGATAAAGTGCCGCTCTTAGCCAGAACGGGTTCGGCCCTGCGGTGGCGAAGCCACTGCGTGCAATTCAGGAGACACAACACCGGATAAACATTGCCGTTGACGGTCATTGCACTGACGCGTTTTCAGCCAGTTCGGTACGACAATTCACTGTCGCAGGATCGAACTTGGTGTGGCGAGCCGCACTTTATAGCGGATCGCCGCTGATTTCGCAAGAAAAACCGTCGGCAGCAAGCCCGCTCGCTCGCCTACAATTCTTCGACGGCGGTGCGCTTGGAGCGTTTGATCAACCAGCCGACGCCACGCAGATCATTGATGCCGACCCACAAGCGATTTCCAATGCCGTATTTGGACTGGCCCTGCGTGCGCGGTCGATGATTCACCGGCACGCTCTGCACCCGATAGCCGGCGCGCTGAACGAGTGCGGGCAGATAACGGTGCATGTGATCGAAATACGGCAATTCGAGAAATACGGCGCGCTCGAACAATTTGATACCGCAACCGGTATCGGGAGTCGCATCGCGCAGCAGGCGCGAACGCACGCCATTGGCGAATTTCGACGAGAAGCGCTTGACCGCGCTGTCGCGCCGATTCACGCGCCAGCCCGCAAACAATTTCACCGTAGGATCGGCGCTGGTACGGGTCATCAGCAGTTTCGGAATATCCGCCGGATCGTTCTGGCCATCGCCATCTAGCGTCGCGATCCACGTGCCACGCGCGGCCTTGACACCGTTGCGCACTGCGGTGCTCTGTCCGCTTTGTGTCACGTGGCGCAGCACGCGCAGCTCCGGAAACTGCTCCCTGGCGGCGTTTAGTACGGCCAGCGTATCGTCGCGGCTGAGATCATCGACGTAGACGATTTCGAAATCCGTCAAGCCACGCAATGCCGCGGCGATTTCGCCGAGCAGCGGCAGGATATTGTCGCGCTCATTGTGCACGGGCACGACCACGGAAAGTTCTGGCATGACACGGATTCCATCGGCTACAGCCGGCTATTATCGCGCACTATGCAGTGGCTGCGTGATTTCACCACTGCACTGCCGATTTCGTGGTTACAACAGGGGCTTCGCGTGCCGAGATGACGTGCAGATCAAAGCCCGGTCACACGCGGACCGTTCACTGCATCGCGCCACACCGTTTCCAGCCGATCGAACGATTGCGCGCTTTTGCCCAGCAACACCAGGGTGCCGGCGCCCAGCGGCACTTCGCGACCAAACCAGCCGGTTTGGTTGAAATCCTTGCGCTCGGCCTGATGATGATCGGCGACATACATTACCGTGACCGGATCGTTATCCTGTGCCATCGCCATATGCACGATGTGATACGGACCGAGCGGGCAATCGCTCAGGTAGGTGACACCCGATGGCACATTTGACATCGTGATACTTGCGCGCATGCCGAACTCGCGTTGCACCAGTGCATCGGGCACGGCGGCATGCGAGGTCATGGCCAGCGGTTCACCCGCAAGGTGGGCAATCGCGAGATCGACCAATACCGGGCGATCCCAGCGCGAATAACCGACCACGCCGACGGCGATCAATACCATCGCCGCGGCAGCATATTGAATCCAGCGGCCACGATTTGTGCGCGCCTGTTTACGCTGTTCGGTGGCTTGGGCAAACAGAATGCGTTCGGCTAGATTTGTCGGCACCGGCACGGCCATCGCTTCGGCCAGTGAAACCTCGAACAGCGTCGCACGCGCATGCGCTTCAGCACAGCGCGGGCACTCCTGCTTGTGTTGCAGAAAAACGGCGTCGCGCGTTTTCGGATCGACGGCGAGCTGGCGACGGAACTCAAGGCAGTTCATATAACTCCGCCTCGTCCTTGTCCAGCAATACCGCTTTGAGCTTCTGCCGCGCGCGGAACAACTGGGTCATTACCGCCGCGCCGGAAAGGTTCAGCTCACGCGCAATTTCGTCGCAGGAAAAACCGCCGAGCACCTGCATCAACAGCGGCTCGCGATATTTCGGCTCCAGCTGCAACATCGCTGCCCGGATCATTCCGGACTCGCCTGCACGCTCTGGAGTCATCCCGCCTTCGTCTTGCACATCGATCTCCGAAATATCACTCACTTGTGGGGTCTTGCGTTCGTACAAGCGCGCATGTTCGCGACGCAATATTGTGATCAGCCACGCTTTTGCAGCGTCGCTTTCACGCAAGGAATCAATCGATCGCCACGCGCGCAAAAAGGTCTCTTGCAGCAGATCCTGCGCGAGCGCGTTGTCGCGACAAAGCCAGTACGCGTAACGGTACAAATCCCCGGACAAGGTTCGCACCAGCGCGTCGAACTGGCGTTGTTTGCTACTCACGAGTGAGATGACCGGTGGGACTGTCATTTACTTTCACCGAACATTAGCGAATGCGCCCGAGTATGCCTTCGAGCTCGTCGCTATTATGATAGTAAATCACCAATTTGCCGCGACCATTGCGCGCATGTTGCACGCTGACGCGCGCCGCGAGTTTTTCCGACAGATCGCGTTCGAGCGCGACGATATTCGGGTCGGATTTCGGCGCGGCGGGTTTGCTGTTCGCAGCGATCGGGACTTCCTGACCTCGACGTACGGCGGCTTCGAGTTCGCGCACCGTCCATTCCTGCTCGGCCGCCGCACGCGCAAGGCTGATCGCCTGCGCCGCGGGCAAGGTCAGCAGCGCGCGCGCATGACCCATGTCGAGTTTGCGCTGTTCGAGCAAGGTCTTGATCTGCGGTGGCAGTTCCATCAACCGCAGCAGATTGCTGACCGACGCGCGCGAACGACCAACCGCTTCGGCAACTTGCTGGTGCGTTAAACCGAATTCGTCGATCAGGCGTTTCAGTGCCTGCGCTTCTTCGAGCGGCGTGAGTTCTTCACGCTGGATATTTTCGATCAGCGCCATCGCCACGACGGCTTGATCGGGCACCTGCTTGACCAGCACCGGCACTTCGCTGAAGCCCGCGAGTTGCGCGGCGCGCCAGCGGCGTTCGCCAGCAATGATCTCGAACGTACCGGCCTTGCCGCTGCTGATTTCGCGCACCACGATCGGCTGGATCATGCCTTGCGCACGAATGGAATCGGCGAGCTCCTGCAGACGCTCGGGATCCATGTGCTGGCGCGGCTGATACGGCCCGGGCTGGATGCGCGTGACCGCGACGCTGCGCAACTCGCCTTCATCAACCTCGGTTTCTGCACCGGCGCCGATCAGCGCATCCAGGCCGCGGCCCAATCCTCGTTTCTTGGCTGCCATGCGTGAATTTCCTAGACCGGAGGGGAGGTAGCGGGTAGTGCGCGTTCGCGTCGCAGCATCTCACCGGCCAAACCGAGATAAGCGATAGCGCCGCGCGATTCGCGATCGTACTGCGTGATCGGCATGCCGTGACTCGGCGCTTCGGCCAGCCGCACATTGCGCGGAATGATCGAGCGCAGCACCTTGTCGCCAAAATGTTTGGTGAGCTGCGCCGAAACTTCGTTGCCGAGGTTGTTGCGAATGTCGAACATCGTGCGTAACAGGCCTTCGACTTCGAGCCCCGGGTTGAGCCGCGCGCGTACCGCCTTGATCGTATCGAGCAGGCTGGATAATCCTTCCAACGCAAAATATTCGCATTGCACCGGAATCAGCACGCCGTGCGCTGCGGTCAAGGCGTTGATCGTCAGCAGATGCAAGGACGGCGGGCAGTCGATCAGGATGGTGTGGTAACGATCGCCGAGCGTTGCGAGCACGCCTTTCAAGCGCGTCTCGCGCGCCAGTGCATCCATCAACTTGACTTCGGCGGCGGTCAGGTCACCGCTGCCCGGCAACAAATCGTAGCCGGCGGACGTGGTCATGATCGCTTGCGCGATCGGCACTTCTTCGAGCAATACATCGCAGCCGTTCGGCTTGGCGTCGCGCTTGTCGACGCCCGAAGCCATCGTCGCATTGCCCTGCGGATCGAGATCGATCACCAGCACGCGCCGACTCGCCTCAGCCAATGCCGCCGCCAGGTTTACACACGTCGTGGTCTTACCAACCCCGCCTTTTTGATTGGCGATGGCGATGATGCGCGTCATGCGGGTCTCATGCTCATTCGATGTCCGGCATAGTCACACGGGAATCCGGAAACATCGCATACCGACTGTTTCTGGGCCACACAGTTTACATGGACATACCGGATTGCTGCACAACTTACACTGCGACCGCACTTTTTCGCACGATGATGAGGTGGCGCTCGGCATCCAGGCCGGGCACGTGCAAGCGCTCGCTGCCGGCCAGCTCGAATCCCGCTGGCAACGCCGAAATTTCGTCGTCGGGATAACGACCTTTGAGCGCGAGCCAGATTCCATCGGGAGCCAGCAACTTACCGCCGAGCGCCAGCATGTCGGCGAGACTGGCGAACGCGCGCGCCGTGACGCAATCGAAACTGCCCTGCACCGCCTCGACTCTTTGCTGCTCAATTCGCACGTTGCTCAATCCGAGCGCACGCACCGACTCGCGCATGAAGCGCGCCATCTTGCCATTGGCATCGATCAGCACGAAGTCGCGTTCGGGATACATCAACGCGAGCGGGATGCCCGGTAGTCCGGGGCCGGAACCGACGTCTGCGAGATTTGTGCCGCACACATACGGCGCGACCGCCAGCGAATCGAGAATATGCCGCACCAGCATGTCGCGCGGATCCCGCACCGAGGTGAGGTTGTAGGTGGCATTCCAGCGCGTCAGCAGCGCGACGTATTCGAGCAACTGATCGATGGTTTCGGATTTCAGCGAGAGGTGCAATGCAGCCAGTCCGTCGACGAGCAGCGGCTTGAGATCAGATGATGGAGTCATGTACGAACCGAGTTGGAGAGCCAACGCGGGGGCGATTCATTGCAGGAAAGCCCCAACCGGTCGGCGGAGCGGAAGTATCGTCGGCAGCATCGGCAAAATCCAGCGCGACGATCACCGTGCGCGAACCCGCCAATGAAAATTCAGCTCAGAGTGAGCTGCACGCGCGTAATCAAGATACCGCGATCGCGCAGCAATTGATTCAAGCCGGCCTTGATTTGCAGAATACGACTGGCGACATCGCTCGCGACATCGCTGCTTGCCAATAGACCGAGCGCACGATTGCGCACAAAGTCATCCACGCCTTCGATCACCGAATCGGCGCGCGTAGGATCAAGAACCTGAAAATACACCAAACCGCCAGCCTCATCATCTCGCTTGAATTCGACCACGTTGCCGAACAGGCGAATCTTATGTGCAATTTTTTCGATCAGCGGAAGTACCACATGTATGCCCGCACTCAAGGTACGCACAGGACGACCAAACCGATGGATCGTATAGGCATGCCCCTCCGGAATACGTCGCACCGATAAAAATGCGAGCACGGCAAAGGCTGTTAACAACGTCAGGGAAAGCATCGGGAAAATATCTTATATTCTTTTTTAACAATAGGTTACGTGGTAGTTATGCAAAATGCCGCAGCATTTGATTCCAGCAATATGAACTTACTGGTATTTGAGTATTACAAATTCAATCATAACGAAACCTGAACATTGTCACAAAATCCGCCGTGGACACCGGGTTGCCACTGTAGTCCGACATTAAAGTCTGTCGAAAACAATAAAGTCGGTCTGGGGGTGCGGATAAAAACTTAGACTGATTTTATGTTGTAAGTCCCAGACTCTCTCGGTATTCGATGGGGCTGAGAGAGCCAAGGGAGATCTTGATCCGCTTCTCGTTATACCACCGGATGTAGGAATCAAGTACTTCAACGAACTGTTCAATGGTCGTTGTTTTCCAGTCCCTGGGATAGAACAGTTCTTTTTTCAGTCGTCCAAAGAAGCCTTCGCACGCCGCGTTGTCAGGCGAACACCCCTTGCGAGACATCGAGCGAATCAACTTCGCGTCTCCGATCCTTGATAGCCAACCGGGCCAGCGATAGTGGGCGCCACGATCAGAGTGAACGATGGGTCGAGCGTTGCCGTTGGCTACCGTCTCTATGGCTGCATCGAGCATCGTGTTGACCAGCTCAGCATCTGGATGCGTCCCAATGGACCAACTGATGACCAGGCCATCGAAGCGGTCGATGATGGGCGAGAGATACACCTTGCCGGCGGGGATCTGGAACTCGGTGATGTCGGTCAGCCATTTCTCGTTCGGGGCTGCGGCGTGGAAGTCGCGATCGATGAGGTTCTCGGGCGCTGGACTGATCTCACCCAGATAAGAGCCGTACCGACGCCGCTTCGGCGTGGCAACGACCAAGCTTTCTTGTTTCATCAACCGCTGCACAACCTTCTCCGAGATCGTGATGCACTGCCTGGCCAGCGATGCTTGCAGCCTGCGGTAGCCGTAGCAGCGATGGTTTAGTTCGAAGATATCGGTGATGCGGCGACGCACAGCGAAGTACTTGTCTGTCACCTTCACACGGGCTCGATGGTAGAAGTACGAGCTTCGCGCCAGTTCCAACTGGGCAAGGAGCTCTGGCAGGGCATAAAGCTCGTTGAGGGCGTCAACCAGCAATGTCTTCTCCCGGTTGGTCAGGAGCTGTAGATCGACGCCCAGGCCTTTTTTTACTATTTCATTGGCCTTCTTCAAGAGGTCGCGCTCGAGCTGCAGTTGGCGGATCTCGCGTTGCAGCGATTCAAGTTGTCGCTCAAGCTGTGCCAGCTCTGGTGCTGGCGATGAGTTGTTTTTGCGTTTCATGGATGCGGGAGCCTCAGGGCCGAGTAGCTGGTTTTTCCAGTTGTACAACGTCGGCCTGCCTACACCTAATTTTTCAGCTACTGCCTGCGCACTTTCTTGTCGACTGCAAAGCTCGATGACTCCCGCTTGCTTCAGTGCCTCGGGATACCGTGGACGCCCAGCCCTGCCAACCACGGGTTTCCTAGTCTCAGGAAGTGCTTCGCGGACCCATGCGGTTAACGTTCCACGGCCGGGATAGCCCAACGCCCTCATCGTTGCAGCAATGCAGTGATCATGAGTAAGGTAGTGCTCAACAGCCGCCTCCTTCTGCGCTTGCGAGTACTTGGGAGTTCGACCCGCATAGCCCACAGGCAAATCGAGACGTTGCTCGAATTCCCGGCACCAGCCTTTCAGGGCATTCTTGGTTGGGTAACCCAGCTGACGAATGGTCGCTCTGACGCGTTTGCCGAGCTTGATGTACAGCTCAATCGCTCGAATCCTGTCCTCGTACGAATACATGAACTACCTTCTGGTGGTCCAAGTTTTTGTCAGCATCCCCGCTCTGCCGATTGAATATTGACCCGGGACTGGACGCTGTCGATGGATGAGCGTCTGTGGATAAGTGTAGCTCTTCTGTTGTAGTTTTTGTTTCTCCCCTTTGAATGGAAGAGAGAGGAACGTCGGGCAACACGCACTCGTTGATGCACGAGTTGCCCGACGCAATTACGCGATCTCTTCCGACGTCGTTGCTTTGTCGCTCCTGCGCGCCTGTTCGCGTGCCTTGATGCGTTTGGTCGCCACCGCCGAACTGCGCAAGAATCGATGCGACTGGTTGCCTGTCTCCACGATGTGGCAGTGATGCGTCAGACGATCCAGCAAGGCCGTGGTCATCTTCGCGTCGCCGAACACACTGGCCCACTCGGCGAAGTCGAGATTGGTGGTGATCATCACGCTGGTGTGTTCGTACAGTTTGCTCAGCAAATGGAAGAGCAAGGCACCACCGGCCTGGGAAAATGGCAGGTATCCCAGTTCGTCGAGCACGATCAAATCCAAGCGCAACAGACTCGCCTCAATCCGTCCGGCCTTGCCTTGTGCCTTCTCCAGCTCCAATGCATTGACCAGATCCACGGTCGAGTAGAAGCGCGCGCGCCTGCCGTGCTGGGTAATGCCGGACACCGCCAGGGCGGTCGCCAGATGCGACTTGCCGGTGCCGGGGCCGCCGACCAGGACGACGTTGTGCGCGTTGTCTGTGAACGACAGATCGGCCAGCTGGTAGATCAGTTTGCGGTCCACCGACGAGGCGTCGAAGTCGAAGCCAGCCAGATCGCGGTGAACCGGGAACCGGGCCGCATGCATCTGATGACTCACCGAACGCATCGCCCGATCGGTCGTCTCGGCCTGCAGCAGGTGTTCGATCAACCAGCGCGAGCTGCCTATGCTGGAGCCACCTTGTTCCATCAACTCGGACCAGGCGATGGCCATGCCGTGCAGGCGCAGCTGTTTGAGTTCGGCCAGCAGATCACGCATGGTCGATCTCCTGCAAGCGCAGATTGTCGTAGCGTGCCGTATCGGCCAGTGGCGGCGTTGATACCGCCAGTGTCGTCGCCACGTTCGGCGGTATCGGCACGTCGTTGAGCCGAGCCAGTACGTTGAGCACGTGCTCGACACTGACTCGTCCCGACGGTGGCGCCGATTCCAATACCAGTTCCACTGCCACGAGCACGGCCTCCAGTCCCGCGCGTGGCACGATGGACAGTACTTGCGCCATCACGCGATCGCCGCCGGACTCGCGCAACAGCGCGCGGCGAAGTTGCTGCAGCGGTGCTGGCATGTCGGCAAATGGTGCGCCGTTGCGCAACGCGCCGGGCTTGCGTTGTAGCAATGGGATGTAGTGCTGCCAGTCGTAGTTCGTCTGACCGGCATCGCGTAGCCGCTCGTGGCTGGCGACGATGGCATCACCTGCGACCACGGCCACTTTCGTGGGATACAGGTGCGTGCTGACCATCTGACCAGCAAACTCACACGGCACCGAGTAACGGTTACGCGCCACGGACACCAGACAGGTACTGCTGACGCGAGCGGGCTTTTCCACGTAGCCATCGAACGGCGCCGGCATCGGCATCAGGTAGGTCTGCTCGTGCTCGAGCATCTCGGCGACGCTGAGCTGGTCGTGTTCCGGATGCCGAATCTCCTCCCACAATGCCCGGCAGCGGTTGCCCAGCCACGCATTGAGTTCGGCGAATGAACCAAAGCGTTGTTCCTTCGCATTGATCCAGATGCGGCGCCGACTGTCTTGCACGTTCTTCTCGACGACTCCCTTCTCCCAACCCGAGGCGACGTTGCAAAAGTCAGCATCGAATAAGTAGTGCGCACACATCGTCGCAAACCGCGTGTTGACGATACGGCCCTTGCCCTTCTTGACCTTGTCGACCGCAGTCTTCATGTTGTCATAGATGCCGCGGCGGGCGATCCCGCCCAGCGCAGCGAAGCTGCGCGTGTGGGCATCGAACAGCATCTCGTGGCACGGGCATCGGATAAGCCACCAGCCAGAACGCGCGGCTCGCGCAGAGCTTCATATGCGAGACCTGTAGCCGGTAGTAAATACCGCCGACCACTAGGCCTTCCTCGCTCCAGTCGAACTGGAATGCCTCGCCCAGACCAAAGGCCAGTGGCACGAACGCATTGACCAGCGCCACCTGGCCTTC
>JAYVLO010000068.1:0-2685 GCA_043759455.1 Pseudolysobacter sp.
TTCGGGGAAAAGCCGCATCATCATCTTGCGGTTTTCGAGCATGTAGGAAACGCCCGACGGCACACGCAGATTATCTTCGAGCACGTAATATTCGCCCGCCCCGGCACGCACGATATCAATGCCGGCGATGTGGGCGTAGATGTTGCCGGGCACATCAGTGCCGACCATCTCGGGGCGAAATTGCGAATTCTGCAGCACCAGTTCGGGCGGCAGGATGCCGGCCTTGAGAATGCGTTGCTCGTGATAGATGTCGTGCAGGAATAAATTCAGCGCCTGCACGCGTTGCTTGAGGCCGCGCTCGAGCACGTGCCATTCGCCGGCGGGAATGATGCGCGGCACGATATCGAACGGAATCAGCCGCTCGGTGCCGGCGTCTTCACCGTATACCGCAAACGTGATGCCGACCCGGTGGAAGGCGAGCTCCGCCTCGGTACGGCGTTGCGCGATGCGTGCCGGTGGCGCCTGTTCCAGCCACTTGCCGAACGCCCGGTAATGCGGGCGCGTCTTGCCTTTTCCGTCCAGCATTTCATCGTACGCGTTGGGCATTCTCACGTTCTCCGATAGCGCTTGTTCAAGAGCAATCCACGTGCGTGCCTTCGCGATTTGACGGACTACTTATCCCATCGCTGGAGTGTGCCACGCCCGCACGGGATTTGGCTCACCGCGATAGAACATTTACGCAATCCTCGCTGGTTTAAGTGCGGATTTTTTGCTTGCCGCGGTTTTGCGCGGCGTCGATTTCGATGCCGGCTTGCGCGCTGGCTTGGCGACCTTCGACGCGACCGATGTCGATCCCGCCAGCGCCGACGCATTGACGTTGTAGCGCGTCACCAGCGCATCCACGCCAGCGGCGCTGATCTCGTCGTTCCAGTCTTCGAGCAAGGTCAGCAGCAACAATTTCTCGAACTCCTGCGCAAACCGCTGCGTCACCGCATCCGGATCGGAAACCCGCTTGCCATCGGCAATCAGGCCGAAATAAACGCGACCGTTGTAGCTCATGATCGACAGCCCCAAACCAATACTTCCGTTCTGCGGTACCCAGAACATCATCTCGCGAATGCAGCTGCCGGCCATGTACAAAGGCACCGACGGCCCGGGAACATTGGTCGCCACTGCGGTAGCCTTGCGACTGAACATTTCCAGTGCCGGACCTTGCAGCATCGCCGGCCCCATGCCGAGCACGGCGAGCAGGCCGAAGGCGACGATCGCCTGCCGCGACTTCTTGAGCTCGCGCATGTTCTGCGCAACGATTTCGAGCCGGCGCAGCGGATTCGATTCGCCGATCGGCAAACCGAGAAACACCAGGCCGAAATGGTTGCCGAGTTTTTTCGCGTGCTCGAGCGGACGCAGGTTCACCGGCACGGTAGCGTGGATGGTCAGTCCGTCGACATCTTCGCCGCGCTCCAGCAGATAATGTCGCAGCGCGCCCGCCGCGCACGCCAGCAGCACGTCATTGACGGTGCAGCCGAGCACCTTGCCGATGGTTTTTACATCGTCCAGCGGCAGCGGCTCGGCCCACGCCACGCGCTTGCTGACGCCGAGATCGCCCTTCAGCGAAGTGATCGGATCATCCGGCAATGTCAACGCCGTGGCGAGTTCCTTGGCGATCTCGCTGCCTTCATGCGCCAGTGCCGTTGCGATGCTCGGATCACGCAGAATCTGCGCACCTTTTTCCCAGAGCGTAGTGCCGATCGCGAGCACGCGTTTGAGGCCAAAACTTTCCGGTTCGAGCAAACGTTGCGATACGTTGCCCTGATCTTTTTTCAGCCAGCCATGATTCAGTTCGGCACGTTTCTCGGGCACGTTGCTGATATCGGTCAACGACAATGTGACCTGCACTAGCGCCAGGCCATCAGCGTAGCAATGATGGATGCGCACGATCAGTGCGCTGCCGCCGAGATAATCCTCGACCACATGAAACTGCCACAGCGGCCTGGAATGATCGAGCGGCGTCGAGGCCATCTGACTGACGAGTTTTTCGAGCTCGCGCTTGTCGGCATCGCCCGGCAATGCAGTCACGCGCACATGCCACGCCATCGCGAAATCGGCATCTTCTTCCCAATACGCGCCGGTCGCGGTATCCACGGCTTTCTGGCGGAAACGGCGAAACGCGAGAAAGCGTTCGGACAACAAGCGCTTGAGTCGATCCACATCCAGCGGCGTATCGAACATGACCACGCTCGTGATCATCATCAGATTCGTCGCGCGCTCCATGCGCAGCCACGCCGTATCCACCTTCGACATGGGTTCGCGCTGGGCGCTGGCGCTTTTGGACATGGATCGATACTCCGCTGTGTTGGCGTGTGGGGCGCGCAGCGCCGTTAGACGCGCGCCGGCCCTAGCATCACGGGATTGTCACGAAAACGCAACGGGGCATTCGGGCGATACGATTCGGTTACTATCGAGGCCTGAAGCAAGCACCGCTTGCGCTACGCAAACGACCGGGCCGACCATCATGGAACACGCCAGCGACATCCTGCTCAGCCTGTTCATCGTGTTTGTCGCGGCGCAGATCGGTGCGGAGATCGCACAACGGTTGAAGCTGCCCGGCGTGGTCGGCGAAATCGCCGCGGGTTGCGTAGTCGGGCCATCCCTGCTCGGCTGGATTCAGCCGTCCGAAGCGCTCGATGTGCTCGCCGAAATCGGCGTGGTATTGCTGCTGTTTTCGGTCGGACTGGAAACACG
>JAYVLO010000069.1:0-20281 GCA_043759455.1 Pseudolysobacter sp.
CCCGACGCTGGCAGCGGGCGATCGCTCCACTCGAAACGACCCGGACCTTCGCCTTCAACACCGCGCGAAAAACCTTCGGCAGAAACCTTGGTGGTGTCCCACTCGACCTGACCGTAACTCAGATAATCGACACCACAGACATCGATCAATTGTTCAAAACGAGATGCCGGATCGTCGCGCAACTGTTGCGCTACGGCGAGCCAGTTTTCCGGCAGCACCACGGCGGTGACAGCACCGGCGTGATCGACCACCGAAACCACTTTTGCACCAAGTTGCACCGCGAGTCGTTGCGCCCAGGTCGGTTTTGCGACCGGCGCGGCGGCATCCGTTGCAGTAACATTTTGACTGCTATCGCTCATGCGGATTCCTAGCGTGCAATCGTGTTAGTACGGCGGATTTTTTTCTGCAATTGCAGGATGCCGTAGATCAGCGCCTCTGCCGTCGGCGGACAACCGGGCACGTAAATATCCACCGGCACGATGCGATCGCAGCCGCGCACCACGGCATACGAATAATGGTAATAACCGCCGCCGTTGGCGCACGATCCCATCGAGATCACCCATTTCGGATCGGGCATCTGGTCGTAGACCTTGCGCAGCGCGGGCGCCATTTTATTGACCAGCGTACCGGCCACAATCATCACATCGGATTGACGCGGACTCGGACGAAACACCACGCCATAGCGATCCAGGTCCAGGCGCGCCGCGCCGGCGTGCATCATTTCCACGGCACAGCAGGCGAGGCCAAACGTCATCGGCCACATCGAACCGGTGCGTGCCCAGTTGATTAACGAATCGAGACTGGCGGTGGCGAAACCACGCTCAAGCAGCGGATTGCCTTCGCCCGGACGCAGGATGTCATCGACAACACCGATCGGCTCGGGGTTGTGCATCACTGCGCTGATGGATTGTTTCATTCCCATTCGAGCGCACCTTTTTTCCAGCAATAAACGAAGCCGATCAGTAGCAGACCGAGGAACGTACCCAT
Source organism: Pseudolysobacter sp. (assembly GCA_043759455.1). Classification (GTDB taxonomy): domain Bacteria; phylum Pseudomonadota; class Gammaproteobacteria; order Xanthomonadales; family Rhodanobacteraceae; genus Pseudolysobacter. The sequence goes on from JAYVLO010000069.1 coordinate 988, forward strand.
TTCGACCAATCCGACGATACCGAGATCGCGGAACACCACGGCCCACGGCATCATGAAGGCGATTTCGAGATCGAACACGATGAACAAGATTGCGATCAGGTAATAACGCACGTCGAATTTCATGCGCGCATCTTCGAAGGCTTCGAAGCCGCATTCGTACGGAGAGAGTTTGTCGGCCGCAGGATTTTTCGGGCCGAGCAAATAACCGATCACGAGCAGGGCGATACCGATGCCGCCAGCGACGATCAGGAATAGCAGGATCGGTAAATATTCAGCAAGCACGAATGAAGAATCTCCGCGTTAAGCGATTGCTTAAAGTTACGTTGCGGGTAGCGAACTACCCGCAACGAAACGCCTCGATTGGTGCCCAAGGGGGGACTCGAACCCCCACAGCTTACGCCGCTACCACCTCAAGGTAGTGCGTCTACCAATTCCGCCACCTGGGCAATTTTCAACCTTGCTTGTTTTTCGACTCGTCCGGCTTGTGATCCTTGGCATCAGCTTTTTTGGCAGCTGGCGCGGCAGGAGTTGCAGGCGGCGCAGCAGGCTTGTCGCCTGCAGGAGCGGGCGTTGCAGCAGCATCGGTCGCGGGCGCTTTCGGTACATCACCAGTGACTGGTGGAGTAACTGCAGCGGGCGGCTTTGCCGGTACATCGGTACCACTCATCACACCCAGATCGTTGACCGGTGCGGAAACACCCATACCACGACTGAGATAGATACCCATGCCCAGACTGAGCACGAAAAACAAACCGGCGAGCACCGCAGTACTGCGCGTGAGGAACGTCGCCGCTCCTCGCGCACCGAACACGGTTCCCGAAGCGCCCGAGCCGAAGCCGGACCCTGCCTGTGCACCGGAGCCGCGCTGCAGAAGTACCAGCACGATCATCGCGAGTGCGATCAGGACGTAAATGACATTGAAAGTGATTAAGAGCATGTGAATGAGTTCAGTTAACTTGCATGCGCCTGTGCGGCAGCACAGATCGCGAGAAAATCCGTAGCGACGAGCGCCGCGCCGCCGATCAACCCACCATCGACATCTGGCTCGGCGAACAACTCGACCGCGCTCGCCGGCTTGACGCTACCGCCGTACAGGATACACACCGAGTGACCGATTGTAGCATCCTCGTGCAGCAGTTTGCCACGTATGAAAGCATGCACCGATTGTGCCTGCGCAGGACTCGCCGTCAATCCGGTGCCGATCGCCCAGACCGGCTCATAAGCGATGACCGCTTTGGCGAAAGAGATGATCCCGCTCGACTGCACCACCGCATCGATTTGCGCGGCAATGACCTGCTCGGTCTGCCCCGCTTCGCGTTGTTGCAAGGTTTCGCCGACACAGAGGATCGGAATCAATCCTGCGGATTGCGCCTGGGCAAATTTTGCCGCGACGCAAGTATTGCTCTCGGCATGATATTGACGACGCTCGGAATGTCCGACCAGCACAAAACGACAACCGATATCGGCCAACATGCTCGCTGCGATTTCGCCGGTGTAGGCGCCTTGTGCATGTTCGCTGCAATCCTGTGCGCCGATCGCAAGTCCGCAGCCAGCAGTAATTGCGATTAGCTCGGAAAGATACGGCGCTGGCGGAAATACCACGACATCGCATGACAAATCTGGTGTCGCCGTGATCGCCCGCACCAGCGCATCGGCCTGCGTCCGCGAGCCGTGCATTTTCCAGTTTCCGGCGACGAGTTTTTTGCGCATCAGAATGATTTCAGGTGCAATCAAGGTCGCGCAGGATAGCTGTCAGGCGGTTTCGCAGCAAGCACGGTGTGGTGAGTGCGATGCCGCTTTTAGGCGCACTCATGTAATCCATAACTGCAAACCCTCAAACGATTTTTGGCAACGCGGTTTCGAGTACGGGCTGGACCGACTGTGCGCGCCCCAGCGCAAAGCGGGACGCTCGATCAAGACGTACGACAAATGCGCCGCCAGCTCGGTCGGCCCAATCAGCGGAATGCCGACCTTAAGCATGCGCTCCGCCGCGCTCCATACCGTCGGCACGAGCGGCTGCAGCCACAACAGCATCGGGATATGCCAGAGGTAGATGCCGAAGCTGACTTCGCCCAGATAATGCAGCATGCGATTCGCCAGCAGACGCTGCGTGATGGCCGCGCCGCGCGCCGCAGAAAAAATCATCAGTCCCAAAGTTACGCTCGTTAGCGTATGCCAGAAAAACAATAGCGGCTGCCCACCCCAATATTGTCTGCCGAACCCGAATATCCACGCGCACATCGCCACCAGGCCAATCGACCCGATCCAGAAAATGAGCGCATTCGACATCCGCAGCATCCGTTGTTTGCCCGCGCCGATCGCGGTGAACAAATATGCGCTGAGCATGCCGATGACAAATTGATCCAGCCGCCCCCGAAAACGCTTGATGACGTTGACACGCTGTGGTACCGGCGCGCTTGCCACCGACAAATACGCTTACCAGCGATGCCTTATTGCGAGCAGCACCGCGCGCAGCAGCAAAACGCCGATAACGTGAAAAATATATCCACACCTACCCAACCTACGGTAAAAAAAGCGTGCACCGGCAACTGGATATTGCTTGCGCCAATATTCAATAGCGGCTCACCACAAAGTGCCCACAAATGAAACAGCAAAACCTAGACCGCGGCTATTCCGCGCACGCCAGTTAACGCCGGAAATTCCACGAACAATTGCGGCATCTACTCGCATTGCAGAAAGAAAAAAAAAATAATCAGAGTGCCGCAGGATTTGCAACATCTGGACTTTGCGCCCGAAGCAAAATATAACAAAGGCGTTCGCGCAAAATATGCATCTCCTGCGCCACGCCACCAGAATCGTCCAGCCCGGAGACAGACAACAATGGATTCGACACAAAAAAACACCCATTGGGCCCTGGTGACTGGCGCATCGGCTGGCATCGGCAGCGAATTTGCGCGCCAACTTGCGGCGCGTGGCGTGAATCTGGTGTTGAGCGCGCGACGCCTGGATCGGCTCACTGCGCTGGCCGATGAGCTCAAAGCAAAACATGCCGTCGCCATCGAATGCATTTCCGCCGATCTCGCCGATCCGGCCGCCGCACGTGCGCTAGTCGAGCAAATTCATCATCGCGGCATCGCCATCGATGTGCTCATCAACAATGCCGGCTACGGCGTGCCGGGCAAACTGACCGCACCAACGTGGCAGCAACATGCCGATTTTATCCAGGTGCTGATGACCGCGCCGGTCGAGCTTTGTTATCTGCTGCTGCCGGGAATGCAGCAACGCAGTTACGGACGTATCGTCAATGTCGCTTCCTTGGCCGGACATATGCCGAGCAGCGCAGGCAACACCTTGTACGGTGCAGCGAAGGCGTTTCTGATCAAGTTCTCGCAATCACTCGCGCTGGAAAATTCGAGCCGCGGCATTCATGTCTGCGCGTTGTGTCCCGGTTTCACGCGATCGGAATTTCACGACGTCAGCGGCGCGCGTGGCGTAGTTTCGAAGATGCCCGATTTCATGTGGATGAATGCCGATGTCGTCGTGCGCCAGGGACTGGATGCGGTCGAGCGCGGCGATGTCGTCTACATCAATGGACGCGTGAATCGCCTGATGCGTTTCTTCGGCAAACATCTGCCGGATCGGATGGCGCTGAAGCTCATTCAGCGCCAGTCAAAACGCTTTCGTGTGCAGGATGGAAAATAGTAGGTCGCCGCAGAACCCGCCGCACTAGCGTTTGTTCACCTATCCGCCTATCCGTCTTGCTGTTGCCTAAATCAGCTTGATCTCGCGCAAACGCTGCATCAGATAATCGTGCGACAGGATCGGCTCGGGATATCGATTCGGATTTTCCGCAGTCACACACTGTGGCAATGTCTCGATCAGGAAATCCGGATTCGGATGCAAAAAATACGGCACCGAATATCGCGGCTTGCGCGCATCGGGTCCTTGTGGATTGGTCACACGATGCGTGGTTGACGGATAAACGTGGTTGCTCAGGCGTTGCAGCATGTCGCCAATATTCACCACGATCGCGTCTCCTGTCGTGGTGATCGGCAACCACTCGCCCTCGCGCGTGAGCACTTCCAATCCCGCCGCACTGGCGCCAACCAGCAAGGTGATGAAGTTGATATCTTCATGCGCACCGGCGCGCACGTTCGGAATATCCGGCTGGGTGATCGGCGGGTAATGAATCGGGCGCAGGATCGAATTGCCGTTGTTGGTCTTGTCGTCGAAATAGTTTTCAGGCAAATCGATGTGCAGCGCGAGCGCACGCAACACGCGCGAACCGAGTCGATCGAGCGCATCGAATAATCCATAACCGTAACGTTGGAAATCCGCGATTTCGCTTGGCCAGATATTCGGCGGCATCACCTCGGCGTATTTCGAATCGCGCGGAATCGTGCGCCCGATATGCCAGAACTCCTTGAGGTCGGGATACTGACTGTCCTTCGCCGTCTCAACGCCTACACCCGTATAACCACGGGCACCGCCGCTACCTTTGACGTGATAACCCTGCTTGACCTCAGCCGACAATGCGAAGAATTGCTGGAACACACGATACGCATCGTCGATCAGGGCTAGCGGAATCCCGTGGCCATTTATCCCGCAAAAACCGTATTCGCGATACGCCGCACCGAGCTCGGCGACAAATCCAGCGCGATCGGTTTCGTAACGGCGGATATCCAGCGTAGGCACATGTTTTTGCATGGTGGATTACTCGACGGCGGTTTCGATTCGGATTGCGGCTGATTTTACGGCGATGACCAATTGTTCGACCAACCGCTCCACCACGGCTTCATCCTCGGCCTCCACCGTAACTCGCACCAGCGGCTCCGTGCCGGACGGTCGCAATACCACGCGACCGCGACCAACAAGTTCGTGTTGCACGTTGCCGTAAACACGCTGCACTTCGGCATCCGCCAGCAATGCGGCGCCGCCGGCTGCCGGAATATTCACCGTCGCCTGCGGAATCCGGTGCAGGCCGCGACACAATTCGGCGAGCGATTTTCCGGAACGCACCATCACTTCGAGGATCTGCAATGCGCTGACCAGTCCGTCGCCGGTACTGGATTTGGTCAGGCACAAGATATGTCCCGAAGCTTCGCCGCCGAGAATGCCATCGTGTTCGCGTAATTGCTGCATGACATGACGATCACCAACATGCGTGCGCAGAAACGGCACGCCAAGCGCGGTGATCGCCCGCTCCAATCCGTAATTGCTCATTGCCGTTCCGACCACCGGACCACGCAGTTCGCCGCGTGCATGCCAGTCGCACGCAAGAATATAAACCAGCGCGTCGCCGTCGACTTTTTGCCCATCGGCATCGATCATCAAGACGCGATCGCCGTCGCCGTCGAACGCGACACCGAGGTCCGCACGATATTCGCGCACGGCATTTTGTAGCGGCTCCAGATGGGTCGAGCCGCCGTCGCGATTGATGTTGAGGCCGTCCGGCTGGATGCCGAGCGAAATGATTTCGGCGCCGAGTTCGGTGAGCAATTTCGGGGCGATCTGATACGTCGCGCCGTGCGCGCAATCGAGCGCGATGCGCAAGCCGCGCAGGGACAATTCCGCGCTCACCGTGGTCTTGCAGAATTCTGCATAACGCGCCGCAGCATCATTGATCCGCAGCGCCTTGCCGATATGCTCGGACTCGACCGTAGCAAACGGCGCGTCGAGTTCGCGCTCGATCGCGAGTTCGATTTCATCGGAAAGTTTTTCGCCTTTCGCCGAAAAAAACTTCACGCCGTTGTCGTAATGCGGATTGTGCGATGCGCTGATCACGATACCGGCGCTGGCGCGCAGGCTTTGCGTGAGATATGCCACCGCAGGTGTCGGCATTGGCCCGAGCAGTTGCACGTCGGCGCCCGCCGCGACCAGGCCTGCCTCGAGCGCAGACTCGAACATGTAGCCGGAAATGCGCGTGTCCTTGCCGATCAGCACAGTGGCGTGCGCATCTTTGTCCGCCAGCACCACGCCGATCGCGCGACCGAGCTTGAGCATGAATTCTGCGGTGATCGGCCACTGGCCGACGCGCCCACGGATACCGTCGGTACCGAAATATTTTTTCTGAGTCATTGCGAGTAGTTGAATGCCTGGCCGCCTAGTGTAGTGCTTCCGGCGCGCGATGCTAATCGTCGTCCCACAGCCGCGATGTAACCGCGGGTTTCGATTTCGCTGCAGCAAGGGCGCCGGAATCGACCGCCTGCCAGATCGCCAGCGCATCGCGCGTCGCAGCGACGTCGTGCACGCGCACAATCGCGGCGCCACGCTGCGCTGCGATCAGGGCCGCTGCGACCGAGCCGAACACGCGTTCGCCAGACGAACGGCCGGTCAATGTCGCAATCATCGATTTGCGCGACAGCCCGACCAGTACTGGCACGTCGAGCGTTTTGAATTTATCGAGTTGGCGCAGCAGCGCGAGATTGTGTTCGAGCGTTTTGCCGAAGCCGAAACCGACATCGACCAACAGTTTTTTCTTGTCGATGCCGGCAAGCTGGCACGCAAACATACGCTCGGCAAGAAATCGATGCACTTCCCCGACCACATCATCGTATTGCGGATTCTCCTGCATCGTCGGCGGCTCGCCCTGCATGTGCATGAGGCAGATCGCGGCACCGAGCTCGGCGGCGGCATCGAGCGCACCGGGGCGACGCAAGGCATAAACGTCGTTGATCAAACCCGCACCTGCCGCGACCGCCGCGCACATGACTTCGGGTTTGCTGGTGTCGATGGAAATCGGCACCCGGGTCTGCGCAGCCAGCGCTTCGATCACCGGCACGACACGCGCAATTTCTTCGCCAGCGCTGATTGATACTGCGCCAGATCGCGTGGATTCACCTCCGATATCCAGCATATCCGCGCCCTGCTCCACCAGCGCCAAGCCGTGCGCGATCGCGCTCGCGACATCCGCGAATGCGCCACCATCGGAAAATGAATCCGGCGTGATATTCAGAATGCCGCAGATCCGCGTGCGATCGAGCGCTAGGCTGCGACCGCAGCAGTCGAGGGTGGGAATAAATATCAGCATTGCGAGGCTGAGTCAGCTCGAAAAAATCAGCGCGAGGATAGATTACTCGCGCTGATTCGAATCTCAGGTTTGCGCGGCAGGTCCGCCGATCGGACCGGCATTCTTGCCGAAGTCCGATACCGGAGCGCCCGGACCGGGGCCCGGTGTATTGTCGTTCCAGTCACGCGGCGGGCCAGGTTTCTTGCCTTGCATGATGCTGTCGATCTGCAGCGCATCGATGGTTTCATACAGCAACAACGCGTCCGCCATCATGTGCAATTGTTCGGTGTGCGTGGTCAGGATATCGCGGGCGCGGTGGTAAGCGGTATCGATCACTTTGCGCACGACGACATCGATCTTGCGCGCGGTTTCCTCGGAGACGTGCTTGTGCTGCGTGACCGAACGGCCGAGGAAAACCTCTTCGTCCTCGTCGCTGTAAGTCATTGGGCCGAGTTCTTCCGACAAGCCGTATTTGGTGACCATGTCGCGCGCCAGACCGGTGGCGCGATGGATGTCGTTCGAAGCGCCGGTAGTGACTTTGTCGTGGCCAAAAATCAGCTCCTCGGCGACACGTCCGCCGTACAAACTGGCCAGACGACTTTCGAGAAATTGCTTGCTGTGACTGTAGCGATCGCCTTCCGGCAAATACATCGTCACACCGAGCGCACGACCGCGCGGAATGATGGTCACTTTGTAGACCGGATCGTGATCCGGCACGATGCGCCCGACAATGGCGTGGCCGGCCTCGTGATACGCGGTGAGTTTTTTCTCGTCGTCGCTCATCAGCATCGAGCGACGCTCCGCACCCATCATGATCTTGTCCTTGGCGCGATCGAAATGGCCCTGATTCACTTCACGCGCATTTTCGCGCGCGGCGAACAACGCCGCTTCATTGACGAGGTTGGCAAGGTCGGCACCCGAGAATCCGGGTGTGCCACGCGCGATCACGGCCGGTTCGACATTGGTCGACATCGGCACTTTGCGCATGTGCACTTTGAGAATTTGCTCGCGACCGCGCACGTCCGGCAGTGGCACGGTCACCTGGCGATCGAAACGGCCCGGACGCAACAACGCCGGATCGAGCACGTCGGGACGGTTGGTTGCGGCGATCACGATCACGCCTTCATTGCCTTCGAAGCCATCCATCTCGACCAGCAACTGGTTCAAAGTCTGTTCGCGCTCGTCATGCCCGCCGCCAAGACCGGCACCGCGATGACGCCCCACGGCATCGATCTCGTCGATGAAGATGATGCACGGCGCCTGCTTTTTGGCCTGTTCGAACATGTCGCGTACGCGGCTTGCGCCGACACCGACAAACATCTCGACAAAATCCGAACCGGAAATGATGAAAAACGGCACCTTCGCTTCGCCGGCAATCGCCTTGGCGAGCAGAGTTTTGCCGGTACCGGGCGAGCCGACCATGAGCACGCCGCGCGGAATACGCCCGCCGAGCTTCTGGAATTTGCCGGGATCGCGCAGGAATTCGACAAGTTCCTTCACTTCTTCCTTGGCCTCGTCCACGCCAGCAACATCGGCAAACGTGATCTTGACTTGATCTTCGCCCTGCAGGCGTGCGCGCGAACGACCGAACGACATCGCGCCACGGCCACCGCCACCGGACTGCATCTGGCGCATGAAATAAAACAGCGCGCCGAAAATCACGATGAATGGCACCCAGCTCAGCAGCTCGCGCCACAGCGAGAAGCCACTGTCCGAGGCTTCCTGCTTAATTTCAACCTTGTGCTGCAACAGGCGATCGACCAGCTTTTCATCGAACGGCGCGTTGACCTTGAGCGGCGCGCCACTGCGCAACGTGCCCTCGATCGTAGAGTGATCGTTGTGGATCAACACCTTGGCGACGTTGTTGTTGTCCACCTGCCCGAGAAAATCGGAGTAGGACATGTCCGGAGTGCCGTTGCCGCGCGGATTGAAGCTCTGGAAAACCGTGAGCAGCACAAGTGCGATCACGCCCCACAGCAACAAGTTCTTGACCATATCGTTCATGTGCTTACGCTCGCTCAAAAAATCTTGAAGAAGTTCGACTGTAATTCCGTTGCAATTCGCACGACATCAGCTATCGCAAACCTTTTTATGCACGCTTGCCGACGCCGAGCGCATACACCTCGTTGGAACGCATGCGCGAGGCTTTTGGTTTTCGGATGCTGACGCGCTCATAGCCCGTACGCAAGTTCCGCAAGAATTCGTCAAACCCTCGCCCTTGAAACAACTTGATCAGAAACGTGCCGCCCGGCTTGAGGTTCGACGCGGCAAACTCCTGCGCCAACTCAGCAAGATGCATGGAGCGTGCCTGATCCGTCATATCCACACCACTCATATTGGGGGCCATATCGGATAGCACAAGATCGACCTTTTCGCCGCGCAGGCTAGCCTCGAGCGCGTGCAAAACCGCGTCTTCGCGAAAATCGCCCTCGATGAACTCGACCCCGGCGATGCCCTGCATCGGCAGGATATCGAGCGCGATTATGCGGCCGGCGTCCTTTAGCTGTTCGCGCACCATTTGCGACCAGCCGCCCGGCGCTGCACCAAGATCGACCACGACCATGCCAGGCCTGAGCAGGCGATCACGCTCGAGCAATTCCTGCAGTTTGAATACGGCGCGCGAACGCCAGCCTTCCGCCTGCGCGCGCTTGACGTAGGGGTCGTCGAAATGTTCCTTGAGCCAGCGCTGGCTGCTCTTGCTGCGTTGCATTTTACGAACTCGATCGGTGATTCAAGGGGAGCGTGACGACGCGCGCGAGAGCGGTGTTTCGGCGATTTTTCGATCGGAGTCGCGCTGTGTTTCGCGGCGACGACCCGTGCGCTATCAGCGTCCAGCGATGTTCAGGCGTGGGTTGCTGCTATGCGACATGATACCCTTTCACGCTTGGCGTGGCCGATTTTTAGTTCGGCGACTGGTTCAGTTTGGTTACCGAATCGATATGGCAGCAGGTTTTTGCAGCCATCGACGCGCGGGAATCGAGCCGGACGCACTCCGGTCAAAACACGGTTCGTCGCGCTTGAACAAGCATGCAAGCAATAACAGGAATTCGCAAATGAGCGTGACCCCATCTTCCCGCAAGGGAATCAGTAATACCCAGCGCCGCTACTTGCGCGGCCTCGCCCACCCGCTCAAACCAGTGATCATGGTCGGCAACAAGGGCGTGACCGAATCGCTGCTGAAGGAATTCGACGCCGCGCTCGCGCGCCACGAACTGGTCAAGGTAAAGTTGTCGAGCGAAGATCGCGACGAACGCAAAAGCCAGATCGCGGCGATGGCCGACTCGGGTCAGGCCGAAGTCGTGCAAAGCGTGGGCCGCGTCGCCTTGTATTTCCGCCGCAACAACGAAGAACCCGTGCTCGCCTTGCCGAGCTGATCGAAGGCAACGTTCATGCAACTTTCGCTGAATCGTCCCGAGGAATATCTATTCATCCGCAATTGCCGTGCAGATGCGATTACCGTGATCGATCGCGAACTGCGCGCGAGTTTTATCCTGAGCGCCGAACGCGCGATCGAGGATTGGCCGGTGCGCACCGTCGGCGAGCTCGATGAAAAAAATATCGCCCCGATTCTCGAACTCAAACCCGAGGTTGTGCTGCTCGGCACCGGTGCACGCATCGTGTTTCCAAGTCAGGCGATCCTCGCGCAGTTCCTGCAGCGCGGCATCGGCATCGAGGTAATGGATAACGCCGCCGCCAGCCGTACATTCAACGTGCTGGTCAGCGAAGGGCGACGCGCGGTTGCGGCGTTTTTGCTGTAGCTTGAGGCGCCATCTCAGTCAGAGTTCCGACTGCTCGTTCGCTTCGACCAGAACCCGCAAGCGTTTCAGTGCGGCGCCTTGAATCTGCCGCACGCGCTCGCGCGTCAGTCCGAAATCCAGCGCAATTTCCGCCAGCGTCTGGGTGTGCTGGCCGTTCAATCCGTAACGCCGCTCCACGACCACACGCTGGCGTTCGGGCAAATGCTGCAACAGATCGCCGAGCGGACCACCCGCAATGTCGTCGACGGCGGCATGATCGTCGAGCGCATTCGCCGGGGTGCTGTGCACAACCATCTGATCAATCAGTGCGCGCTCGTCTTCTTCGGATCGCGGCGCATCGAGTGAACTGATGCGCTCGTTGAAACTGAAAAGCTCAGACACTTCGGCGTTGCTTTTGCCGACGGCGCGCGCGAGTTCTTCGGTGCTCGGCATGCGTCCGAGGCGCTGATTGAGTTCGCGGCTGGCGCGCAACACCGAAGCGAGTTCGCGCAGTACGTGCACCGGCACACGCACCGTGCGGCCCTGATGCATCAATGCGCGCTGCACCGATTCGCGCACCCACCACATCGCGTAGGTGGAAAACCGCAGGCGCCGATCCGGATCGAATTTTTCGACCGCACGGATCAGGCCGATATTGCCTTCTTCGATCAGATCCAGCAGCGGCACGCCGCGTCCGACATAACTTCGCGCCACGCTCACCACCAGGCGCAGATTGGCCTCGATCATCAGCCGACGTGCATCCATGTCGCCGGCGCGCACACGTTCGCCGAGCGCGATTTCTTGCGGGCCATCAAGCAGCGGAATGAGGCCGATTTCGTTGAGGTAAAGACTGGTCGAGCTGCGCGCGGCATCGTCGTGTGGCTCGATCGCGTCGAGCAATTCGAGCAGATCCTCGGCAGGCAAATCGTCGTCGCTGGCGGTGATATCAGTCATGCCGCGAGAATACTCCGCTCGGCGCAGCGAGCGTGCAAACGCGAGTACGAAAATTTTTTCACGCGAGTCGCACCGATCTCGAACAGTCAGCGCGACGGCAGGTAGTCGAGCGGATTGATCGGCTTGCCGTTCTTGCGGATCTCGAAATGCAGCATGTCGCGGCTCGCGCTGCTCGATCCCATTTCCGCAATCTGTTGTCCGGCAGTAACGCGCTGCCCTTCTTCGACGAGTCGCTTGCGATTGTGGCCGTACGCTGAGAGAAATGTGTCGTTGTGCTTGATGATGATGAGCTCGCCATAACCGACCAGGCCGTTGCCGCTGTAGACCACATTGCCATCTGCCGCCGCCGTGACCGGATCACCGGCCTTGCCGGCGATATCGACGCCCTGGCGAGTCTGGTCGCCAGCGACGTAGCCCGAAATCATTGCACCCTTACTCGGCCAACGCCAGGCCGGGCCGCCCGATGATGTGGGTTCTTTCGGTGCCGGCGGCGTGACAGTCGATGGATTGGAAGTAGTCTGCGGCGATGATGTTCCCGAAGTTGTGGATGACGCCGCTATAGACGTGGATGCAGCCGGCGCGGACGAAGTCGATGATGCCGAACCGGATGAATTTGCCGATGACGGCGGAATATCCGGCTTGCTGTTCGCCAGCGGTTTTGCAGAAGACGATGCAGGCGGCGAAACCGCAACTGTCGAAGTCGCAGGAGCCGCGCTGCCGGCTGGCCCCATTTTCAATTCGCGACCGACATAAATCTTGTATGGCGCAGCGATGTCGTTCCATTGCGCCAGATCACGATAGTCCACGCCGTGGCGGAACGCGATGCCGAACAAGGTATCGCCCTTGACTACGCGATAAGTTTCGACGAAGGCGGGCGGCGGGGCATTCGGCCTGACCGGCGCATGCGTGACACGTGGCTCGTCGCCGGGCGGCGAACGGCTGACGACGTCCTGGCGTCCGCAGCCGGACAAGCCTGCCGCCATGCTCATGCAAACGATCAGTAGTGCAAACGAGAGCGTGCGCGCTTCGTCTGCCACCGAGCCATTCTTTTCATTCATGCGCAAACCACGCTCAACGCAGATAACGGAAGTAGATCACAAGTGCCGCGATCAGCAGAAGCACGCCCCAGCCAATCCATTCTATCCAGCGATGCAACGCGGCTTCGGCTTTTGCACCGCCGAGACGAATCGCCCCAGCCACCGCGAACACGCGCTTGCCGCGACCGATCAACATGCCCGGAATGAAGGTCATCATCGGCACACCGACGATACCGCAGGCCCAGGTCGCAAATTTCAGCGGGATCGGGATGAACCCTGCGGCTACCAATAACCAGAACGCCTTGAACGGGTTTTCGATCATCGCTGCGCGTAATTTTTCCACCTGCGCATCGATCGTCGGCAGCCAGCCGATATCGGCCAGCAAAGGACGCAGCATATCGAACGCAAAGTGACCGAGCGCATACCCCACGAAAGCGCCGAACATCGAACAGACCAGACTGATGCTCGCGTAACGCGCCCAGTGTTGCGGCTTTTTCAAGACCATCGGTGCGAGCATCACCTCCGGCGCGATGGGGAAAATGAATGCCTCGATAAAACTCAGGCCGCCCAGCAGTTTCGGGGCTTGCGGATGGGCTGCCCAGCGCAGCGCCATTTCGTACATCGGGCGAAAAATTTGCATCGGTGTAGAAGTCTCGTTCAGGAATTGGACGTTACAGACGGGAGTAGATGAGTTACGACGCCACGATTTTTTCTGCGCGGTAAAAACGGAATCGGATCAACTCACGCCACCCAGCAAGGGTACAAAACTTACCTTGCCGAGAAACTCGCTGATGCGTCCATTCTCGCCCGCACGCACGCGCAGCAACTGCTGCTCACCGGGAGGCCCAACCGGCGCCACGAGCACGCCGTGCGGCGCGAGTTGATCGAGCAACGCGTGCTCGATCTGCGCACCGGCGGCGGTGACGATAATGGCATCGAACGGTGCTTCTTCGGGCCAACCGAGTTTGCCGTCGGCATGTTTCGAACGCAGATTTTCAACACCGACCTTGCGAAACCGTCGACGTGCCTGGCGCAGCAATTCCTCGATGCGTTCGACGGTGTAGACGCGCTCCACCAGCGCCGCCAGAACTGCGGCCTGGTAACCCGAACCCGTGCCGACTTCGAGTACACGTTGCGGCACGCTGAACTCGATCAGCGCCTCGGTCATGCGCGCGACCACCCACGGCTGCGAGATGGTCTGGCCCTTGCCGATCGGCAACGCGGTGTCTTCGTAGGCGCGCGAGGACAATGCCTCTTCGATGAACAGGTGGCGAGGCAGACGCCGCAGCACATCCAGCACGCGACGATCGCGAATGCCTTCGGCTTCGAGTCGATCGATCAATCGGTCGCGCGCGCGCTGCGAGGTCATGCCGAGACCGCGCGCTTCGGGCGTCGATTGCGCAAACAAACTCATGCGGTCTGCTCGATATCGAGCGACAAGGTGCCGACCCAGCCAGCGACTTTTTCCAGCGCCTGATAACGCGTGAGGTCGACGTGGATCGGCGTGATCGAAATATAACCGTCGCGTACGGCGTGGAAATCCGTACCCGGACCGGCATCGTCTTCCTCGCCGGCCGGGCCGATCCAATAGATTGGACGTCCACGCGGATCGGTTTGTGCGATGCACGGCGCGGCGCGATGCCGCCGGCCGAGCCGCGTGACTGCAAAACCGCGGATCTCGTGCCACGGCACATCCGGCACGTTGACGTTGAGAATGGTGTCGGCGGGCAATGGATCAACCAGCAGACGCTTCACCAGCACCAGCGCCGCTTCGGCAGCCGTGGCGAAATGCAGACCTTTGTGATCCTTCGCCGCGAGCGATACCGCGATCGCCGGCAGGCCGAGGAAACGTCCTTCCATCGCCGCAGAAACGGTGCCGGAATAAATCACATCATCGCCCATATTGGCCGAGTTGTTGATACCCGAAACCACGATATTCGGTTCGTAGTCCAGCAGTCCGGCCAAGGCCAGATGCACGCAATCGGTAGGCGTTCCGGAGACGCGGTAATACCCGTTTTCCATGCGTATTACGCGCACCGGCTGATCGAGCGTGAGCGAATTGCTGGCGCCGCTGCGGTCGCGATCCGGCGCCACCACCGTGACTTCGCCGATCGCTTCGAGACGACGCGCCAACACGCGAATGCCCGGCGCATCCACACCGTCGTCGTTACTTACCAGAACTCGCATTCCCTATCCTTCTTGTCGGCGCTGCGCACGAGGATGCCGATACGGCTTGACTGCCTGAGCCGCGCTGTGTCGCATGACGCGCCACGCACAGCTTGCAACTATACCGAATTTCCACATTCGACTCTGCTACATTCATGTACACGACCCGCGCGATACATGCTGGACAATGAAACGCAGCCCCAAACCCAGCACGGAAGATGTCGACCTGTTTCATGCCGCAGTGGGGCCACTGCGGCGTCTGCAAACTACGCAGGTGGCGATCGAAACGGCACGTCGCGAGCCGGTGCCCGAGCAATTTCTGAAAGACGAAGCCAGCGTCAGCACGGAACTCATGACCTCGCTGATCGATCCCGCCGAAATCGAGGTCGGCGAGGAGTTGAGCTATCTCAAAGCCGGTGTCGCGCCGCGGGTTTTACGCCAGCTCAAGCGCGGGCATTTCAGCATCGACGATGAATTCGATCTGCATCAAATGACCGTCGCTGTCGCGCGCGAAGCGATCTCCAGCTTTCTCAATGAATGCCGTCGCGAGCGCCGCCTGTGCGTGAAAATCATTCACGGCAAAGGCCTGCGCTCGAAGGCCGACGGGCCCGTGTTAAAACGTCTGACCGATCGCATGCTGCGGCAACGCGATGACGTGTTGGCCTACGCCTCGGCCAAGTCGGCCGAGGGCGGAACAGGCGCTGTATTGGTGTTGCTCAAGCGCCCGTAAATTTTGGCGTATTACGGGCTTTCAGCCTTGGCCAGATCCTCACGCGCCTTGGTCGGCATATGTATCCATATCACGGTGGCGCCGTGATCGTGCGCCCAGGTATTGACTGCAGCGATCTTGCCTTCATCCAACTTGTTATTCGGCCCATCGGCACGCACCAGCGAAGAACTGGAACCGGCGCAGCCGACCAGACCCGACAACACAACCAACAACATGACAAGTTTCATGACGAATCTCCGATTGAGTGCTTACGCGCAGCCAGGTCGGACTCGGCATTAGCCGAAGCATTTCCGAACACGACCACCCGCGATAAGTAAATACAACACCAACCCGTGATACCAATAAAGACACTGCGCTTCCGATGCACAATGCGTTCCTGTTGATGCTTTCCTTCGGTCATCCCGTCAAGGCATTTTTGCTGATCGCCCTCTCATGGAACTCCCCACAAACATCAGCTCAAATTGCTGACCTGCAGCTGACGAATTCAGTATAGACCCGTGATTGCGCGCCACAAGTGCAGAAAATCACTCATGTTCGGCCAATTCGTCAGCGACGGACGCCTGCGCGGTTCGATAGTCGCAAAACTCGCGTAGCAAAGTGGTGGCATACGCCCCGGCCGGCAGCCAGAAACTTACTGTCAGCGCGTTGTCGGGCAGCCATTCGAAAGCCAGATCGCGCGGGCGCAAGCGCAGCGAGCGACGCTCTTGTTCAAGGCCTGCCGCCTCCAATCCGTTGGCCAGATCCGGATCGCGCTGGATCACGGCCTGCTCGAGCAGCGCTACATCTTCGGTGCTGCGCAAAACACCGCGACCCCACAGCGGCGCAGTCGGATCAATATCGCCTTCGTGCAGGCGGCGCTGAATATCATCGCTGACCGGCTCGGGGCCAAAAATCGCATGACTGCCATGCAGCATCCAGACATCGCCCGGCAACGCCCGACTCCAGTTGCCAGCCGCAACGCGTTCGGCGAGAACATTGTTGAACAGTTGCGAGCGCGCCGCCGATAACAGCAGGCCACGCATCGTGCGCTGAACACGCCGGCCCGCGAACATCGCGCGCGCCTGAATGACGTTGCCGCCATCGCGACCGAAGCGCTGCTCGCCGAAATAATTCGGCACGCCATGCGCGCTGGTCGCCGTCAGAGTTTGCTCCGTTGCGGCTCGATCACCGCTGACTTCACGCAGTACGATGCGGAATCGATTGCCTTTCAGCGCACCGCGCTTGAGTTTGCGATTGTGGCGTTGTGCATCGAGGATACGAAACTCCGCATTCCGCAGTTGTGCCCAATCGGGATCGGCCTTGCCCGGCAGATGCAACGAAAACGTCTGCCGCGTCAAAGCGTGCCGATCCTTCAAGCCCGCAAAACTCACCGCAAACGGCGCAACACCGGCAAACGCGGCAAGCTGACGCGCCACCCATTCGGTATTCGCGCCGCGTTTTTCGACCACCACCAGCGCATGCTCGCCTGCGCCACTCGGGATGAAGCCGAGATCTTCCTCGACCAGAAAATCATTGGCTGTTGCGCGCAAAGTGCCGCGTAGTGGCGCACCGCCGTGCGCTCGCGGGAGTTCGGATTCGGACATTGGGTTCTCTTGGATCAGCCTGTAATGAAAAACGTCGGCAGCACCCGGCCCAACGCGAACAATCCAGGTAGGGACTTGGCAAGGCCAGAGCGGCGCTAGTGAATACCGGGCGAGCGAAGAATTTCGCTCCTATCAAATCACGCCCAAAAACACCGCCAGCGATCTACTAATTGCCAGCATGTCTTCTGCAGAGAGATGACCGAAAGTATCACCGATTTTTTCGCGCGGCACGGACTGAGCCTTGTCCACCATTACCTCAGACGGTTTGCGCAACCCGTTCTTGGTGCTCGGCTTGATGTGCACTCGAAACAGCGGAGCATTGCGCAGTTCACCCGTCACCGGAAGAATCGTTATCGACGGGTGTTCGTCAAAAAGATCAGATTGGATAATGAGCGCGGGCCGCGGTTTTCCATAAGCGCCTTGCATGGCGATCGTGACCAGATCGCCGCGCCTCACTTCCAACCCTGCGTATCGGACACCGCTTCGAGCCAGTTCAATGTATCGATTTCTTCGGCAGCACCACGCACGAGTGCCGATTGACGTCGACATTCTTGCGCAAAGTGTGCATGACGAGTATCTGGAACCCATATTTGCACAAGCCGCAAACCGGCTGCACGCAGTCCTGCACGATGTTTTTGCACTCGTTCAGCGATAGAACTCTGCATAACAGCTCCAATAAAAAGTTACATGAAACATTCTAGCCTAGCGTTTCATGTAACGCTAGCGTATTTCTGTCCTCCTGCAGCAAAAAAGCAATAGCCTCGGCTGTGACCGTCTACATCGGCAGCAACAGAACCACAGCCATTGCCGCCAGACCTTCGCCACGTCCGGTAAAGCCGAGTTTTTCGCTGGTGGTGGCCTTGATGCTCACTTGCTGAATATCGCAAACCAGATCGGCAGCAAGGTTGCTGCGCATGACCAACGCGTGCGGCGCAACCTTTGGCCGCTCGCAGACTACGGTTATATCGGCGTTACCCAGACGATAGCCTTGCTCGTGAATCAGCTGCGCCACCTGCCGCAGGAATACACGACTATCCGCGCCGCGCCAGCGCTCATCGGTCGGCGGGAAATGCTGGCCGATATCGCCGAGCGCCAGCGCGCCAAGCAACGCATCGCACAGGGCGTGAATGACCACGTCACCGTCCGAGTGAGCAATAACACCATGTTCGTGCGTTATCCGCACGCCAGCCAGCACCACATGATCGCCGGGGCCGAATGCGTGAACGTCGTAGCCTTGGCCTATGCGCATTGAAGTTTCCTGATCAAACCACTTAAGTCCCTACATGTTGGCTTCGAAGTCTTGCCCACCATAAAAAACCCCGAGAATTGATACTTGATCGGCATCTACAGTGAACGCGATGACCGCACGCTTGCGGTAGTGGGTGATTCGTAACCCGGGGCGGATGTCGTCCCGTTGATTACCGCGATACGGGAAGATCCGCAAGCCTTCGCAATACGCCATGATCGCTTCGGTATAACGGGCTGCTACCAAGGGCGACGCCGTTTCAGCCACAATATAACGATAGATCGATACAAGCTGGTCGTGCGCCTCTGGCGTGAAAGCAACGGTGTACGTCGTCACCGCTTCGCCGAGGCTTGCCTGTGTTCAGCCGCAAGCGACGCGCGCACATCGCCCGCAGTAACTGCGCGCAAGGGGTCGGCCTTGAGAGCGTCATAGGCTGGGGCTACCTGCTCCCGCAACCAGCATTGAATCGCCAAATCGCGGGCAAGCAAAGTGCGCAGTCCATCGCGGATCAGCTCGCTTTCGGTGGCGTACTCGCCCGCTGCGACCTTGGCCTTCACCACCTCCGCCATTTCATTGGGCAGGGTTATGCTGAACTGTTGGGTCGAACGCATGATGAGCTCCGATTGCCGTAGGATTAAATCCTACTCTTTTTGAGTCGCGCCGCAAACTATTGATCCAACAAAGCAAATCTTCACCCACATGTTTGCGCCAGACAGACTGGCGCCCCCTTTCGACCGTTCGACTAGCTCAAGGCATAGGATGACGGAGCTTCACGGAGCCGGATCACATATCGCGAACGATCGAAGCGAAGCTTCTCGGAGAGACGCCCCGCTCGGTGGTAAAAGGCACTGCGAAGCCTGTGTCCAGTTTT
>JAYVLO010000070.1:0-5698 GCA_043759455.1 Pseudolysobacter sp.
GCTTTGATCGATTGCTCGATGACGTCAAGCTGCTGTGCGACGAAATAGCTCAGATCCTGTTCGTCGCTTTCCGTATACAAATAAGCCGTCAGATATTTGCTCGTCGATTTCTTGATGACGCTGGAGATCGAGAGAAATTCCGTCAACCAGTAGCCCGATTTCAGCATCGACCAATAGAACAGGATTCGCGCCGTTCGACCGTTCCCATCGCAGAACGGGTGGTCGTAGCCGATCTGGAAATGGATCGATATGGCGCGTACTACAGGATGTACAAACAGGTCGGAATCAGCATCGTTGGCGAAGTCACATAGTCGTTGCAGGCGTTGTGGAAGCTCTTGCGCGGGTGGTGGCGTGTGCAAGAGCGTTGGCGGCGAACCTCGGTCGTATATGACGATGTTGTCCTCGGCTGTGCGCAGACGGCCGCATTCGTTCTCATGCACGGTATTGGCAGTGAGGGTTCTGTGGAGCTCGATGATTGCTTCGGGGGTGAAGGGGCGTTCCCGCCAGTCACGGATGTATTTCATCACCGCGTAATTGTTGTAGATCATCCTTTCACCGTTGTCGCGCGGCTGGCGACCGGTGCTGAGCATTTCTTTCGCCACCGGCCGCGTTGTTGCGGCGCCTTCCAGCTGAGAAGAGGTCATCGCCTCCTCAATGAGCGACCGGATCAGGTAGGTAGGTTGGGAGCCATCCCGGGCGCTATCCATGCCGCGGATGGCGCCAGCGGCTTCACGGTCTACATAGTGAAGGCGTCGATTCATTGAATCGGTCAGGCACACATGAAACGATCGCTGCTGGTGATCGAGCAATGGCAGCTCTCTAGCCAAGGCGTTGCGGCTCAATTTAATGCCTGCCCACCACAGCTCGCTGCTCAGCCCGTCAGGTGGGACGCGGTGCCTTATTTTGTCCCAGTGTTCGTAGATGCCATTGATTTCCGAACCGATTCTGAGCTTGATCAGCTCAATAAGTTTGTCTGGATACTAGCTTATGAGTTCACCCAGCAAAGGGGCTGGAACAGGAAGTTTCATGGAGAATAGATCTAGTATAAATAGTTATAAAATTCATAGCAGATTTATACTTTATCGTCGACTCGCATAGGTAAACTTGAGTACAGCAACCGAGCAAACTATAAATTTTCTATAAATATTTGGAAAATCTATAGCAAAACGTGCTTGCTACTCTGCACACGCAAAGCGGGCAAGAAGCGAAGACACATCCGGCCCGATTTTCAAGTCATGCGCTGTTGATCCGTATTAACCAATCGAATTCGTACTCGTCCAGGTTTCGGCAAAAACACGCTGGAAATTGAGGCCGAGAATCTTGTCGATGACACGACCTTTGCAACCGTGGCGGCCCAGCGCATCGGCGATCACGCGGTAACGGTCGGGTCGGTTCAGGCCGATGACGAAAGGCGGCGGGCCTTCGCCCGATGCGCCCACGCCGCTGGCCTTGCGCGCGGCAATATCCTTGTTCCATTCGGTTATGCTTTCCGGCGATGTATCGAACGGCATCAGCAATGCATCGCTGCCGATGCCGACATGATCCTCGCCGCAAATTTTCAGCGCATGCATGAGGTGGCGCAGGTAATCGTCGAGCGTGGGTTGCTGTGGCGCGCGCGAGAGAAACGAGAGTTCATAAATGCCGACCACGCCACCCTTGGCCGTCATCGCGCGCAATACGGCATCACTCTTGTTGCGCGGATGCGCGAATACCGCGGCGCATCCGGCGTGCGTGATCAGGCCGGGTTTGTCGGTTACCGCGAGCGCCGCCAATGTGGATGCTTCGTCGCAATGGCTGAGGTCGACCGAAACGCCGAGCTTGTTCATGCGCTTGATCGCGTCGCGCCCGAGTGCGGTCAATCCAGTGGATGGCTGCGGACTCAGCACGCCCGACGCGAATGGCGACGGCCGGTTGTACGACAACTGCATCACGCGCACGCCGCGCTTGCGAAAATGATCGATGCGATCGACGTTCGCCTCGAACATCTCCACACCTTCGAACGAATAAATGATGCCGATCTTGCCGCTGCGTTTTGCCAGCAGAAAATCGGATGCCTGCTCGATTTTCATGTACAGCGCCGGGTTCGCAAGAATGCCTTGATCGAATGCATCGATATCGGCGCTGGTCTTCGCAAAATCGCCAGCGCTGCCACCGATCGTCGCCTTCAGCGCGGTCAGCCCCGACGACTTCACAGCGAGGGTCGTGGCCTGATCCAGCGCGCCGGCATCGTCGAACGGCGGCACCAGATTGCCGTCGATCACGATCGCCTCGGCGTAAGGTGTGGGCGCCACCGAATCTTTCGCCGCCGCGCTACCGTGTCGCGCGAAGACAAGGCCCGCCGCCAGCGCCGATGAAGTCTTGAGAAAGCCACGTCTGTCCAGCGTCATGTGAATCTGCTCCGGTCGACATCGTCATCGCGCAAGTGCAATGCATTGGTTTCCTTCAGCACACATCGTGCCAGCACGGCGACCACGTCACGTCTTGCGGAATGGATGATTGCGATCATGTCCGCACGGACAACGAACGTCTGTGCGGACAAATCGATGGGGGTAAGCGGGGTTTCAAAATGTCGCTGTATCCTGCGCTTTCGCGTATCTAAAGTTACAGGGAAACAAAATAGCGCGGCGTAAGCTGTCGGGCCATCGTTAACGAGGAATCGATATGACCGCCAGTCTCAAAGATGATCGCTCACGCGGTTTGACTACTTCTGCTGCCATGCCTTGTGCCGAAGCAGCGCGCATGCGACCCGTGGCAGTGCCGACAACGACGAACGATTTCCCGACACAAAGCGCCACCCCGGTTTCAAGTGCGATGCCCATTCAATGCCACGACGCGCTTGTACTGTGCATGCTGGATTCCACGTTCGGCGGCTGATCGAAATCGAGAACAGGCTCGGCTCTTATGGCCGAGCGCTGGCGCGTCACAACAATGCTTTCTTGAACTGAAATTTTCTACGGTTACCAGCGCACCGTGCGGCCGCGATAATCGAGATAACGCAGCCCGGGTGTTCCGGCGCAACTGGTAATGGCATCGACCACGCCGCGGATACTTTCGTGCATATCGAGCGCGGCGTTCGGACCGCCCATGTCGGTGCGTACCCAGCCCGGCGCGATAATCACCAGCGGGCGTGGATTGCCTGCCTGGCGCGCGGCGAAACTGCGCATCATCGTGTTCAGCGCCGCCTTGCTGCCGCGATACACTTCCCAGCCGCCGGACTCGTTGTCCGCGACGCTGCCGAGCCCCGATGACATCACGCCGATCGTGCCGGTCGTGCTCACCAGCGATTCAAATTGCTCGATCACACGCATCGGCGCCAGCGCGTTTGTCACCATCACACGCACGAATTCATCGGTAGAAACGGCGCCGGCCGTTTCATCGGGATTGTTGGTCACACCCGCGTTGATAAACAGCAGATCAAAACGACGCGATTGCAGGCGTTGCCGTAGCGCGGCGATTTCGTCGGCGGCGGCGATGTCGACGGATTCGATTTCGATCCGGCCGTCGCTGCGTTGCGCGAGTTCATGCAAGGCGGTTTTGCCTGTGCCGCGCACGGTGGCGGTCACCTGCCAGCCGCGCTTCACGTATTCCTCGGTCATCGTCAAACCGAGCCCGCGCGAGGCGCCGACGATGAGTGCAGTGGGTAACGGATTCGAGCTCATGGGGTTCTCCTCGGGTTTATTGCGGATGTGTGATTCGCTCACGGCATCCGTCGGATATTTTGTTGCGTTTCAGCGCTGGCTACGCAGGCTGCCCCTGTTGATTCAGCAGCGTGAAATCCGCATCGCTCAACGGCAAACTCGCCGCAGCGACGTTTTCCTCAAGATGCGCCATGCTGCTCGTGCCCGGAATCGGCAGCACCACTTTTGAACGCTTGAGCAACCATGCAAGCGCGACTTGGCTGGGCGACGCATTCAATCGCTGCGCGCTATCGTCAAGCGCGGAGCCCGGACCGACCAAGGCGCCGGCGGCGAGCGGAAACCACGGGATAAAACCAATGCCGTGCGCATCGCAATACTCCAGCACTTTTTCGCTCTGGCGATCGACCAGGTTGTAGCGGTTCTGCACCGTCGCAACGGGAAAATGTTTTTGCGCCGCGACGATATCTTCGACACCGACTTCACTCAGACCGGCATGTCGAATCAGACCTTCGCGGCGCATGTCGGCGATCACGCCGAACTGGTCTTCGCGCGGCACGCCCGGATCAATGCGATGCAGTTGCCACAGGTCGATGCGCTCAACACTGAGGCGGCGCAGGCTCATCAACACACATTGGCGCAGATATTCTGGGCGGCCCAGCGGCAGCCAGATGTCCGGGCCGTGTCGCGCCAATCCGCCCTTGGTCGCGATCAGCAGATTCTTGTACGGATGCAGGGCCTCGCGGATCAGATCTTCGCTGACATTCGGGCCATAACTGTCGGCCGTATCGATGAAGTCGACACCGAGTTCGGGCAATCGGCGCAAGGTCGCGAGTGCGGCGGCGGGATTGGTCGGCGCGCCCCAGATGCCTTTTCCGGTGATGCGCATTGCGCCGTAACCGAGGCGGTTTACGGCGAGATCGCCGCCGATCTTGAACTGACCGGCGTCGGCGGCGTTGATGGGTTTGGACATGGCTGGATTCCGGTTGAGGGTAGGTGATAACGATCGACTCACCCAGAATCTTGGTGCAAATCCAGCAACCTCAATGGCCCGCGACAATCGCATCGTGCGCCGCGGCAATTCGGCTTCCGGCCTACCGATCCGCGTTTATCGATCGCGGTTGCATCGGCTTGGCAACATCGACAGTCGCTACGAGCGGCGGCACCGCGACCGGCTGGTGTTCGGCATCCAGCGCGATCATGACGAAGTGGCCGCGCGTGAATAACTGGCGCTCGCCGGACAGCAGATCTTCGGCGTAAAGATCGACCGCAACCGTCATCGAGCTGCGCCCGGTTGCGACCACGCGGCCGATCAATTCAATCAGCTGGCCTTGCCGCACCGGACTGCGAAAATCGATCTGCTCCGAACGCGCCGTGACCACTGTACGACGTGAATAACGCGAGGCGGCGATGAACGCCGCCTTGTCCATCAAAGCGAGTGCGTGACCGCCGAACAGCGTGCCGTAGTGATTGGTCTGATCCGGGAAAACCATTTCGAGCAGGCGAACTTCGGTGGGCACAATCGCCTCAAAAACTGGCATCGAAAACCACTTCGCCGACCACGCCGACCTGATACGCCGAGACGCGACGCTCGAAGAAATTGGTCAGTTCCTGCACGTCCTGCAGTTCCATGAAACCGAGCGGGTTGCGTGTGCCGTAATGCTTCGGCATGCCAAGCAAAATCAAGCGCTGGTCGGCGACGAATTCGAGATAAGCACGCATGTCCTGGCGCGATAATCCGGCCACGCCACCGCCGAGCACATCGTCGGCGAATTGCGTTTCGCAGTCGACCGCATCCTGCAGCATCGCCAGCACTTGCGCCTGCATTTCGGTGTCTAACAAATCCGGTTCTTCGTTGCGCACGACATGGATCACCTCGAACGCAAACGCCATATGCGCGGACTCGTCGCGGAACACCCAGTTGGTGCCGGATGCCAAGCCGTGCAGCAATCCGCGCGAGCGCAAAAAATACACGTAGGCGAATGCGGCGAAGAAAAACAGGCCCTCGATGCAACACGCGAAACAGATCAGGTTGAGCAGAAACTGCTGGCGTTGTGCGCGCG
>JAYVLO010000071.1:0-10464 GCA_043759455.1 Pseudolysobacter sp.
GACGGCAAAAAGTTTGTGCGGAAATGTCATCGGTACTTCAAATTCAAAGTCGTAATGAAAGGCCATCGGCCAGCGAATTGCGATACGCCAGCGCCGCCGGAACGATGCCCGCAAATACTCCGCCTGCGGCCACTAGCGCGATCATTAACAGCTCGCGCGCGGTCGGCGCATTCAGGCTGATCAGGATACCGTAATGCGACTCAATCGGGCTCTGCGCGAACGCCAACGCCAGATACAAAAATGCAATGCCCAGCACGATGCCGAGCATGGTGAGCAAAGCCGCTTCGAGCACCAGCAAACCGAAAATCACACGTGGGCGCGCGCCGACCGAACGCAGGATCGCCATTTCGCGACGACGTTCATTGAGCGTCGTCACAAGCGCGGTGAGCATGCCGAGCAGGCCGGCGATCACGACTAGCGCACTGACGATCAGCAGCGCGTTTTCCGCGGTGCCTACCAAGCCCCACAACTCCTGCAGCGCGATGCCCGGCAGGATCGCCAGCAGCGGCTCGGCGCGGTAGTCGTTGATCTGACGTTGTAACGCGAACGTGGCAACCCTGGATTTGAGTCCGAGCAAAAACGCGGTGACGGTTTTTGGCGTGAGATCCATTTTTTTGGCGGCGTCGGCGGAGATCGTCTGGCCCAGCACACGTGCGCCGGATTGCCAGTCGATGTGGATCGCCTCGATCGCCTGCAGGCTGATCAACACGCTCGCATCCACCGGCGTGCCGGTGCGCGCGAGAATGCCACTGATGCGAAACGGCTTGTCCTTGTGCTCGACAAAACTCACCGCGCCCATGCCGTGCGCGACGACGATCTGCTGATCCAGTGTGTAGCCGAGTCTGGCCGCGACTTCGGCGCCGATCACCGCGTCGTAGACATCGTCGAACGGCTTGCCGGAATCGAACGCCAGTTCGTGATGCGCGCCGTAGTGATAACGCGTGAAAAATTCGGGTGTGGTGCCGACGACGCGAAAACCCTTGTGCGAATCGCCGAGCGCAATCGGCACCGACCACGCCACCTGTGGCGACGCGCTGATTTCCTGATAACTCTGCCACGACACATCGTTGGTGGCGTCACCGATATGGAAAATCGAATACAGCAATAAATTGACCGCACCCGAGCGGGCGCCGACGATCAAATCCGTGCCGGAAATCGTGCTAGCGAAACTGTCGCGTGCCTGACGGCGAATTTTTTCCACACCGAGCAGCAGCGTTACGCTTACGGCAATCGTGAGCACGGTGAGCAGCGCGGCGAACCGGCGATTGAGCAGACTTTTGCAGGCGAGTGGCAGCAGGGTCATGGCGCTGTGGCCGTCGCAAAAGCGCCAGCGCGATTGATCGCACCGAGTTCGAGCGTGCGCGAAAACAACGGCGCGAAGCTGCGATCATGGCTGACGAAAATCAGCGTGGTGCCGGCACGCGCACATTCAGCGAACAGCAGCTTCAGGAACGATTCGCGCGTATCGCTATCGAGCGCGGAAGTCGGTTCGTCAGCGATCAGGATTTCCGGCGCGCCGATCAAAGCGCGAGCGACCGCAACTCGTTGCTGCTGACCGACGCTGAGTTCGCTGGCCGAGCGTTGATTCAGCGCAGCCGCATCGAGGCCGAGCTCGCGCAGCAAGCGTGTCGCTTCGTCCTGCAACGAACCGCCATGCGCTTGCGCGCGTTTTGCGCGCGTGGGTGAAAAACGACACGACAAGGTGATATTTTCGATCAGACTCAAATACGGCAACAGGTTGAACATCTGAAATACAAAACCGATATGGTCGGCGCGGAAGCGGTCACGCGCAAAACCTGATAATTTTTCGAGGGATTGACCCAATACCTCGATGCTGCCGTGTTGTGCGATCAGCACGCCGCCGAGCAGGCCGAGCAGGGTGCTTTTGCCGCTGCCGCTCGGGCCTTGCAAAAACAGCCGTTCGCCACGGCCGACCTGTAGCAATGGTACGTCCAGCACATCGCGACCGCGCGGCCACGCGAAGCGCAGATCGCGCAGTGCGATGATGGAATCGACGGCAGTGTTTTTGTTCATCGCGCTAGCCTACGGGGTTTCCGGGGATTTTGTCGCGGCGATCGCGGGCATCGTGTCTGCGCGTAGCGGCAACGACAATCGACATCAGCACAGGCAGTAGTCAATCCGATAAAACATATGTTATATTATAACCATAACGTTGTGCCGGAGATCTTCTTGCAGCCATCGCAAACACTCAAACCACCGGGAACATTGATCCGTCTCGCGGATCGCCTCGGCGCGTCGGCAGCGTTTTTGTGCGCGCTGCATTGTGCAGCGTTGCCGTTCATGCTGGCGTTGTTGCCGGCGCTCGGTCTGACGTTTCTCGCCGATCACGGTTTCGAGCATGCGTTCATCGCATTTGCCACGGTACTCGCGTCGGTGACGCTGATTGTGGGTTATCGCCGCCATCACGTATTTCGCGCGTTCTGGTTTTTGCTGCCGGGCCTGGTTTTGTTATGGACCGGTTCGGCGCTCGATGGCCATGCCGGCAGTACGGCACACGCCTTGTTAGTCGCGACTGGCGGCACGCTCGTGACGATTGCACACCTTATTAATCTGCGCCTCTCGCATGTGCAGATGCATGTACACGATTCGTTCTGCGCGCACTGAAAAGTCCTCGCAAATCCCTCGCGATTGCTGCAGTTTTCCGATCCGAATCGGCGTCACGCTGGCGCAGGTGATTGTGTAACGACGGTGACCTTGCCTAGCATGCACTTCCTTATTCGCTGGTGGCGAGTCAATCCATGAGTACGCCGCATTCGCACGATCACGATCACGATCACAATCATCGGCATGCCTCGCGCGCAGCGCATGTCGGAAAAGATCATGCTGTAAAAGATCCGGCGCCGAGCACACGCAACGAGTCCCGCCTGCTGCTCGCATTCGCACTTACGCTGATCACCTTGCTGGTCCAAGCCGGCGGCGGCTGGTGGTCCGGCTCGCTTGCCTTGATCGCCGATGCCGGCCACATGCTGGTCGATGCGTTGGCGTTGCTGCTGGCCTGGGCTGGCGCGCATTTTTCGAGACGCCCGCCGGATGCGCGGCGCAGCTTCGGTTATGCGCGCCTCGAAGTGCTGGCCGCCTATAGCAATGCGCTGATTCAGTTCTTGCTGGTGGCGTGGATCGTCACCGAAGCCGGCATGCGCCTGTTTACGCCCGAGCCGATTCTTTCGGGCGTGATGTTCTGGATCGCACTGGCTGGGCTTGTTATCAATGCGCTCGTGCTGCGCGTGTTGCATGTCAGCCCGCATGCGCACGGCCACAATCACGGCCATGCGCATGGCGATGAAGATCTCAACATGCGCAGCGCCAATCTGCATGTGCTCGGCGATTTGCTCGGGTCGCTCGGCGCGGTGGTTGCAGCCTTGCTGATCCGTTATTTCGGCTGGCTGCAGGCGGACCCGATTTTGTCGGTGCTGGTATCGCTGCTGATCCTGCGCGGTGCGTGGCGTTTGCTGCAACGCTCGGGACATATCCTGCTCGAAGGCACGCCGGACGGCATCGACCATACGCAAGTCACCGCAACCCTGCTGAAGGACGTCGCCGGTGTGCAGGACGTGCATCACCTGCACTTGTGGCAACTCGTCGGCGGCGCCTACATGGCGACCTTGCATGTGCGTCTCGCGACGAGCGACGATGCCGAAAAAATCGATAGCGACCAGGTACTGCGTGACGTCAAGCAGCTGCTGCACGAGCGTTACCAGATCCGCCACGCCACCGTGCAGATCGAAATGAGGGCCTGTCCAGACATCCAGTGCCACGGCTGATCGTTGCCGTTACATGCATCAGCGCGCACGCAATATTGCGATCATCGGCGGTGGCACCGCCGGTGCGGCAAGCGCGTTGTTCCTGGCGCGCGCGGGTCATCGTATTACGCTGTTCGAGCGCGTTGATAATCCGACCGCGGTAGGCGCAGGAATTCTGTTGCAACCCGCGGGAATGCGCGTTTTGCAGGCGCTCGGCTTGCTCGATGAAATTCTCGCCCACGGCGCACGCAACGATCGGCTGTTCGGTACCAATGCACGCGGCCGCACGGTGCTGGACGTACGTTATCGCGATTGGGATGCGCAGCAGTTCGGCCTCGGCCTGCATCGCGGCACGCTGTTTTCGGTGTTGTGGCAGGCGGCGCTGGCGGCCAGTATCGAGGTGCGTGTGGCGACTGCGGTGACGCGGCTTCGTCAGCACGGCGAGATCGTGGAATTGTTCAACGACGACATGCCGCTTGGCGAATTCGATGGTGTAGTGATCGCCGACGGCACCCGCTCGGCGCTGCGCGCCGCACTCGCCATTCCGCAGACCGTGACGCCGTATCCGTGGGGCGCATTGTGGACGATTATTCCCGACGACGGTATGACGACCGGCGTGTTACGCCAGTGGTTTCGGCATGCCGGACAAATGCTCGGACTGATGTCCACGGGTTTTGCGTATCAGCAAAAAAGCCAGCCAGTGATCAGCCTGTTCTGGAGTCTGCGCGCGGATCGCCTCTCGCACTGGCGCAGTGAAGGTTTGCAGGCGTGGAAAGACGAGGTGCTGGCGCTCGCGCCGATCGAATCGGTGCTCGCGCATATCGGCTCGCCCGAACAACTGACATTTGCCAGTTACGCCGATATACAAATGCACCATTGGCACGACGGACGTGTGGTCTGCATCGGCGATTGCGCGCATGCGACCAGTCCGCAGCTCGGCCAGGGCGCGAATCTCGCGCTGGTCGATGCAGCGGTTCTCGCGCAGTGTGTGGCAGCGCAAGACAACATCCCGGCAGCGCTCGTCAGCTATTCGCAAAAACGCCGTTCGCATCTGCATTATTACCAGACCGCAAGCAAATGGCTCACGCCATTTTTTCAATCCGACTCGCGCTTCGCGAGCGGGCTGCGTGATGCCTTGTTCGGGCCGCTCTGTCGCGCACCGCTTGCCAGGTACCACATGGCAAAAACTCTCAGCGGCACCAAGACCGGCTGGCTGTTCGGCGATTTGCCGAACGAAAAATTGTGACCCATAACTCTTGGGCGGATTGCCGTGTCGCGCTATCCTCTGGCGCTGAATCGGGAGTCCGAATATGCCATCCAATTATCGTCCGGGTTTGTCGAGCCTGTTGCTGATGCTGTTGCTTGGCGGTTGCCAAACGACCGCGCACATGACGCCGCCTGCCAGCTATGACCTGATCGTTCGCCACGGCACGATTTACGATGGTAGCGGCTTGCCCGGGCGCAGCGCCGATGTCGCCGTGCGTGGCGACCGCATCGTCGCAATCGGTGATTTGCACGCGGCGAAGGCCGCACGCGAAATCGACGCATCGGGTCTGGCGGTCGCGCCGGGTTTCATCAACATGCTGTCGTGGGCGGTGGATACCTTGATCGCCGACGGACGATCGTTATCGGACCTCAAGCAGGGTGTCACGCTGGAAGTGTTCGGCGAAGGTGTGTCGTACGGTCCGTTGACGGATGCGATCAAGACCGACATGAAAAAGCAGCAGGGTGATATCAAATACGACATCACCTGGAACACGCTCGGCGAATACCTCGAATTCCTGCAGCACAAAGGCGTGTCGACCAATGTCGCGTCGTTCGTCGGCGCAACCACGGTGCGCGAGAACGTGCTCGGCGATGCCAATCGTGCGCCGTCGGCAGACGAGTTGCGACGCATGCAGAGTCTCGTTCGCGAGGCGATGCAACAAGGAGCGCTCGGCGTCGGCTCGGCGCTGATCTACGCACCGGGCACATACGCCGCGACTGCCGAGCTGACCGCGCTGGCCACGGCCGCGGCGGAGTCGGGCGGCGGCTACATCTCGCACATGCGCAGCGAAGGCGATCGCTTGCTCGAAGGTATCGATGAACTCATCGGCATCGCGCGCGCCAGCGGCGGTCATACCGAGGCCTATCACCTAAAGGCCGCCGGTCGCGAAAACTGGTCGAAGATGCCGCAGGCGATCGCACGCATCGCGGCGGCGCGAGCGCAAGGCGTGTCGGTCAGTGCGAACATGTACGCCTACACTGCGGGCGGCACCGGCCTCAATGCCTGCATGGATACCGCGCTGCAGGAAGGTGGCTTGGATGCGTGGATTGAGCGCCTGAAACAGCCGCAAATTCGCGCACGTGTTGTCGCGGAAATGCGTCGCCCCGGCAATGGCTGGGAAAATATCTGCTACGCCACGGGTGGCCCGGATCGGATCCTGCTGAACGGCTTCAACAGCGAAAAACTCAAGCCGCTGACCGGCAAGACGTTGGCGCAGGTTGCGGCGATGCGCGGCACGTCGGCGGAAGATGTGGCGGTCGATCTGATCATCGAGGATCACTCGCGCATCGACACGATTTTTTTCATCATGTCCGAGGAAAACGTGAAGCTTGGCCTCAGCCAATCCTGGGTCAGCCTCGGTTCGGATGAAGGTTCGTACGCGCCCGAAGGCGTACTCGCAAAACTGCAGCCACATCCGCGTGCCTACGGTAACGTGGCGCGTTTCCTCGGCCGTTATGTGCGCGATGAAAAGGTCGCGGTTTTGCCCGATGCGATTCGTCGGCTTGCGGCCTTGCCCGCGGAGAATTTCAAGCTCAAGGATCGCGGCCGTCTCGCGCCGGGTTATTTCGCCGATATCGTGGTGTTCGATCCGGCGGCGATCGCCGATCACGCGACCTACGAACAGCCGCAACAATTTGCTACCGGCGTGCGCGATGTGCTGGTCAACGGCGTGCAGGTGTTGCGCGATGGCGAGCATACCGGCGCGACGCCGGGACGCGTTGTGCGCGGTCCGGGTTATCGCGCGCCCGATGCGCACTGACCATCTTCATTCGTAAACCATCCCGTTTTCCGCGAAAGGGAAATTGTCATGAAATTCGTTCGTAGCGCGGCCTGCGCCGCCACCTTGCTGCTGGGTTCGTTGCTGTTCGCGAACGACGCGACGTTTGCGCAAATCGCGTCGCCGTTCGATCCACACACGACGCCAATCGCACCGCTCGCCGTTGCCGCGCCGAGCGCAGCGCCCAAGCCGATCGAAGTCCTGCCCACAACGCTGGCGGTGATTGCGCCGGCACCGCTTATCGCGCCGGCGCAGCTCGCCGAATTCGTCGACGGCGTGGTGCGCGCCTATATGATCAGGGATGGCATCGCCGGTATCACGGTGGCCGTGGTCGATCGCAACAGCGACCTGCTGCTGCGCGGTTATGGCAATGCGGCATTCGATCCGCCGCGTGACGTCGATCCCGCATCGACCTTGTTCCGTATCGGTTCGATTTCCAAGACTTTCACCTATCTCGCCACCCTGCAGCTGATCGAGCAGGGCAAGCTGCAACTCGATACGCCGATCAACAATTATCTGCCCGACAAACTGAAGCTTCTCGACGACGGCCACATGCCGGTCAAGCTCTGGCATCTGCTCAGTCACACCGCCGGTTTCGAGGACAGCGCGCTCGGCCATCTGTTCAAGAAATCGAACAACGAGCTGCCGAGCCTCGATGACTATCTCGTGCGTTATCGACCGCAGCGCGTGCGCGAGCCGGAAACGCACGCGGTATATTCGAATTATTCCGTCGCACTGCTCGGCGCGATCGTCGCGCATGTATCCGGCGAGCCGTTCGAGGCGTATGTCGAGCAGCACATCCTCGTGCCACTCGGCATGCAGCACACCACGTTTCGTGAACCGTTGCCGGCGAGCGATACACGCCATGTCGATGCGGCGCTGGCCAAGGCGTGGTCGGACGGATTTCATCGCACCGCAGGCGGATTCAAGGCCGCGCCGTTCGAATATATTTCGGCGCTTAGTCCGGCCGGTGGCGGATCGAGCACGGCGGCCGACATGGCACGCTACATGCGCATGCTGTTGAACGGTGGCAGCCTTGATGGCAAGACGATTTTACCCACGGCGAGTTTCGACGAACTCGGCAAGATCACCTATCGCAATGGCGACAAGGTCGGCGGCATCGCGCACGGATTTTTCCGCATTCCGTATGGCCGTTATGAAAGCCTGGAGCACGGCGGCGCGACCTTGTATTTCCTGTCCGACATGGTGGTGCTGCCGGATGCCGGAGTCGCGGTATTCGTTTCGACCAACACCGATACCGGACGCGAATTCGCGACCACATTGCCGCGTCTGATCTTCGAACATTTTCTGGCCGATGCGCGTCCCTCGGCCCTTCCGCAACCGGCCGGGGATTTTGCCATCAGCGGCCAGCGTTTTGTCGGCAGTTACCAAAACGAGCGGCGCAATTATTCGACGCTGGAAAAGTTTTTCACCGCGATCGACAGCGTAGTCGATGTCGGTATCACGCCTGAGGGTTACCTCGTTATCAGCGATGGCGCGCAGGCCAAACGGTATGTGCAGGATGGCGCGTTGAGTTTCCGTTCGGTCGAGAATGATCAGCATATCCAGTTTTTCGCCGACGCCACGGGTCGCATCAGCGGTCTGGCTGGCGCTTACGGGCACACTTATTCCGACCGTATTGGTGTACTCGATGCGCCATCGACATTCGCGCAGATCATGGCGCTGCTGACTTTGACCTGCATCGGTGTGTTGCTGTGTATCTGGCGTCGTCGTGCATTACCGATACTGCGCAGCTCACGGCGTGGCGCACCGAGCGCGGGCGCCGCACTGGTGGCCGCGACCTTGGCCTGGCTGTTATTTCTCGGCACTGCCGCGGTGGCGCTGGCGCAGATCGCCGCGGGCGGCAGCGATATCGTGTTCGATTATCCGACCACGCCGTTGCGCGCGACCGTCGCGCTCGCATATCTCGCTGCAGGCTTGACCGTGCTCGCCGTCGCGCTGTGGCCATCAATCTGGAAGGTCCATTATTGGTCGTTCTGGCGCAAGCTGCGGCATACGCTTGGGTTGCTGATCATGCTCGTTAGCATCGCGATGTTGTGGTACTGGAATGTGCTCGGCGCGCATCTGGCGATTGGGCAATAATAAGGCGGAATCGACGAAGATGAGATCGATTTTTAGTCAATTCTCTGAATTTTTAAATGAAAGTTGAAAACTACACTAGAGTAAAACTTTTAACGGACTCCTATTTGCAAGATGGAGTAGGCATTGGTTCGATTGGGTATGTGATTGAAATATGTCCAAGCGAGAAATACGAAGTAGAATTTTCAGACAAGAATGGTGTTGCGATTGCTCAAATAGTGGTTGGGCCAGATGACATCGTTATTGAGGAGACAAGTAATAAGTAGGTCGGAAAAGCGCAGCGCTTTCCGACGAATAACGAGGGCGTAATTTGAACTGTGACAAGCGCAATTTTCGAATTTCGGACTAATCGTGTCATTGTCGGATAACACGGCTGTGCCGCTCATCCAACCTACGACCAGCGGAAGTCCCCTGTGGGGCTACCAGCGAAAGTCGGCTTTCGGGACACAATTTACTCAGCGCTGATTTATCTTGCGGGTTTTGTTGAAGCCTCAAACTACAACTTCACCGTAGCGCGCTTGCCGAGCGCAGCGGCGTGTTGCGCGAGCCATGCGCTGGTCTGCGCATGGCCGAGGTCGCGCAGGTTGCGCAGGAAACTCAGGCGCGTATTGATGCGTGTTTTCGGGCTGTAACTATCGAGCGATTCGCCGGGTTCGATCAGATGCATGCGCATGTTGTTGAGGCGATCGCCGATCCAGCTGCGTACGGAATCCCCCGCCAGTGATTCGCGCGCCTTGAGCAAGGTATCCAGCTCACGCAGGAACGTGGTCGAGAAACCCAGCTCGACGATACGCAGCGAAATCTCGCGAACATTCTTCGGTGGCTGGGCGTGTTGCAACGGCTGCACCAGCACCGACAGGATATCGCTCGCGTCGCAGCGATACAGCAACGGTTCGAGGGCCGGGTTGCCGGCGTAACCACCGTCCCAATACATTTCGTCGTCGATGATCACGGGTGCGAACAATTGCGGCAAACACGTGCTCGCGAGCAGGGCATCGATCGTAAGCTGGGCATTGTCGAACAGCGTCAATTTGCCATCGCGCACGCGCGTTGCCGCGATGAATAATCGCTGCGGCGCTTCTAGCCGCAAGCGCTCGAAATCGAACAATGAATTGGCCATGTCACGCAGCGGATTGATGCCGAGCGGATTGATTTCCTTCGGTGTGAAATAGTGCGTGAGCTGCAGCATCATCGCGCTGGCGGTGGCGCCCGCCGGTGTCGCCGAGGCCCAGCGCATCACGCTGCTCTGATTGCCGACCGTTTCCCACAACGCGGTGAGTTTGGCGCGCGCACCGTCGCGACCAGCCTCCAGCCAGCCTTGCGCAAGGGCGAGGGCGTTCATCGCACCGCTGCTGGTGGCGCTGATGCCATCGAAACTCAGCAGGGGTTCCTGCAACAGTCGATCGAGTACACCCCAAGTGAACGCACCGTGCGCGCCGCCGCCTTGCAGCGCGAGGCTGACTGATCTTGCCCCTGTTTCCCGGACACATGGATAAGCGATTCACTTTCGTAATCCGAGGTGATACAGATGACGACGAAGACCAAAAGCAAGACAGTGT